>NZ_RZQL01000055.1 GCF_003997935.1 Mesorhizobium sp. M7A.F.Ca.US.006.01.1.1
CCTGGGGGTCAGGCACGTCGGGCGCGGCAAACACCCCCGTCTCTTCCTCCTCCGCCAAGCCGAACGGGCGCGTTTTTTCCCCCGGACCGTTGTCAGACATGGGAGCCAATCCGGCCCTTGCCGCCCTGTTGCCCCTTGCTGTCGGAGCAGAGGCGATCGGTGCCGGCGGCCGGATCACGGAACTGGTGGTCTCGTTGGACGGTTTCTGCAAATCCAGCGCATCGACGCCGGCCGTCGACGAGCAACCGGCAAGGCATAGCGATGCTATCAAAAAACTGACGACGCCCGGAATCCGCATCTGGACCTGTACTCAAAACACAACAGACCGAGGGCAAAACGACAGCCGACGGACAAACCGGATCAGTTATGAATGAGAAATTACCAATAAAGTTTGAATCAAGTTTTTTTCGCCCATACCGCGTGCGGGTAAGCGCGATGGAAACCGGCTAGGATTTTCTGAAAACGCCGATCATCGGCCCGAGATTCCAGTAGTCATCTTTGCGGCCGATGGCAGGCGCAAACAGGCTGGATATCGTGCCGTCGAGGAACAGCGCGTTGTCGCAGCCGAGCGCATCGCGGAACAGACGGGCGAAGGCATGGAAGGTCACCGTGCCGTTCGAAATTGCAAAGACCGCGACGCCGTCCTTTCGCACCCCGACACCGTCGCGGGTTTTCCGCGAAGTGCCGTCGGCCTGGAATTTCGGATGCAGATTGCCGTCGATCACCAGCATCGGCCCCGATTGCGTCGCATAGTCGACGCTCGGGCGCCTTTTCACGAAATCCGTGGTGGCGCGGACCGCGGCTTTGCCGTCGCGCATGTAGAAAATGCCGTTCGGCTGCAGGGAAAAATTGCCGCTTCCCGAACCCGTTTTCACCGAGGCCATCTCCTGGCCACGCTCGACATAGAGGCCGACCGGCGCCAGGTTCGGGTGATACATGCCGGCATTGATGCCAAACAACATCGTGCGCCCGATCGCCTGTTGCGCGGCATGCAGATTGTGCAGCGACTGAAACGGCTTGCCTGCCGCATCCTTCCAGAACAGCTCGAGCTGGTATCGTTTCGGATCGACCTCGCAAACGAGATAGCTGGTCGCCTCGAAGGTGAAGTCCCGGCATGGCGGCAGTGAAGCGGTCCACTGGCCAAATCCCATGCCAAATGCCGCCACCGACGGCAGTGCGCCCTTGGCCAACGCCAGCAGCAACGGCAGTGATTGCAGGAGGGTCAAAAAATCCATGTGCGTACCGGAATCGAAGTTCGAGGTCCGGTACGGATATAGCCCGTTTCAAGCGATACTGTGGAACTGCCTTAGACGAGCCATCCCATCGCCACGCCCAACAGCAGAACGACACCGAGCAGGCCGCGATAGATGACGAACGGCCAGGCCGAGAAACGCTCCAGCACGTGCATCAGCCCCCATATGGCGAAGAAGGCGGAAATCGAGGCGACGACCAGCCCGACGGCAAGGACCGACCAGCCATGGGCGTCGAGATGGACCTTGTGCAGTTCCCAGAGTTCCTTGAGGCCGGCGAGTGCAATCGCCGGCAGTCCGAGCAGGAACGAGAAGCGCGCCGCCTCGGCCCGCTTGAAGCCGAGCCCCAGTGCCGCCGTCAGGGTCGAGCCCGAGCGCGAGACGCCGGGGATAAGCGCACCGATCTGGGCGACGCCGACGAGCAGCGCATCGGTCAGCGACGCGTCGGCCATGCTGCGCCGGTGGCGGGCAAAAATCTCGGCCAGCGCCAGCAGGATCGCCATCGCGATGCAGGCCCAGCCGATCACCGTCAGGCTGCGCAGCGGCGAATTGCAGGCGTTGAGCACGCCCGACAGCGCCACGCCGGCGATGACGATCGGGATCGTCGCCAGCACGATCCAGAGCGCCAGTCGGAAATGCCGGTCGGCGAAATTGCGTCGCGCCAGAGCGTCGAGCGACCCAAACAGGATATCCCTGACGTCGCTCCAGAAATAGCTGACTACCGCGGCAAGGGCCGCGAGCTGCATGGCGGCGGAAAAAGCAGAGCCGGGATCCTGCCAGCCGAGCACGGCCGGCACGATGCGCATATGGGCAGTCGAGGAAATTGGCAGCAGTTCCGTGATGCCTTGCACCACGCCGAGGAACGCCACCTTGGCGAACCCCAGGCCGACGAAGCCCGTATCCAGGCCCTGTGTGCAGATATCGGCCAAAAATCGAATTCCGTGCATGAGAGATCGGAGTTGCGTGGACCGACCATCGGTCAATCCCGGGCAAGCCTTATCGTCATGGGCCGGATAATCAATTTACGGATTTGTAAGCTGGCGCGCCGAGGTGCACGCCGTTCGAAAACCGGCCCACCTTGGGGCCGGCTTGAGGACACAGGGAAAATCGCAAAGCGACTACGGGCAGAGCCAGAGTTTCTGGCATGTCCTGGCGATCACATGCGCCGGCGGCACTTCGGGCTCATCGGTCGAAGGTCGGCGAGCCCGTTCGAGCAGCATGCGCAGCTGTTCGGGACGCACACGATCGCGCTCCATCACAAGAAGGACCATCGGATCGCTCAAAAGCTCGTCCAGGGTGCTGATGCTGTCGTTCATCCGTCGTCTCCTCGAATGCCGTACCCGCGACCCTTAAATAGGACGACAAAGATGGCTCGCCAATGACGCTTTGCCGGCTATCTCGTGTTGATTTGGATTAAATTTTGGCCATGCTTGCGCTCTTCCCTCGCCCTTGGCGCTGCGCGTCGATCTACTTTCTTCCACAACAAGGGGAGAAGGGAAAAGTTAGCCGGGCGGAGGGGCGCCTTCGTATTTCGGCAGGCCGTCATCAAGCACCAGCCAGGGTTGCTTCGAGGCCGTGAAAATATGCATCTGCGGCTTGAAAACCGTGGGATCGTCGAGCGAACCGGTGGTGATGCCGATCATATCAGCGGAATCGCGCCGGGAAAACATCGTCGTGCCGCAGCTCGGGCAAAAGCCGCGCTTGAGATCCGGCGAAGAGTTTATTGTCGCCAGCGGCCCGTCGATCGTGACGTCCTCGATGCGAAACAGGACGCGTGCGTTGAAGGCGGCGCCGATCGCCTTCTGGCATACCCGGCAGTGGCATACGCGTTCGTTGATGGGGGCCGCGTCCGCGGTAGCGCACCGCCTTGCACAGGCATCCGCCCTCATATCTTGCCATTGTCTGGATCCACTGGTGGGAGAGAATAGGCGCGCAAGGTATCGGCGGGGCCGATTGGGTCAATTGAAAAGCTTTGATGCAACGTCATCGCTTGTGCTGATGCGAGTGGGGATGAAGCCATGACGCCGAAAGCCGTCATGGCTGCCACGGAATGCCGGTTACCCGCCAACAGCCGGCGGCTTTGGCGTTCACTCCGTTTCGCCGACGACCTCGTCCCAGGTCTTGACCTTGGTCTGGCCGTTGAGGAACGGCAGCGCGGCGGCCGTCAACTCCGGCGCGAAGAAGGTATCGTAATGGGTGCGGTTGGGCAGTATCGCCAGGCGGTTCTGCGACAGGTTCTCGCGCATCCAGCCGGCGTCCTTCAGCCCGCCGCCGAGCATCTGATAGAACTTGATCTCGTGTTCGGGCTTGTACATATCGCTGTCGCCATAGACCAGCATGACAGGCATCTTCAGCTTGGCGACGTCGGCCGAGTAATCGCGGTTCTGACGCATGAAGCCGCCCAGCGCATCGAGGAGCTTCGGGAACTCCTCAGGATGCGGCGCCACAGCGACGTAGGATTTGTACATCGGCGTGTCCTTCATGAACTCAGCCGCGGCCGCGCTCACCTGTGCCTGCTGCGGACGCATCTCGTCATAGAAGCCGTCCGTGGCGTAGCCGGTCGATACCAGGACGAGGCGGCGCACCGCTTCAGGATGCTGGACGGCCATGCGGAAGGCGACGCCGCCGCCAAGTGAATAGCCCATGACATCGACCTGGTCGTAACCGAGTGCCTTGACGATGGCGGCCATGTCGTCGCCCATCGCCTCCACGGTGAATGGTCGGTCACCCAGCGCGGTGCGGCCGTGACCCTGCAGGTCGACGCCGATGACGGTGCGGTTTTCAGCAAGTTTCGGCAGGATCGGCGCGAACATATCCGTGGTGCCAAGACCGCCATGCAGCAGAAGCAGGGGCTCGCCCTTGCCATAGATTGCATAATAATAATTCAGGCCGTCGATAGGCAGCAGGCCGGACTTTTCCGGTTTCGGCAGTGCATTCGTTTCAGTCGTCATGGCAGGTTTTGTCTCCTCTGCATTGGTGGTGCCCGGGCAGGCAAGCAGTGCTGCGGCCGAAGCAAAAATGGCGAAAATCAGGGTTTTGAACATATCGATCTCCTCTCCTGCCGATATCAAGCGTCATGCGGATCAAAGCGTTTTGGCGAGTTCTTCGAGCTGGTCGGCGCACTGTCCCCAACCCTCGTGGAACCCCATCTTCTCATGCTGTTCGCGGTCGGCGACGCTCCAATGCCTGACCCGAGCGACGTAGCGGGTCTTGCCGTTGCCCTCGTCCTCGAAGGTCAGCGCGACGGTCATGAACGGCTCTTCCGAAGGCTGCCAAGCCTCTGTGTAGGCGTCGGTGAAGACGATCTTCCGGCCGGGAACGACTTCGAGGAAGACACCTGGGTTGGGGAATTCGTTGCCCTCGGGGCTAGCCATGACGACAAGGCTCGAGCCGCCGGCGCGCACATCCATCTCGGCGCGCGGCGTCGTCCACGGCTTTGGCGAGAACCAGCGCGTGATCAGTTTCGGATCGGTCCAGCAGCGATAGACGTTTTCGCGCGGCGCATCGATGATGCGGGCGAGAACCAGTTCACGGTCGTTGGTGGGGGCGATGTCGAGCTTGGTGGTCATGATGGCGTCCCGCGTTTGATCTGGCTTCCGTCCCAAGGACGAGCCGATGAACCACAAACCGACACCGGCCGCGAAAAATGTCGACACCGCCACGACGGGTCCGAGGCGTCACCCACCTTCGTCATCCACGGGCGAAGCAGGAGCGCAACTCCGTCGCGGAGACCCGAGGATCCATGCCGCGACCGTTGTCGAGGAATGCAGGGGAGCAGAATTCCGCACCGTTGTGACGCGTTGGAGTCGCGGCATGGATCCTCAAGTCTGCGCCGCTTCGCTGCGCTCTTTGCTCCGCCCGTGGATGACGAAGCGATAAAACTTCTGCGCCGAGAGAACTGGACGTGTCAGTGGCGCTTGGCTTGCACCAGATAGGCCTCGATCTCGGTCTCGCCGAGCCACTTTGCCGCCTCCAGTCGATGCAGGCCTTCGACGAGTATGTGGCGCTTGCCGTCATGGCGGACCTGGATCGGCGTCTTCATGCCGTTTTCCAAAATGTCCTCGGCCAGATGGCGGACGGTCTCGGGATGCAGCGTCTTCTTGCGCGCCGTCGGCACGTAGATCTCGTCGACCTTGACCTTTTGCACTCTGAGCATGCCGACCCCCGTGGCGGAAACGCCGCCTCCCCTGAGATAGTCCGTTTGATGGAGGCGGCCAAGGGCGCGGCTAACGAATCGTGCGGCTGACGAATACGACGCGCGAAGGTCAATGCCGGTTTGAAGATGCCGGGGACAGCAGACCGTTTGCCTGTCGGCGTGCGTTTCGTTATTGCGTCGGCGCGATCGTCGATAGCCACGGAGGGCAAGAATCCCCATGAGCAAATCTCTCGTCACTTTTGTCGGCGTCGCCCATCCCTGGATGTGCGATGTGATGGGGCACGTGAATGTGCGTCACTACGCGGCGATGTTCGACGATGCCAGCTTCCAGCTTCTCGGTCATATCGCCGGACAGGACGATAACCAGGCGGCGCAAATCGGATGGGCCGATGTGCGCACCGAAATCGACTATCGCCACGAAACGAAAGCCGGTGCGCTCATCACCATCCGCTCGCATGTCGTGAAGATCGGCCGCACCTCCATCACCTTCGAACAGGTGATGTCGGGCTCGCTCGACGGCGTTGTCCATGCATCGAGCCGGACGACCAGCGTGCGCTTCGACCTCGCCGCGCGCGCCTCGGTGGCGTTGGATGAGGCGATGCGAAACCGCGCGGCGGCCTTGCTGATCGAATAGGCCTGTCTCGGCCGGTCAGCCCTGGTAGATACGGTCCTCGAGCGGCGTCTCGGCGATCAACGTCTGTAGCCCGGACAGCAGCGCCTTCTCGGCGCGGTTCATCGCCTTGTCCGGGTTGACCAGCAGGAAGATGTCGATGGCCGGCGGCGCGTCGTAGGGCGGCAGCCGCCACAGCATTCCATCCGCCACATCGCGCCGCGCGACGTGCAGCGGCAGCGGCCCAATGCCCAACCCGGCGACGATCATGCGCCGCACCTCTTCCAGGCTCGAAGACACGCCGACGACATCGGCGTTCAGCCGGGCTTCACTGCGCAGCAGCGCGACCGGCCGCAACGCATCCGAAATATGGTCGGTCTGGAACGATACCGAGGGTTCGTCACGCAGATCGGCCAGCGTCAACCCGGTTTGCCCGTAAAGCCTGTGCTGCGGCCCGCAGAAGAAGCCGAAGAACTCGCGGTAGACCATCGCGTATTCCAGCGCCGGATCGCGTTGGCTGACCAGGCAGATGCCGAAGGAGGCACGCCGCTCCCTGACCTGCTTGGCGACTTCGGTGCTTGCCGCCACCGAAATGGTGATGCTGGCGCGCGGGTAGTTGCGGTGGAACTCCGCCAGCGCCTGATCGAAGAGCGGCGAGACGACATGGCTTGCGGTGGCGATCATCACGTGGCCGGTGACGTCGTCGCTGATGCCGCGCATCAGCAGCGGCAGCTGCGATATGGTGCCGAACACCTCGACGCTCTGTTCGTAGAGAAGGCGTCCAACCTCGGTCAGCTCGAAACGTGTCGCGTCGCGCTCGACCAGCCGCCGGCCGATCCGGTCTTCCAGCCGCCGCAGGGCGTTGCTGACGCTGGGCTGCTTGAGGTTCAGCCGCTCAGCAGCACGCGTGATGCTCTTCACTTCCGCGATGACGACGAACGTCCGCAGAAGGTTCCAGTCCAGATCCCAGACCAGCCGTTCGGGGCGCGGCAAAGCCATTCCTGATATCTATGCTCCCTATTCCCATTATCTATTTGCGCAATGATACCGCAAAGGCAATCATTGAACACAGGAAAGCGTCTGCACGCCTCCCAAGAACAAACCTTGCGCGCCATCCAGAGGACAGGAAATCAGATGAACAGAGTATTTTCCGGCATCGCCCTTGCGGCCCTGCTGCTTGCGTCGACCTTCACGGCTGTTTCGGCCAGGGCCGACGACCTCGAGAAGATCAAGGCGGCGGGCGAGCTGAAGATTTCCATGAGCGGTCAGTATCCGCCCTTCAATTTCGTCAACGACCAGAACGAAGTCGTCGGCTTCGACGCCGATATCGGCAAGGCCATTGCCGAGCGCATCGGCGTCAAGGGCACCATTATCACCACGGCCTGGGACGGCATCATTGCCGGCCTGCTTGCCAACAAATACGACACTGTCGTCGGCTCGATGACGATCACGCCAGAGCGCGAAAAGGTGGTCGATTTCGTCGGACCTTACTACCATGCCGGCCGCGCCGTTTTCGTCAGCGAGGCGTCCAAGGTGCAGAGCCTCGACGACCTCAAGGGCAAGACCCTTGGCGTGACGCTGGGCGAGACGCACGAGAAATGGGCGCGCGAAAAGGGCGGCTGGGACATCCGTACCTACAAGGGTCTGCCGGAACTGCTGCTGGAACTGAGGGCCGGCCGCGTCGATGCCATCGTCGTCGACAACATTCCGGTCATGGTTGCCGTCAAGGAGACGGGCGAGAAGGTCCGCAAGCTCAACACGCCCGATATCGAAGGCGGCGCTGTTGCCATCGGCATCGCCATCCGCAAGGACAATCCGGAGCTTAAGGCTGCCATGCAGAAGGCGCTGGACGAGATGCTGGCGGACGGCAGCTACGAAAAGATCTCGACGAAGTGGGTCGGCAGCGATATCCGCTGATTACTCCTGGCTTCAGGCGGCCAAAGCTGCCTGAGGCCGAGCGACACTCCTGCTGGACCCTTTCATGGATTTCTCCTTGATGCAGCGCGTCTTCCCGTTCTTCGTGGAAGCCGCTCTGGTGACGATCGAAATCACGGTGCTGGGCCTGATCCTGGGCCTTGCGGCTGCTTCACTGGCCGCGGCCGCCAAGATGTCGAAATCGGCAATCCTGCGGACCATCGGCGCGCTTTATGTCAGCCTGTTTCGCGGCACGCCGTGCCTGATCCAGCTCTTCGTGCTCTATTTCGGCGGACCGCAGATCGGCATCAATCTGGAGCCGTTCGCCGCCGGCGTTATCGGCCTCGGTCTCAACATCGGCGCCTATATGGCGGAATCGATCCGTGGTGCGCTGGTCGCGGTCGACCGGGGCCAGACCGAGGCTGCCCGCACAATCGGCTTCAGCCGTTTCCAGACGCTGCGCAAGGTCGTGCTGCCGCAGGCCGCGCGGCTGATGATCCGGCCGCTCGGGGTCAACACGGTTGCTTTGTTGAAGGGATCAGCACTTGTGTCGACCATTTCAGTCGTCGAACTGACCTACACCGCCCAGCGCTTCATCGGCTCCACCTACAAGCCGTTCGAGATCTTCGGCGTTGCAGCCCTGCTCTACATGATCATGGTCTACGCGGTCGCACGGGTCGTCGACCTGCTCGACAAACGCTTCGCCATCGTCTGACCGGAGAGCATGATGCAAGGTTTGGACTTCACCGTCGTCGCGCCCTACTGGGACCTTCTGCTGATAGGCGCCTGGTGGACCGCGGTGCTGACCGTTTCGGCGGGCGCGCTCAGCTTCGTCGGCGGCATCCTGTTCGCGGTCATCGTGCTCTACGCTCCGAAGATCGTGGCCTATCCCGTGCGCGCACTCATGTGGGTGTTCATGGGGACGCCGCTGCTGCTGCAGCTGTTCCTGATCTATTTCGGCCTGGTGCAGATAGGCATCGACATTCCCGCCCTTGCCGCCGGCATTGTCGGGCTTGGCCTGCACTTTGCCGTCTACAATGCCGACATCATCCGCGCCGGCATCGTGGCCGTCGATATCGGCCAGACGGAAGGCGCGCGCAGCATCGGTTTCGGCAAGTGGCAGACGCTGCGCCATGTCGTGATCCCGCAAGCCATCCGCAACACGGCACCGCCGATCGGCGGCAATTTGATCGCGCTGCTGAAGGAATCCTCCATCGTCTCGGTCATCGGCATCGCCGAGTTGGTCCATTCGGCCCAGCTGGCGATCAGCGAAACATTCCGCCCGTTCGAGTTCTACATCACCGCAGCGGCGCTCTACTACATTCTCAACCTTGTGCTCGAGGCGGCCTTGCGCCTGTTTGAAAGACATGTGGAGGCTTCCCGATGAGCACACAGCGGCCCATGGTCGAGGTTCGCGGCGCGCGCAAATCGTTCGGCGCGGTCGAAGTCCTCAAAGGCATAGACCTGTCGGTCGATCGCGGGCAGATCGTGGCGATCATCGGGCCGAGCGGCTCCGGCAAGAGCACGCTGCTGCGCTCCATCAACCATCTGGAATCCCTGGATTCCGGTGAAGTCTGGCTCGATGGCGTGCAGGTCAACCAGAAGCTGCACGGCCAAGCTTTCGAGCGGCACATCAACAAGGTGCGCCAGCAGATGGGCATGGTGTTTCAGCACTTCAATCTGTTCCCGCATCTGACGGTGATCGAGAACATTTCCATGGGACCGATTATCCTCAAAGGCATGGCCAAAAGTGACGCGCATGCGCTGGCGCATAGCCTCTTGTCCAAGGTCGGGCTCGCCGACAAGATCGACGCCTATCCTTCGCGGCTTTCGGGCGGCCAGAAGCAGCGTGTGGCCATTGCCCGTGCGCTGGCGATGCAGCCCAAGGTGATGCTGTTCGACGAAGCCACCTCGGCGCTCGACCCGGAACTGGTCGACGAGGTCAACGCGGTGATGAAACAGCTTGCCGCCGAACACATGACCATGCTCATCGTAACGCATGAGATGCGCTTTGCCGGCGAAGTCGCCGACAGGGTGCTGTTCATGGATGGCGGCGTGATCGTCGAGGAAGGCCCGCCCGGCGACATGTTCCGCGCGCCGCAGAAGGACCGCACGCGCAGCTTCCTCAAGAAATACCTTTCCGCCTGAGTATGACCATGACCAGACCAAACACGGAATTTCCCGATTTCGGACTGACACCCGAGCAGCGCCGGCACGCGGTGCGTGGCCACTATTACGAATGGCCGGGAATGGACCGCGAGCGCGGCGAGATCTGGTGCTACAGCGACCGGTTTTCCTATCGCGCCGGTGAGACGGTGGCGTTGCATGTCAGTTCGACCGCTGCGACGTTCGGCATGACAATCACCCGGGATGGTGGCAGCGAGACCAAAGTGCTCGAGAAATCGGGCATCGCTGCGCGCTGGCAGGACAGTCCGGACCAATGCTCGGCTGAAGGCTGCGGCTGGGAAGCCTCGTTTGAATTCCGTGTCGGGAACAACTGGCCGTCAGGAGCCTATCGAGTCACGCTGACCGCGGACGGCCGCGACGGTAAGCCCATTCAATCCCACCACATTTTCATCGTCAGCCCGCAGCCAGGCCGCAAACCTGGCCGCGTGCTGCAGGTGGCGGCGACGGGCACGTGGCTCGCCTACAACACCTGGGGCGGTTCCAACCACTACCAGGGCATCACCGGGCCGGATCGCAACCAGTATTCGCCCATCGTGTCGACGCAACGCCCCTGGTGCCGCGGCTTCGTCGTGCTGCCGAAAGATGCGCCGCGCGTGCCGCTGGAAGTCGCCGTACCGCCCAAGACGATCCCGCGCTATCCGCACATGGAATGGGCGCTCGCGTCAGGTCATTCGAAAAAATACGCCTCGTCGGGCTGGGCGAGCTACGATAGCCACTTCTTCCGCTTCGCCGAACGATCCGGCTATCAAGTCGATCTCACCAGCCAGCACGATCTGCATTTTTCGCCCGAAATTCTCGACGGCTACGACTGCGCCGTCTTCGTCGGCCATGACGAATACTGGACCTGGGAAATGCGCGATGCCGTCGACAATTATGTCGAGCGCGGCGGCCATGCGGCGCGCTTTGCCGGCAATTTCATGTGGCAGACGCGGCTGGAAGACGAAGGCCGCCGGCAGGTCTGCTACAAATATCGCTCGCGTGCCGAAGACCCGGCCTATCTCCCAGGTGGCGACGTCACCCGCGCCACCAACTCCTGGGAAGCGCCGGAGATCGGCCGGCCGGGATCGGCGACCTTCGGGCTCAATGCGACCCGCGGCCTCTATGCCGGCTGGGGCGGCTGTGCGCCGCGCGGCGTGCGCGGTTTTCCGGTTTACAGGCCCGAGCACTGGGCCTTTGCCGGCACTGGCATCTACTATGGCGACCTGCTCGGCGCCGACAGCCATGTCTATGGCTATGAGGTCGACGGGCTCGAGTTCGAGATCCGCGGCGGCCTGCCCTACCCGACCGCAACCAGCGGCGCGCCTGATGGCCTGCAGGTTCTCGCCGTCGGCATGGCATCCCAGGTCGAGGAAAGCGCCGACATCCCGATCGAGGACCAGTTCCTCACCGACGAGGATGGCCGCTTCACCGCCGAAACGCTGTTCGGCGAGGCGAACGACGCCAATCTGGAAAAGGTCAAACGCGGCAACGGCATGATCGTCAATTTCCCGCGCGGCAAGGGCGAGGTGTTCCACGCAGGAAGCTGCGAATGGGTCGCCGGCCTGCTAAGAGAGGACCCGATGGTCGAACGCGTTACAAAAAATGTCCTCGATCGTTACCTCGGAAAGTCCTGACATGTCGAAAGTCCAATCTGCCGCTCAAGAAACCGAAGCACGGCGAGAATCGCATCTGTTCTATCTGTCCAGCCTGCACCGGCCGCTGATCGACCGCGCTGAGGGCATCTACATGTGGACGCAGGACGGCCGCCGCTTCATCGACGGCTCGAGCGGCCCGATGGTCGCCAATATCGGCCATTCCAACCGCAATGTGCTGGATGCCATGAAGCGGCAGATGGACCGCGCCACCTTCGCCTATCGGCTGCATTTCGAGAACGAGCCGGCGGAGGAGCTGGCGCGGGAACTGGCCGGCAAGCTGCCGGAAGGCATGGACCGTATCTTCTTCGTCTCGGGCGGCTCGGAAGCGACCGAAGCCTGCATCAAGCTGGCGCGGCAATGGGCCGTCGCCACCGGCCAGGCCAGCCGCTGGAAGGTGATCACGCGCTTCCCCTCCTATCATGGCGGCACGCTGGGTTCGCTCTCGATCACCGGCGACGATGCGCTGGCCGAAACGTTCGAGCCGATGATGCGGGTGATGCCGACCGTGCCAGCGCCGAACGCCTGGCGCGACCGCGACAATCTCTCGATGGAACAGCGCGGCATCCGCTACGCCGACATGCTGGAGGAGAAGATCCTGACTGAAGGCCCGGACAGCGTGGTCGCCTTCATCATGGAGCCGATCGGCGGGGCGGCGACCTCAGCGCTGGTGGCGCCCGACAGCTATTATCCGCGCATCCGCGAGATCTGCGACCGCTACGGCATCCTGCTCATCCATGATGAAGTGATGAGCGGGGCCGGCCGCACCGGCAAATTCCTCGGTGGCGACCACTGGAACTGCAAGCCCGACATCGTTGCGCTGTCGAAGGGGCTGGGTTCGGGCTATGCGCCGCTTGGCGCACTCGCCGCACCGATGCGGCTGGTCCAGCCGCTGCTCGACTCGGGCGGCTTCCAGCATGGCCACACCTATGCCGGTAATCCGCTGGCCTGCGCCGCCGGGCTTGCCGTGCTCAGTGAAATGGACCGGCTCGACCTGATCGCCAATGCGGCTGCCATGGGCGACGTGCTGATGGACGGGCTGAAGGGGCTGGCGAAGCGGTTTCCGTTCATCGCCGACGTGCGCGGCAAAGGCCTGCTCACCGGCGCCCAGATGGTTGCCGATCCAGAGACGCTGAGGCCGATCGACCAGACCAAGAAAGCCACGCAGCGGCTGCTCGACCTCGCCTATGAGCGCGGGCTGATCATCTATGGCCGCAGGGTCAAGGGCGGCGTCGACGGCGACAATTTCATGGTCGCGCCGCCGATGATCGTCACCAGGGAGCAGGTCGGCGAGATCGTCTCCATCATCGGCGACTCGCTGGAGTTGCTGGCTGCCGAACTCGACCTGCCGGTCGAAGGCTGAGGCGACAAAGATGGCGCCCAGAAAAGTCATCATCACCTGCGCCGTCACCGGCTCGGTGCACACGCCGTCGATGTCGCCCTATCTGCCGGTGACGCCGGACCAGATTGCCACTGAGGCAATCGCCGCTGCGGAAGCCGGCGCCTCGATCCTGCATCTGCACGCCCGCGACCCCAGGGATGGCCGCCCGACCGCCGATCCGGACGTCTACATGCAGTTCCTGCCGCGCATCAAGCAGGCGACCGATGCGGTGATCAACATCACCACCGGCGGCTCGTCGCTGATGACGCTCGACCAGCGGCTGGCAGCACCGCTCAGGGCCGAACCCGAAATGTGCTCGCTCAACATGGGTTCGATGAATTTCGCGCTGTTTCCTATGCTCGACAAGCCGAGGGAGTGGCTGCATGAGTGGGAACCCAAGCTGCTCGAAGCCACCCGCGACACCATCTTCAAGAACACGTTTGCCGACATGGAGGGCGTGCTGGAAAGGCTGGGCAAGGGCTGCGGCACGCGCTTCGAATTCGAATGCTACGATGTCGGCCATCTCTATTCGCTGGCGCATTTCCGCGACCGGGGTCTGGTGTCGGGACCGCT
This sequence comes from Mesorhizobium sp. M7A.F.Ca.US.006.01.1.1, assembly GCF_003997935.1. Classification (GTDB taxonomy): domain Bacteria; phylum Pseudomonadota; class Alphaproteobacteria; order Rhizobiales; family Rhizobiaceae; genus Mesorhizobium. Next base: position 13,703 of record NZ_RZQL01000055.1, read on the forward strand.
GTTCATCCAGTTCGTACTGGGCATATTGGGCGGCATCGGCGCCGATCCCGACAATCTCGTCCACATGAAGCGGATCGCCGACAAATTGTTCGGCGACAGCTACCAGTTCTCGGTGCTGGCCGCCGGCCGCCAGCAGATGCCGCTGATCTCGATTGCAGCAGCGATGGGGGGCAATGTCCGAGTCGGGTTGGAGGACAGTCTCTATGACGGCCGCCAACTGGCGAAATCCAATGCCGATCAGGTGCGCCGTATCCGTGGCATTCTCGATGGGCTGTCGCTGGAGGTTGCAACGCCAACCGAAGCGCGCGACATGCTGGCGCTCAAGGGCGGCGACCGGGTGGCGTTTTGAGATGACGGCGTTTGAAAGGGAGACAATCTGAAATGATTGCGTTCCTTCGCACCCCCCTCTGTCCTGCCGGACATCTCCCCCGCAAGGGGGGAGATCGGACTTCCTTTTCGCTTTCACTAATTTCCGACGTCTTAAAATGGGCGACGAGATCAAAATTGCCAATCTCCCCCCTTGCGGGGGAGATGTCCGGCAGGACAGAGGGGGGTGCCTGGGCACCGAACCTCCGATGATTGTCCCCCCGCCCAAAATCCTCCTCCGACCCGGCACTCTTGACGACCTAGACACCATCCACGCGGCGATCCTGAAGCTCGGCACGCATATCGGTGCGCCGGACGAGATCATCTCGACTCCAGACGATCTCCGCACCTACGGCTTTGGCGAAAAACCCGCCTTCTCGACCCTGATCGCCGAGGTCGGCGGCGAATTTGCCGGCCTTTGCCTGCATTTCCCGATCTTTTCGACCTGGATGGGGCGGCCCGGCGTCTATGTGCAGGACCTCTATGTCGAGGACCGGTTCCGCGGCCGGAAGATCGGCGAACGCCTGCTGCGGCACGTTGCGGCACAGTGCCGAAAGGAAGGCGGTGTTTATCTCCGTCTGTCCGTCGACACCGACAATGAAGGCGCCAAGGCCTTCTATGAGAGGCTGGGCATCGCCTGGTCGAGCTACGAACAGACGCAAAAAATCATCGGCGAGGCCTTCTTGGCCTTCGCCGACGCGGCCGAAAACGGGGAGCGGGAATGAAAGCCTTCTATGCCAAGGAACAGAAGCGCCACGACCCCAAGGCCTTTCTTTCGAGCGGGGCGGCGCAGCCCAATCCGGAAAAGCCGGAGCGCGTCGAGAGATTGTTAGCCGGCGCATTATCAGCGGGTTGCACGATCGAGCGGCCACGCAATCATGGGCTCGGTCCAGTCGCGGCGGTGCACACGCCCGAATATCTGGATTTCCTCGAGCATATCTACACGCGCTGGCAGCGCATCGACGGTGCCTCAGCCGAAGTGATCCCGAACATCCATCCGATCGCGCGCAATGGCTCCTATCCGGCCTCGGCGGTCGGCCAGGCCGGCTATCACATGGCCGACACCGCTTGCCCGATCTCGGGCGAAACATGGCAGAGCGCGCTGTGGAGCGCCTGGAGCGCGGTGGATGCGGCCGAGGCGGTGAGATCAGGCGCGCCGGTCGCCTATGCGCTGTGCCGCCCGCCCGGCCACCATGCCTTTGCCGATGTCGCCGGCGGCTTCTGTTTCATCAACAACTCGGCCGTCGCCGCGCAGGTCTTACGCAAGACGGCGTCGCGGGTGGCGATCCTCGATGTCGACCTGCATCACGGCAATGGCACGCAAGGCATCTTCTATGCGCGGCCGGATGTGCTCACCGTCTCGCTGCATGCCGATCCGGTGCGCTTCTATCCGTTCTTCTGGGGCCATGCCGACGAGCGCGGCGAAGGGCCCGGCCTCGGCTACAATTTCAACCTGCCGCTGCCGCGCAAATCCGCCGACGCGGCGTTTCTCGAAGCGCTCGAGGTGGCCTTCCAGCGTATCCGTGCCTTTTCGCCCGACGCGCTCGTTGTGGCGCTCGGCCTCGACGCGTTTGAGGGCGATCCGTTCGGCGGACTTTCGGTGACGACGCCTGGCTTCTCGCGCATCGGCGAGGCCATCGCAAAGCTCGGCCTGCCGACGGTCATCGTCCAAGAGGGCGGCTACCTCTGCGACGAACTCGGCGACAATCTCACGGCGTTCCTCACCGGTTTCGGCGGCAAGGCGCGGTGACCTTGCCCTGACAGTGCGTCAGGAGCGCTGCTGCCTGAGCATGGCGATGACCCGATGCACGCTCTCCAGCGTCTCGTCGATTTCGGCCGATGTGTTGTAGTGGGCAATGCCGATGCGCACGACGCCATGCTCGGCCGGAATGCCGAGCTGATGGACGATCTCCCAGGCGTAGTTATGGCCGGACCACAGGAAGATATTTTCGGCATTCATCTGCCGCGCGATCGTCTCCGGAACAATGCCGTCGACGGTGAAGGAAACCGTCGGCACACGATCGCCAAGTCGCTTCGGATCGGTGATGCCGTGGATGGTCAGACCTGAAATGTCGGACAGACCGTCGATCAGTCTTTGCGCCAGCGGGTTCTCGTAAGCGATCGAGACTTCAAATGCCTTGGCGATCCTCTGCCTTCTTGAACCGCCCTCGCCCGCCGCCGCGCCAAGGTCGGCAAAGTAGTCGACCGCGGCGGTGAGACCGGCCATCAGCTCGATCTGCGGCGTGCCGAGTTCGAACCGCTCCGGCAGGCCATTTGACGAGCAGCGGCACTTGTACGGCTCCAGCGTCTCGATGACGTCGCGCCGGCCCCACAAAATGCCCATATGCGGGCCGAAGAATTTGTAGGCCGAGCAGATCAGGAAATCGCAGCCGAGCTCCTGCACGTCGATCAGGCCGTGCGGCGCGAACTGGACGGCATCGACATAGACAAGGGCGCCGGCATTCCTGGCTATCGCAGTCAGCGCCTTCACCCGATTGATCGACCCGGTCAAATTGCTGGCGTAGTTCAACGCGACCAGTCTTGTCTTCTCCGAAAGCAGACCAGCCAGCGTCGCCTCTTCGATCTGCCAGCTGTTTTCGTCGAACGGCAGCCAGCGCACGATGAGGCCGAGGTCCTCGGCAAGTTGCAGCCAGGGCGATACGTTGCCCTCATGGTCCATGCGGGTGAGGATGATCTCGTCGCCGGGCTGCATCGTGCGGCCGAGCGTGCGCGACATGTGATAGGTCAGCGTCGTCATGTTGGCGCCGATGATGATTTCCTCGGGGCTTGCGGCGCCGAGGAAATCGGCCATCGCCTGATGCGCCTCGTCGACGACAACTTGCGCGGCAATGGTCGTTTCGAAATAGCCGCCAAGATTGGCGTTGGTAGTCAAAAGACAGCGCGACACCGCGTCCGCCACTGCCTGTGGCACCTGCGTGCCGGCAGGATTGTCGAGATAGATGCGGCGGCGACCCTTGTCGGTCAGGGAGAGAGCGGGAAATTTTCTCCGGATAGCTTCGATCGGAAAATTCATTGTCGGCCTTCTCCCATTGTAATCATTGGATATTCGGCCAGCGGCCAATCCCCGTTCAAGGACAGGGATTGCCGACCCGCTGGTGGATCGCATCCACCGCCTTCTGCATTTCTTCGGTCCAGACGACGTCGACGGAAGATAGCGCCATGTCGAGCTGCGAAAGCGTCGTTGCGCCGACGATGTTGGAGGTTACGAACGGCCGGCTTGAGACATAGGCATTGGCAAACAGTGCCGGCTCCAGGCCAAAGGAGCGCGCCAACTCGTTGTATTCGAGCTGGGCTTCGGCGGCATTTGATGTCTCGTAGCGCTGGCCGCGATTGAACAACTGCGTGCGCGAGCCCTGAGGCCGGGCGCCGTGGTCGTACTTGCCGGTGAGATAGCCCTGTGCCAGCGGCGAATAGGGCAGCAGCGACACTTGCTCGCGCTCGCAGACCTCGGCGAGGTTCACCTCGAAGGTGCGGTTGACGAGATTGTAGGCATTCTGGATCGACGCGACGCGCGGCCCGATGCCCTTGTCGGCCTCAGCAAGGAAGCGCATCACGCCCCAGGAACTCTCGTTCGACAGGCCGAAATGGCGGATCTTTCCCGCCTTCACCAGTTCGTCGAACACGGCAAGCGTCTCGGCGATCGGTGTTTCGTTGGCCGGTGCGCCGACAGAATCGGCGCGCGGCGACACGGCGCCGACGCGCGTCGGGTTGGCGCCCCAGGGGATATCCCGCTCCGGCCAGTGGATCTGATAGAGGTCGATGTAGTCGGTGCTGAGCTTGGCCAGTGACTTGTCGATGGCATCAAAGATATCGGCGCGCACCAGTTGCGACGGCCTGTCGCCGCGAAACCAGTTGTTGGCCGTGCGGCCGACGACCTTCGAGGCCAGGATCACCTTGTCGCGGTTGCCCTTGGCTTTCATCCAGCTGCCGATGATCTTTTCGGTCCGTCCCTGCGTCTCCGCCTTGGGTGGGATCGGATAGAGTTCGGCGGTGTCGATGAAATTGACGCCGCGCGAGAAAGCCAGGTCCATCTGGGCGTGGCCTTCGGCCTCGGTGTTCTGCTGGCCCCAGGTCATGGAGCCCAGGCAGATCTGGGTAACAAGAAGATCGGTCCGACCGAGACGGCGTTTGTGCATGGAATTCGGCTCCGGAGGAAGGCTGGCGCGACTGCGCGGAGGAAGCCGCATCTATAGGCAAAGCAGAGCCGCTCTCCAAGCCTCGCCAGACCGACATTTGCGTGAACCAGCCGGGTTAGCGGCGAGCACCGGCCAGTGCACGGCGCTTGGCCTCGTCGATCAGCATGTTGGCCACTTGCATGCGGATCATGGCGCGCTGGCGCAGATGCGGGGCGACACGGTCGGGATGGTTGGCAAAGGCAAAGCTGCGGCGCATGCGACCGAAATCGGCGACCTGCTTGGGCTGGTTGAGGCCAAGTTCGACCGCGATGGCTTCGGGATCGATCGGCGGCAGTTTCTCCTCAGGCTTTGGCTCTTCGCCGGCGAGAGCCAGCTTGGCATGATCGAGCAAGGCGGCGAATTCCGTCGCCAGATCCGCGCCCGCCTCGCGATATTCAGCAGCGGAAACCTTGATGCGGCCGGAATGGAGTTCATCGGCCACCGAAAGATAGTCGAACGGGATGGATGGACGAGCGCCAGCCTCTTCACCCTCGCCATTCTTGTCGGGGGCGATGAAGAGGTCGTCGAGCAACGAAGCGAAATCCCGCTTGGCACCAGTAGCGATGTCAGCCTCCCCCTCGCCCGACCATTCGGGTATCGAAGCATAGAACCGGCTCGTTAAAAATGCATGGCACCGATCTTAACGAATTTAGCCGTCGCCTCGTCTACCGATTGACCCACCGCAATCCCAAAAACAAAGCCGGACTGCATTTTCACGCAGTCCGGAATTCGCCAGGAGTGGCGAGGAAAAACCGGCCATGCAACCAGCATTCGAGGCTACGATGGGCGTCGGCCAAAAGTTTCACCCGGTGGCAGAAAATGGCGAAAAGATTCGCCAAGACAAAAATTCGCCAAGACATGGCAGGTATGCAAATGCTGCACTGCACAATTGTCACGATTCACCTATATTGGCAGCCGTGGAGGACCAATTTGGGGCTTGAATCATGGGTTTCTTCACTGAAATGTTCGCCCGGCCTCGGCCGCAGGAACATCTGAGATATCGCTCGGCGCTCGCGCTGCTTCATTCGATGAGCAATGCCGACCGCGCCGACATCGGGATCAAGCCGGCCGACTTCCCCCGCATCGCCCGCGAAATGTCCGTTCGCTAGCTACGCCGGTGTTCAGGGTGTCCCGGATCGGTTCCGGGACACCTCCAAAAAACTCAATTCCTAGCGCGATCCCAGGAACGTCGCCTTGCCCAACGGCACGCCGTTGTGGCGAAGGATGTCGTAAGCCGTGGTGAGATGGAAATAGAAGTTGGGCATGGCTACATGCAGCAGATACTGCAGGCCGGGCATCGAACTTTCCCGTCCGCCAAGCTTCAGCTCGATGATCTTGTCGTCGGAGCCGTCGAACTCGGCAGCCGAAAATGTCGCGAGAAGGTCGAGCGTCTTCGTGATGCGAGCCTGGACATCGGCAAAACTCGCCTCATTGTCCTCGTATTTCGGCACTTCGCGGCCGGCGAGCCGTGACGGCGCGCCCTTGGCATGATCGGTGGCGATCTGCACCTGCCTGGTCAAGGCGAACATGTCTGGCGCCAGCCGCGCCGTCAGAAAAACCTGCGGGTCTATCTTGCGGTCAAGCGCATTCTGTTCGGCGGTCGCAAGCACATTGGAAAGCGCTTTCAGCCTGGCTGAAAACACAGGCACGGATGCCTCATACATCGATATCGTCACGTCAAATCTCCTGCCCGGCCGAACGCCGGCGGACGCGACGTAGCGCCTTCGCGCGTGATTTTTCAAGTGCGTCGACCCTGCGTCACCACGTTGCCGCAATCGCCGTCGTAGAATCCTCTTATCGAGCGGAGGTTCCCGATGAGACGCGCCCTTTTCGCAGCGACTGCCTTTCTCTCCCTTGCCCCGATCGGCCAGACGCTATTGGCCGCCGACGATGCCTCCAAAGCGCCCTATGTCGACGATCGGTCGAGCGCCGATGCTGTTGTGCGTTCGCTCTACAGCGCCATCAGCCGGCACGAATTCGCCCGTGCCTGGGGGTATTTCGGCGATACAAAGCCAGCAAAGGATTTCGACAGTTTCGTCAAGGGTTATGACGGCACCGACAAGGTCGAGGTCGAGACCGGGGCTGTTTCCGACGAAGGTGCGGCCGGCAGCATTTTTTACAACGTCCCCGTCGCCATCCGCGCCACCGACAAGAGCGGCGGCGAAAAGGTCTTTGCCGGCTGCTACACGCTGCGCCAGGTGAATGCCCAGATACAGGCGGAGCCACCCTTCGATCCGATCCACATCGAGAAAGGCACGCTAAAACCCTCCACCGCTGATTTCGAAGAGGCGTTGCCGCCAAGCTGCGGCGACGGGCCGCCGCCACCGAAGAAGGACACCGCGCTGGAGCAGGCCAAGAAGGCGTTTCTGGCAACCTATGGCGGCCAGTGCGACAAACAGTTCCTGGCCGACGAGCCGACGGTCTTTTCAATCAAATACAAGGACAAGGATGCGCAGCCCGGCGCCCCCGACAAGGAGACGCGGCTGTTCCATTTTTCCTGCTCGGCCGCCGCCTACAATGAAAGCTCGGTCTACTACATGACCGACGAGGTATCGGGCGTGCAGCAATTGCAATTCGCCGAACCCAAGATGGACATCCGCTACGAGAACAATGACAGCAATGGCAAATTGCTGGGCATGACCATCGTCGGTTTCCAGACGTCCGGCTGGGCGGTCAATTCCGGCTATGACGAGGCCACCCAGACGATCACCACGTTCAACAAGTGGCGCGGGGTCGGCGATGCTTCCGACGCCGGCACCTATCTGTTCCGCAACGGCAATTTCTCGCTGGTCCAGTACGACGTCGATGCATCCTATGACGGCGAGCAAAACCCCGAGACTGTCGTCGACTACAACACCGCGCCGTAGAGAAGACTAATCAGGAACGCCGCGCTCGACCTGTCCTTCGCATTCACCTTCTCGATCCAGGCCGCGAACGCATCGGCCGAAAGAAGGCGCGAATGTCCTGCACCAGAAGATTGGGTTCCTCCAGCGCAGCGAAATGGCCACCTCGCGGCATCGGCGTCCATCGCTGGACGTCGAAGACCCTCGCCACCCAGGAGCGCGGTGGCATTGGCAACTCGCGGGGGAAAAGCGCGACCCCAAGCGGCGGCGAAACGCGTTCCCGCGCCTTGAACGCAAGAGGGGAGAGCCGATTCTCCTTGTAGAGCCGCAAGGACGAGGTGAGCGCATTGGTGAACCAGTAGAGGGAAATGTCCGTAAGGAGCGCGTCCATACCAAAGGCGCGCTCTACATCACCGTCGCAATCGCTCCAGGAACGGAATTTCTCGATCATCCAGGCAGCGAGACCGATCGGCGAGTCTGTCAGCGCATAAGCAAGCGTCTGAGGCTTCGTGCCCTGCAGATGGGCATAGGCACCCTCCGTTTCCGTCCAGGCCGCGGCCTTGTCCAGAAAGGCCTGTTCCTCAACGGTGACAGGTGGCAGAGTTGCACCCAAGGGTGGCCGATAACTCCCGGGAATGTAATTGACGTGGACGCCAAGCACATTCTCGGGAAGGAGCCGTGCCATCCAGGCGGAGATGCCCGCGCCGATGTCGCCGCCCTGGGAAGCGAAGCGGTCATAACCGAGCCCGCGCATCAACTGCACCCATAGCTCCGCGATGCGGCCGGAGTGGAAGCCTGATTCCGTCGGCGCCTGCGAGAAGCCGTATCCGGGCAACGAGGGAACCACCACGTGGAAAGCGTCGGCCGGATCACCACCATAGGCAGATGGATCCGTCAGCAACGGAATGATGTGCTCCATTTCGATGAAGGAACCAGGCCAGCCATGCGTGATGATAAGCGGCAGCGGCGCCGGTCCGGTGCCTGGCTGGTGGACAAAATGGACGTCCAGGTTGTTCACCCTCGCCACATATTGCGGCAGCCGGTTCAGCCGCGCCTCTTGCGCTCGCCAGTCGAACCGATCTCGCCAGTAATCCGCAAGGCGCTCAATGAACGATAGGTCGGCCCCATCGTTCCAGCCTGTTTGGATGGGAGAAACTGGCCATCGCGTTGCGTGAAGACGGTTCTGGAGATCCTCAAGTTGTTCGTTCGCAATCTGGATCTTGAAAGGGTGAGCGTCCATCGCCGTGCTTCCGAGCTGTTGAATCATATCAGCCTACACCAGCAAGAGGATATGGGACGAGCCCATGACCACTGCGCTTTGGCCGATACGCATCACGACGCCTTCGACAGCATCCAGTTGAGCGTCCCGCGCCAGTCGACCATGCGGATGGGCGTGCCATGCGTGCCTGTCTCGAAGCGGACGAACCGGGTCGGATAGGCTTTCGCCGTGGCGATGATGGAACGAAAGAACGCCTCCTGCTTTGCCACGGGGTAGACCACGTCGTGGCTGCCCTGGCCGAAGAAGACCGGCACGCGGCGCTTGAAGGCCGGGCTGGTGAAAAAGCTCTCATCCCACAGCGAACCGAGCAGCAGCAGACCATTGATGCGTCCGCCCGTGTCCTTGCGCGCGGCCAGCTTCCAGCACAGCGCGCCGCCCATCGAGCCGCAGGCGACGAAGATCTTCGCGCCTGGCGACTGTTCGGCATAATGACCGATCAGCGCCGCCACCTGCGCCGCTCCCGTATCGCCGAAATCGGGGAAATCAGGACTGAGATAGAGGCCGCCATTGCCGGCCATCAGGTTCTTGAGCCGGTTGAAATTGCCGCCGAAAGTGAAGTCGTCGACACCCTGCTTGCGGCTGCCGCCCTGCCCGTGCAGGTAAAGCACGATGATGCCGGCGCCCTCGGTCTTGCCGACGGCGACATGCCTGACATCGCCGGCATCGGTCTTCAGCAACAGATCCTGCTGCACCTTGCGCACGCTGGGGTCGGTATATTGGGCGTTCACCCGCCGCTCGGGCACCTGGTCACGCTGGTTGATGTCGCGCATCTCGCGGTAGTCGATGACCGTGTAGGCGCCGTTGATGTCGGACGACAGCGTGGGCGGATAGGCGAAGAGATCGTCCTTGAAGGGTTTTAGGGACAGCGCCTGACTTTGCGCGGCCGAAGACAGCAACGCGGTCGCGACTGCAAAGGCACAGAAAATTTGGCAGCGAATAGACATGCCCAAGGCATGCGTAATTCGGCTTGGGTTTGTCAATCCTGCAGCACGCCGCCGGCGCCTTCCAGCGCCTCGCGCGTGTCGACATCGACAGACGCCGCGGCGCCGATCTCGACATCGATGACATCGAGCCCTTCGGTCTCGACCAGATGGCGTGCGCCGGTGTCGCCTTCGAGATGGGCGATCGCCGGAAACAGCGAACGCGGCAACAGCACCGGATTGCCACGCTTGCCGTCGTGCGAAGCGCGGACCACCGCATTGCCGCCGGCCTTGCGGAACGCATCGATCAATCTGTCGAGATCATCGGACGTGATATCAGGCATGTCGCCGAGAACGATCATCACACCGGCGGCGTCTTCCGGCAGATAGGCAATGCCGGCCTTCAGCGAAGTGGACAGGCCCTCGGTAAAATCGGGATTGTGGGCGAAGGTCACGTCGAGGCCCGCCAGCGCAGCGCACACCCGCTCGCGCTGGTGGCCGGTGACGACGACAGTGCTGGATGCCTTCGAGCCAAGCGCCCGCTCGGCGGTGCGGTACACCAGCGGCTTGCCGTCGAACAGCGCCAGCAGCTTGTTCGGCCCGCCCATGCGGCTCGACCGGCCGGCCGCCAGCAACACGATGCCGACCTTGAGCTGAGATTTGGCCGGCAGCGGTTCGCGCGGCTGCGGCCGTGTCGGGATTTCCATCAACAGCCCGCCGACCCCCATGGCGGCAATATCCCTGGCGGTCACGTCGAGACCAGCGATCAACCGGTCCAGCACCCAGTCGAAGCCGTTCTCCTTGGGACTGCGGGCGCAGCCGGGCGCGCCGATGACGTGCTTGCCGCCGAGCGTACCGAGCACCAGAAGATTGCCGGGATCGACCGGCATGCCGGCGCGGACGACGGTACCACCCGCTTTCTCGATCGCCGCGGGAATGACATCGGCGAAATCGCTCATCGCCGAGGCGCCGAAGATCACCACCATGTCATTGTCGGGCACCAGGGAAGCCGTGGCCTCCGCCACCGGCGCGATCTCATGCGGCGTGCGGCGCTCGGCCGTCAGCCTGCCCCCGGTGCGCGCCAGTCGCGCTTCGGTGACGCGCAGCGTCTTGTCGAGCACGGAAGGCTTGATGCCCGGCAAAACCGTCTGGATGACGCCGACACGCACGGGCCGGTAGGCATTGACGGCAAAGATCTCGCCTGCGGCGCAGATTTCTGTCGCAGCGTCGACCAGCGCCGAACTGACCGCGAAGGGAATGATCTTCACCGTCGCGACCATCTGGCGTTTCTCGACCGGCGCATGCTGCGCCAGCGTGGCGATGGTGATGGCGGGATCGATGGCATTGATGGCGTCGATGGCAGCGGCATCGACCGTGAAGATGCCTGGCGCCTTGGCATGGAGGTTGACCCGCCCGGTCGCGGCAGGCTTGGCCTCGATGCCGCGAAAGGCCATGCTTCCGGCAATCGTTTGCGCGGCCGCATCCTCGCCGAGGTCGTCCTCAGCCAGCACAGCCGCAACGACCTCGGAAACACCGACAGCCCGCAGCAGCGCCACATCTTCGGCGCTCAGCCTGTGCGCCTTGCGGAAGCGGCGTTCACCAGCGGTGGTGGAGTGCGCCAGCACCGCCCCTTCCGCCGTCTCGATCGGGATCGGGCCAAATTTCACGCCGCAGCGCCCTTGGCATCGAGACCGCGCGAGCGGAAGGCGTTGATGGCCTGTGCGAGAACGGCAACGGCGATCTCGGCCGGGCTGGCAGCACCAATATCGAGGCCGATCGGCGCATGGATACGGGCGATCTGGTCGGCGCTCGCGCCCAGCGCCAGCAAACGTTCGACACGCTTGGCATGCGTCTTCCTGCTGCCGAGCGCTCCGACATAGAAACAGTTGGCGTCTAGTGCTGCCTTCAGGGCGAAATCATCGACCTTCGGATCATGGGTGACGGCGGCAAGTGCGGTGTAGCTGTCCAGCGGCTGACGCTTCAGCACATCCTCCGGCCATTCGGCGTGAAGCGCCACATCGGGAAAGCGGTCCGGCGTGGCGAAGGCGGTGCGGGGGTCGATGATCTCCACGGGATAGCCGGCGATCTTCGCCATCGGCGCCAGCGCCTGGCTGATATGGACAGCGCCAATCACGACCAGACGCGGCTGCGGCAGATGCGCGTTGAGAAAGAAGGTTCGCCCCTCTGCTTCGACCGAACCGGAGTTGCCTGTGCGGAACGCCCTGGCGATCGCGGCGCCGAGATCGCCGGCGACCTGATCGCCCTCGCGCACGATCCGGTCGCGGCCATCACCGAGATCAGTGACCAGGATCGCCGCGCGGCGAGCGCGTCGTTCTGCGTTCAGTGTTTTCAGTGCATAGGGATCCATTCGAGATCAGCCCAGTCTTTCCACATACACCTTGATGCGACCGCCACAGGACAAGCCGACCTGCCATGCGGTTTCATCGGCAACACCGAACTCCAGCATCCTGGCCTTGCCGCCGTCGATGACGTCGATGGCCTCGCTGACCACAGCGCCTTCGACGCAGCCGCCCGAGACGGAGCCGTGGAAAGTGCCGTCGGCGTCGATGACCAGATGGCTGCCTACAGGTCGGGGCGCCGACCCCCAGGTCTCGACCACTGTCGCGATGGCCACGTCCTTGCCGTCCTTCATCCAGCCCTCCGCAATGATCAGCGGGTCGCGGGCCTCATCCAGATAAATGCTGTTTTCCATGACCGTTTCTCCAGAAGTCTGTTTTTCTCGGGATCTGTTTTCCGGATGGGAAAGATATGGTTATGCGGCGTGCCTCGCGCCAGCTTCCAGCCATCGGCGCGGATCGACGGATTGTGCCGACTTCTTGTCCAATGACGCGCAGAGATCGGCGAGCGCATCGAGATTGTGCACCGAGCGGAACTCGTCGACATGCGGCAGCATCGCCTTGACGCCACGGGCGCGCGCCTGAAAACCGTCAAAACGCAGCAACGGGTTAAGCCAGATCAGCCGCCGGCAGGATTTGTGCAGGCGCTCCATCTCCTCCGACAGGCCGGCGACATCGTCGCGCTCCAGCCCGTCGGTGATCAGAAGCACGACCGCCCCCTGCCCCAGCACGCGGCGCGACCATATCAGGTTGAACTCGGCCAGCGTGTCGCCGATGCGCGTGCCGCCCGACCAGTCCCTGACCGCCGCCGAACAGTCGGCCAGGGCTGCATCCGGGTCGCGATGGCGCATCTGCCGGGTCAGATTGGTCAGCCTGGTACCGAAGACGAAGGTGTGCACGCGACGCCTTTTTTCCGTCAGCGCATGCAGGAAATGCAGGAAGATCCGCGTGTACTGGCTCATCGAGCCGGAAATGTCCGCCAGCACGACCAGCGGCGGATGAACCTCGCGGGCTGAGCGGAATTTCGGCAGGATCAGTTCGCCGCCGGTGCGAGCGGCCGAACGCATCATGGCGCGCGGATCGATGCGGCGGCCATGCGCATCGGCCTTGAAGCGCCGCGTCCGCACCATGTCGAAAGGCAACCGCAGCTGCGCGATCGCCTTCTTGGCGTCGGCCATTTCGGCGGCGTTCATCTGGGCAAAGTCCTTGGCCCGCAGCACCTCGTTGCCGGAGAAGGTGAAGCGGGCGTCGACTTCGATCTCGGGGATTTCTTGGCGCGGCTGGTTCTTCTGATGGCCTTCGAACATAGCCTGGCTGACGCGGTTCTCCGCAGCACGGGGCTTCTGCTTTTCCCTGTTGTCCGGTGCGACCGGCGAAAACATCGCCAGCATCTTTTCGATCAGCTCGCGCGATTTCCAGAACAGCCGGAAGGCTTCGTCGAAAATGGCGTGATCCTCATGCCTGGACACCAGCACGGCGTGCAGCGTCCAGTAGAAATCGTCGCGCGAACCGATGCCGGCGGCGAGCACCGCCTCGATGGCGTCCTTGACCGAAGCCGGCCCGACCCGCATGCCGGCCTTGCGCAAGGTGCGGGCAAAATAGACGATGTTGTCGGCGATCCGCCCGTGCGGCATGGCCTCTTTAGGTTCGGGGCGCAACATCGCCTACTCCGCCGCCGAAAGCTCGGCCTTCACCTCGTTGAGGATGCGCCGGCCCTCGCCCTGTTCGATGCGGGCAATGTCGTCCTGGTATTTCAACAGCACGCCGATCGTGTCGGAGACGGTTTCCGGATCGAGCGCCACCTTGTCGAGTTCGGTCAGCGCGCCGGCCCAGTCGATGGTTTCGGCGACGCCAGGCACTTTGAACAATTCGATCTGGCGCAGCTTCTGGATGAAGGAGACCACTTCTGCCGAAAGCCGCTGGTTGGCCTGCGGCACCTTACGACGCACGATCTCGAGCTCGCGCTCGGCATTGGGATAGTCGACCCAGTGATAGAGGCAGCGCCGCTTCAGCGCGTCGTGGATCTCACGGGTGCGGTTGGTGGTGATGATGACGATCGGCGGCTCTTCCGCCTTGATGGTGCCGAGCTCGGGCACCGTCACCTGGAAGTCGGACAGGATTTCGAGCAGGAAGGCCTCGAACGCCTCGTCGGTGCGGTCGAGCTCATCGATCAGGAAAACCGGGGCAGCGCCCGTCTTTCCGGTCAGCGCATCGAGCACCGGGCGGCGGATCAGGTATTTTTCGGAGAAGACGTTGCGCTCCATGGCGGACCGCTCGACCTTGCCGGCCGCCTCCTCCATGCGGATTTCGATCATCTGCGCGGCGTAGTTCCACTCATAGACGGCGGACGAGACGTCGAGGCCTTCATAGCACTGTAGGCGGATCAGCCGGCGGCCAAGCGCCTGTGCCAACACCTTGGCGATCTCGGTCTTGCCGACGCCGGCCTCGCCCTCGAGGAAAAGCGGCCGCTTCATACGCAACGACAGGAACAGCACGGTCGCCAGCGACCGGTCCGCCACATAGTCCGCACCGGTCAGGAGATCGAGCGTCTCGTCGATCGTCCGTGGCGCGGCGCGCGGTTTCAGCTCGGTCATTCTTTCTCCGTGAACGCCGCCGCTCCGCTTTCCAGTACGTGGTAGCCGCGGGCGTGATAGATCAGCGGCCGCAAATTATCGCCCATACGCAGACCTGTCACCTTGCCAAAAAGCACACGATGGGTAGCCAGATCCTTGGTGTCGATCAATTCGCAGTCGAACACGGCGAGCGCGCCTTTCAGCGTCGGCGCGCCGGTAGAGATCACATCCCATTCGCCAAGCGCGAAACGTTCCTCGACCGGCAGGCCGGTGATGCCGGAAAAGCCGACCGACAGCGGCTCCTGGTGCGAGGCCAGCGTGTTCAGGGCAAACCTGCCGTTTTTCACGAACAGCTCATTCTTGGCATTTTCGCGGTTGAGACAGACCAGGATGGTGGGCGGCGTGTCCGACACTGAACAGGCGGCGATCACCGTCGTGCCGCGCTTGCCGGCCGGCCCGTCGGTGGTGACCACATGGACGTGGCCAGCAAAGTGGCTCATCGCGTCACGATAGGCCTGCGGCCCAATGTCGTTCTTCTTCAGCACCGGAAATTTTCCATGGTCAGGATCCTACCGACATATATGGCCAGACACAGCCCGCCACAAGCGAAGTGCCTGAGCCATATCCCGAAATTCGCGTGTTGCACCAAGGCCGGGCAGCCTTTAGGTCTTGGCGGCAATAGTGCCAGGAGCATAGAGCCGGCACAGAGGGACCCATCGCTCGAATGCGACCCAGGACAAGAACAATAGCGGCGCTGTTCTGGCTGTTTCTGGCCAGTGGTGCGGATGCCCAGGCGCTGCTGGTCGGGGTCTCCGCGCCCCTGTCTGGACCATCGGCCATTCTCGGCAAGCAGATCGAGGCCGGCACCGGTCTGGCGGCCGAAGCGAACGGCATCGAACTAAAGACCGTGGATGACGCCTGCACCGCCGATGGCGGCGCTGCTGCGGCCAGGGAATTCGCCGCCGCCAAGGTCAATATCGTGGTCGGCTTCCTCTGCACCGAGGCGATCGAGGCGGCGATGCCTATTCTCAAGGACGCCAACATTCCGGTCATCACCGTTGGCGTGCGAACCGAGAGCCTGACCGACCGCCGCGCCAAGACCGGCTGGCCGGTCTATCGCCTCGGCCCGCGCGGCGACGATGAGCGCAACACTGTCGCCTCTGCCCTCACCCATCTGTGGCAGAACGAGCTGTTCGCCATTATCGACGACGGGACCATCTACGGCCGTGAGATCGCCGAGACGTTGCGGGCCGCGGCCGAACAGGCAGCGCTGAAGCCGGTGTTCGTCGACACGTTCCGGCCCCAGCTCGACAATCAGATCGGCATGATCGGTCGGCTGAAGAAGGCCGGCGCGACGCATGTCTTTGCCGGTGGCGACGGCGACGACATCGCCATCATGGGCCGCGATGCCGCACAGCTTCAAGCGGGCATCGTCTTTGCCGGCGGCGAGAATCTGCGCACACCGCCGGGCGACGTGCCCTATGCCGTGGGCACGCTGATGATCGCACCGCCGGAATGGGCCGATGTCGCCGATCCAAAAGTGCTGGCAGCCTTTGCCGCGCAGAAGATCGTGCCTGACGGCTATACGCTGCCGGCCTTTGCGGCGGTCGAAATCGCCAAAGCGGCGTCAGGCTTGTCCGAAAGCTCGGGTAAGCCATTGGCTGAAGCCCTGACTGGACAGGATTTCACCACGGCGATCGGGCCGATCCAGTTTGATACGAAAGGCGACCTCAGCCAGAGTCCCTACCGCGTCTTCCGCTTCGACGGCACGCGCTTTGCGCCTTTGGAAAGCAACTGATGTTTCGCACCGGCCCACGCAACTTGATCACCGACGTTGCCGGCCTGCGGGTCGGCAACGCGTCCGACGCCAGGCTGAAATCCGGTGTAACGACCGTGCTTTGCGATGCGTCCACGGTGGCCGGCGTCCAGATCCTGGGCGGTGCGCCGGGCACCCGCGAGACCGATCTGCTCGAACCGCACAATTCGGTCGAGGTGGTGCACGCCGTGGTGCTTTCGGGCGGTTCGGCTTTCGGCCTCGACGCGGCCTCCGGCGTGCAGGCGGCGCTGCGTGAACGCGGCATCGGCCTCGAGGTCGGTGGCTTTCGCGTGCCGATCGTGCCGTCGGCGATCCTGTTCGACCTGCGCAATGGCGGCGTCAAGGATTGGGGCCGTTATC
>NZ_RZQL01000561.1 GCF_003997935.1 Mesorhizobium sp. M7A.F.Ca.US.006.01.1.1
TGCCTGGTGGTCGAGCGACGGACATGGAGCGCCGAACATCCGGTCACCCATGTGCGCTTTACCTACGCGGCCGAGAGCCACACGCTGGTGGCAAGGTTCAGGCCGCAGGGGTGAGGTGATCTCCCCCACACGGGGGGAGATTGGCAGCTTCGACGCTTTAGATCGCCGCAGTAATAATAATCTCGACCAGATAATCCGGGGTGGCGAGCTTTGCTTCGCCGGTGGCGCGGGCTGGCGTGTTGCCC
>NZ_RZQL01000562.1 GCF_003997935.1 Mesorhizobium sp. M7A.F.Ca.US.006.01.1.1
GCGCTGCGGCGGTCCAGGCGCTGACCACCGGCCAGCATCTGACCGACACGTTCACCTACACGCTGATCGATGGCGACGGCGACACCTCGACGACAACGGTCGAGATCACCATCAACGGCACCAACGATGTGCCGACGGTCACCGTTCCGGGGGTGGGGGCGCCTGGGACTTCGGTTGACGAGGCCGGCCTTCCGGCCGGCTCGGCTTCCC
>NZ_RZQL01000056.1 GCF_003997935.1 Mesorhizobium sp. M7A.F.Ca.US.006.01.1.1
AGTTTGTCGAGATCCACGTTGCCGCCGGTCAAAATGATTCCCACGCGCTTTCCAGCGAACAACGGCTTTTGTTTCAGAACCGCGGCTAACGCCACGGCGCTGGAAGGCTCCGCTACGACTTTCACATGCTTCCAAATCAGCTTCATCGCATCGACGATTTCGAGCTCCGAAACGGTGACGAAGTCGAAGACATGGTTTTTCACGAAGTGCCACGTCAAATCCTTGAGTGGCACTTTGAGACCGTCGGCAATCGTGTTTGGCGCGTCGTCGGCAATGATGAATCCGGCCTTGAAGCTCCTATAGGCATCGTCGGCTTGCTCGGGTTCAGCGGCGTAGACGCGGACGTTTGGCGCGAGGTTCGAGAGGGTCAGGCAGGTGCCGGAAATCATGCCGCCGCCTCCGATCGGAGCGACTACAGCGTCGATGCCATCAACCTGCTCGATCAATTCCCTGGAGCATGTAGCCTGCCCGGCAATCACTCGGAGATCGCTATAGGGATGCACGAACTCGGCTCCCGACTGGGCCACAACCTCTGCAAAGACGGTCTCGCGAGAGCTTGTTGAGGGTTCGCACTCGACAACCTTTCCACCAAACGAGCGGACAGCATCCTTCTTTGCCTGTGGTGCCGTCCTGGGCATCACCACCGTACAGGGAATGCCCCTTCGACTGGCGGCATACGCCAGGCAAGTGCCATGGTTCCCGGACGAATGGGTTGCGACACCGCTTTTTGTTCGCGCTTCAGTGAGACCAAACACCGCGTTTGCCGCGCCTCTGGCTTTGAACGCTCCGGCCTTCTGGAGGTTCTCGCATTTGAAGAACAGCTCAGCGCCGGAGAGCAGATCCAGGGAAGCTGATGTGAGAACTGGTGTCCGCAGAATATGGGGCTTGATACGCTCGTGAGCCTCGAGCACATCTGACATGGTGGGAACCATCATTTTGAGCAAACTCCAAAGACTGTCGGTATTCCAAACGTCGGAGCTACCGCGTCACTGCAGCCCGGGGGAAACGCTCGGCCACCTTGGCCAGGCAGAGGTGAGCAAGCGCCCCGCTGCGATGCCGACCGGCCACTTGTCAACCTTTCTCAGGAATGAAAGAAACGGTTCTATCTGTCAAGCTACTTTCCTAAAAAGAAATATTACGAGACAGTTTTAAAGCCTTGCGTATCTAATAGGAAAATCTCTTGACTACCAGGCAGATTTACCCCCCAACATAGAGTTCTCCCAGGCTATCCGGTTTTTGCGACATGCCAAGGCTCTCGCCGGTTGCTCGCAGTCCTGGAGCAGCCAATCTTTTGAAAACAGAGAGCGATCTGAATGGATACGCAGTTGACCAAGCAACCAACTCGCCAACCACTGACCCGAGGCGATCGGCTGTGGGCAAGTCTTATGGACATGGCCGCTATTGGCGCGATTGCTGGGGGCGGCAGTTGCAGGCTGTCGTTGACCAACGAGGACAAGCTGGCGCGCGATCTTTTCGCAAATTGGGCACGAGAGGCCGGGTGCGGGGTTCACGTTGATCGCTACGGCAATATGTTCGGTATCCGACCAGGACGGCTGAGCAATGCGCCCATAGTCCTTGTCGGCAGCCATTTGGATACGCAACCGCACGGTGGCCGGTTTGATGGCGTGCTGGGGGTACTTGCTGGGTTGGAGGTGATCCGGGCTCTCAATGACGCCGGCATCGAAACGGACCACCCGATAGCCGTTGTCAATTGGACGAATGAAGAGGGCGTGCGTTTCAAGCCCGGTCTGACGGGCTCAAAGGGATTTGTAGGCGACCTTGACGCTGCTTCTCTTCAAGGAACGGAAGGTGCCGACTATTTCGCCGAGCTGGAAAGAATCGGTTACGCTGGCGACCCCAATCTGAGACTGAATGTGCTGTGCTACTACGAGCTGCACATTGAGCAGGGTCCGTCGCTCGAACAGGAGCGCGCTCGGGTAGGCGTGGTAGCCGGTGTACAGGGAGTACGATGGTTCGAAATTGACATAGCTGGAAAGGACGCACACGCAGGCACGACGCCGATAGTCGCGAGAAGCGATAGTTTCATGGCAGCCTCAGCGCTTGCCATCGCGCTAAGGCAAAGCGCCATCTCCCTGAGCCCGGACTTACGGTTTACAATAGGCCGCGTAGAGGTCAGCCCCAATTCCACAAACACGGTACCGGGTCGGACTCGTCTCTTCATCGATTTGCGTCACACGGACCCGGCCATCATGGACGCATTCAAGCAAACGATGGCGCACGTGATCGAGCGCGTATCCGCTCAAGAGCACGTTCAAGCGAGTGTCAGCCAATTGATGGACGTTGCGCCTGTGCGATTTGACACCGAGATGCAGGCAAGGCTGGCCGCGTGCGCCCATGCTCTAGAGGTCTTGGCGCCAACACTGGAAAGCGGTGCCATGCACGATGCCAGCAGCCTTGCATCAGTCGTTCCCACAGCGATGCTGTTTGTTCAATCCCGCGACGGGATAAGTCACAATCCGCGAGAATGGTCGGAGCCAGGTCATGTGGCCACTGCTTGCGAAATCCTAGCCCAAGCGGTTCTGTCGCATGCTATTGGCTCGATGCCGGAGCATACATGATGGAGAAACGGAGTGGGTCGCAAAGCTGATATGGCAGAGCCCTTGAGGATCGGAGCCAAGCTCAAGCACACACGCTTGATGCTTGGCATGAGCCTTGCGGAGGTCGGGAAGCAAACCGAACTCACGGAGGGATACATATCAAAGCTTGAGAACAATCGGGCGCAAGCTTCCATGTCTGCCCTACATCGCGTTGCGGCCGCGCTCGGTATGAACATGAGCGAGCTCTTTGCGACTGATGACGACGCCACCGGTCCGGTGTCGATTGTGCGCAAGGATAGTCGACCCAAACTTGTCACGGGTCATCTGCGCGCCGGGAATCAAGTGACGTTGGAGAAGTTGGTACCCGGAAGCAGCGGGCAACTGCTGCAGATCAACATCCATGTTATCGCCCCTGGTGGCGGCAGCCTGGAACCCATTAGTCATGACGGCCAGGAGTTCGGCTTCGTCCTTACCGGCTCGATAGAACTCATCGTGGACCAACATGTCGTCGAAGTTTCCGAGGGAGATAGCTTCTACTTCGATTCCTATCTTCCCCATGGCTACCGAAATGTTGGCCAAACCGAAGCACGAGTTCTATGGGTTAACACCCCGCCAACGTTCTGATACGCGGCGGGCCTGTGCCTTGGCCGGTTGTTTCCTCGAGCCGCCCGTGTTCCTTTGGACCTACTCTCTACGCACGCACCACAGGAGAGAGGGCAATAGCGGCCCTCTTGAAACGGTCCCTCAGGCCGACGACTGATAGGCGCGCTGCAAAATAGCTGCTCTGCTCCCAAATTGCGGAGGCTGACAGCTCTCCGGCCTTCCTATCGCGCTCAAAGCGCTTCTTTGCCTCCTCAGAGGCCGGCATGTAGAGAGAGACGGCCGTGCCTTCGGGGTCGCGGAACTGAAAAGTCGCATTGCCCCAAGGCATCACCTTCAGTTCGTGCACAAGCGGCACTTTATCCCTCAGACGCTCGTAATCGGCATCTATGTCTTCGACTTGAAACTCGATAAAGGCGGTGCGGGTTGCCCCTGCTTCAGCCCTACCTTCTTGCCAAAGCGCGACGGTTTCGATGCTGCCGATGGCCGGCGTGGCAGTCGGCGTGACAATTTCGGCGAAGACCGGGGCGAGCCATTCGGCCTGCAATCCCGTCACCATCTCGTAAAACGAAACCATCGCCTTTATGTCTGCTGCGATCAGACGAGTGGACGCGAACCTCATGATATTCTCCAGAATGCATTGCGATGACGGATGGACACGAGCTTCCCTAGTCACGAATATTTCGATACGCTACGGTATCGTATCTATCCATATGAGTTTGCTGACAAGAAGACAAATTCCATGACCGATACAATCATTCCTGCTGCGGCCAAGATAGTCGACCATAGGGTTCAGCGCTCGCGAGAGACGGTGCTTGCCGCGACGGGGGCGCTCTTGTTTGAACGGGGATATTCAGGGGCAAGCGTCGATGAAATTTCGCGCCGTTCCGGGGTCGCCAAAACGACGATCTATCGGCATTGGTCAACCCGAACGGACCTTCTGCGCGATGCGTGTTCGACCATCGGCACGCTTCTGAAGGAGCCGGACACGGGAAGTCTTGAATCCGATTTGATCACCCTGATGGCAGAGCTTGGAGAGGTCCTGACCTCGGCAAGGTGGTCCGCGGTACTGCCGTCAATCATTGACGCAGCCGAGCGGGACCCCGACATCGCCGATATGTACAGCAAGCTGCAGCAAGGTTATTCCGCTCCCTTGGCGACGGTGCTCCATCGAGCGGTGAAGACCGGAGAACTTAGCGAGCAGACCGATGTGGCGATGTTGATCGCGGCACTCACCGGTCCGTTTTTTTACCGCCGCTGGTTTTCGCGCGAACCTCTGACAGAGGCCTTTGCGAAGCAGATCATTCAGCAGGTTATGAGATAGGTAGCCTTCAATCCCTTCGCACATGCAAGGGCTCGCTCAGGAAGCGCCACCCGGACTTTTGGAGGATCGCTCGAGTGCGTTCTGTCGTTTGCTATTTCGCGGCTCTCTTGCCTTCGGAAAGCGCCTGAAGGGCCACAGTTGCGGTGATAACCATTCCCAGGATGATCTGCTGGATGTATCCATCGATGCGCACGAGATTCATGCCGTTTGAAAGGACTGTAATTACCAACGCACCAAAGATCGGCGAAGCCACATTTCCTTTTCCACCGCGAAGGGAAGCGCCTCCCATCACGGCAGCAGCAATACTCTCAAGCATCAGATTGCCGCCGAGATTTGGCTCACCAGACCCTGTGCGCGCCGTAAGCAGCAATGCACCCAAGGCAACGATGCCAGAGCACAATACATAAGCCAGCAAGGTGTATTTCTTCATTGGAAGGCCGGCGATAACGGCCGCACGTGGGTTACTGCCGATCAAAAAGAGCGCCCTGCCCAGCCTTAGCCTGGTTAGCACCAGATGAGACACCGCGAGCAGCACGATACATGCGGCGACAGGCGCCGGAATGCCCAAAACCGATGCTTTGTAGAAGACATCGTTGAGTATGTTTGGCACATTGAAAATCTGAAATCCGCCCGAGATCGTGGTCGCGAAACCCATGCATATGTTGAGCGTGGCGAGGGTTACGATGAACGGATTCAATTGCCACGCGGCGACCACGAAGCCGTTTATAGTTCCGACCAGCAGCCCAATCGCAATTCCTGCCGCAATGCCCGCGCTGAGCGCCACAAGGTCAGAACCGGTCGCGGCCGCGACCCACACCATGACCATGCTGGCTCCCACACTGATCAATGACACGGTAGTGCCAAGTGATAGGTCAAATCCACGCACGATGACCACGAACGTTTGCGCGAGCGCAAACACAGTGAGATAGCTGGATTGTATCGCCAGGTTCGACACGTTGCCCCATGTAAACACATTGGGTTGGAGCACCCCGAAGAACAAAAACAGGGCAACGATCAAGGCCGGTTGGAACAGATTGGGGAGCAAGCCTGCGATCGAAAACCGGGCATTGCCCTTTACCATGCTGACATCAGCCATGTTCGACCCCTCGGCGGCTGCGCCTGTCTGTGAGAATTGCTATCAAGAGGAGAACTCCGAAAACAATCGTCTGCAACTTGCTGTCAATCTTCAGCAGGTTCATTCCATTCGCAACGACTGTCAGGAGAAGGCTGCTGAGGGCAATCATTTCAGCTCGGCCGATCCCGCCCCTAAGTGAAACACCTGCGAGAACCGCAGCCCCAATGCTCTGCAGCATGAATTCCGAACCAAGGTTGGCTTGTCCTGATCCTATCCGTGCTGTGATCACAATTCCTGCAAGCCCGCTCAGCAGCGAACAACAGGTGTACGCTCCGATGGTAAGTGCCTTCACCGATATTCCGGACGATCTCGCCGCGGGGCCGTGCCCGCCTATGGCATAGAGATGGCGGCCGACATTGAAGTGTCGCTGCGCCAACGCGATCAAGAGTATCAAGGCGAGTGCCAGGTAAGTCGGATACGAAAAGCCAAACCACGACCCTCGACCAAAACCCTTGGTGAAGGCATCTGGCATTCCGTAAATCGGGATGCCAGATGTGACATAGAAGGCAATCCCCCCCGCAACAGACAATGTCCCTAGCGTGATCATGAAGGCGCTCGCCTTGGTGTAAGCCACGAGGATCCCGTTGATGGCGCCTATCGCCGCCGAGAGCCCAAGACCTGCGAGGCAGGCAAGGGTTATTACAGCTGCCCCTTGGCCGGGCAAAAGCGTGTCAAGACGGCTCATAACAATCGAGGTCGTGACGCTGCTCAGGGCGACTATGACACCGACGGACAGGTCGATCCCGCCCAGGATCATGACCAGCATCTGACCCGCGCTGATAAGTGCTAGATAACTGGTGTTGCGCAGAACATTTGAGAGATTTGCATCAGAAAAGAAGCGCGGCTCGACCACCGAAAGCATGACGACAAGAGAAAGGAGAAAAATGGGTAGCAAGCCGCCGGCGGTGACGAAGGTCGGTAACCGTAGCGAAGCAGCCTTAGGCGAAAGTGCTGTCATAAACGGCCTCTTCTTTGTCAAAGGATCGCGAAACCGGGAGCTCTTCCGAGAAGAAATGCTTGAGCGCGTTGTCCTCGGTGATGTCAGGACCGGTCAAATCTGCCGCAATTTGTCCCTTGTTGAAAATAACCAACCGATGCGAGAGATGCAGCAATTCCTGCAGATCGGAAGAGACCATTACGATGGCGCTTCCAGACTTCACCAGATCGCGCATCAACTCATAAATCTCGAATTTCGCATTCACGTCGATACCAACTGTCGGCTCGTCGAACAAAAAGATGTCGGTGTCGCGCATTAGGCCGCGGGCAAGCAGCACTTTCTGACGATTGCCCCCGGATAGGTTTTCGACATAGTTTTCGACATTTGGCGGCCGCAGTTTCAGCCTCGATGTGACGGCCTTTGCCGCCGTTCGCTCTTCTCCAAGTCGCAGCAGCCCGCGACGCGAAAACCGGTTCAGCCACAGCGACGATATCGATGCATTTTCACGCACGCAACGGGTCAGCGCCAATCCTTCAGCGACGCGATCGGCGGGAAAATAGGTGATCTTCTTGTCAAGCATCGCGCCGGGGGTAGGTCGGCTTTTGTTATCACCATCCACGAAAATCGTGCCGGCGGTAATGTCCTCCAACCCAAAAATAGCGCGTACGAAATCGGATTGACCACTTCCCAACAGGCCACCCAGCCCGACAATCTCGCCGGCTCGCACATCCAGGCTGGCCCCCCGTACAAGACCTTTGGCCAAAGAGAGCCCCCTCACTGACAGCCTGACCGCGCCAGGGTTAGAAGGGATTTCTGGAAAAAGACGATCGAGCGGGCGACCCGTCATCAGCGACACAAGCGCTTCGTCTGAAGTGGTTGACGCGGGAACGGTAGCGATGAGTTTGCCGTCTCTCAGTATTGTCACCCTATCGGCCAGGGTTCTAATCTCTTTCATCCGGTGCGATACATAGATTATGCCGACACCTTTCGCCTTGAGCTCTCCGATCAGCCGAAAGAGATTAGAGGCTTCGGCCTCTGTTAGTGAAGCTGTAGGCTCGTCGAGGATGAGGATTTTTGGCTCGAAAAGCAGCGCCTTGGTGATTTCTATCATCTGCTGCTCGGCCCGCGAGAGGTCTCCAACGCGCCTGTCGATTTTGACGTTGAAACCAAAATCCTCCAACGCTCGCTGGCCTTCCTCGCGCATTCTCTTGTGGTCGAGCCGGCCCCACGCCGATTTGTGTTCTCGGCCAAGGAATAGATTTTCCACAACCTTCATCTGTGGCACGAGGCTGAATTCCTGGAAGACCACGCCAATACCGGCGTCTCGCGATTGTGCAGGCGAAAGGCGCCCGAGTTCCAGTTCCTTCAAGAAACAACGGCCTTCATCCAGCGCAAATGTGCCGGCTATCAGATTGATCAGTGTGGATTTTCCAGCACCGTTCTCTCCGAAGAGCACGTGAACTTCGCCTTCGTTCAGGTCGAAGTTCACGTGACTGAGTGCGGTAACGCCTCTGAAGCGCTTGGTGACATCCTGAAGCTTCAGCAACTGCATTGCAAAGTTATCCCGTCCTGCCCCAAACGCATGTTCAGACTGAAGCTGCTTTCACAGCCACGCCTGTCAATCGACGGAATAGACCGGCTGCCAATCTCTCGGGGCAAAAACGTTGTCGAGATTGGTCTTGTCCACGTTGTCCTTAGAAAGCATCTCCGGAACGATCATCACCGCCTTGTGGAATTCCTTTCCTTCGAGCGCACGCACGGCCGTATCGATGGCGATACGCGCTTCGAGAACAGGGGCCAACGTTGGGAATGCCTTCACGTCCCCCTTTTGGAGCAGATCCAACATCGCCTGGTTTTCGTATGATGAAACCAGATCCACCTTTCCGCTCAGTCCAGCATTGTCGACCGCACCGACGGCAGCCTCCACAGCTGGCGGCGCGCCCCACAGGACGGACACATCCGGATAGGTCTCGAGCGAATCTTCGACCAGCTTTAACTGCACCGCAACACCCGTATCGCCCCATTTGGTGTCGACGATCTTGGCGCTGCTTCCTGTGAGAGTCTCCTCAAAGCCTTTGTAGAAACCTTCAGCCCAACCAGAGCCCTGGGGGCCTGGGAACGCCGAAACCGAGATTTCCTTTCCGGTGTAATTCTTGAGGATATAGTTCGCCGCGAGGCTCCCCAGAACCGGGTAGTCGACCGATACCTTTGCAGTGACTGGAGCGTCCGCAACAGGATTGATCAGCATGATCTGCGGGATGTTCTTCGCCAGCCCTTCCTCAAATTTCTTCGCCATACCGGCCTCGGAAATCGCGCCGGTGATGATCGCGTCGGACTTCGCGGCGACGCAGTCATCGAACTGCGAAATCTGCTTGGGCAGGTTTTCATATCCCCCCGCCTGCAGGAGGGTGAGCTTCACGCCAAGGCGCTTTGCTTCGCCCACTGCGCCGTAAGCCGCGGCAACCCACATGCTGTCCTTCACATGGGGAAAGAGCACGCAGATGTTCCATTTCTTCTCGGCCTTATCGAGTGGAACATAATCAAACGAAGCTTGGGCACCGTCGCCCTGGTTGTAGACCTTTGCCGGCCACCAGTCGGCGGCTGACGAAACATTGCAGCTCAGGCACAGCAAAGCACCGGCGATAATTCCTGCCTTCACGTAAACCTCCTTTTTGATTATGGATGCTTCCACCGATGCATCCAATGATTGGATACAGTCCAGCACGCAATGAGTCAATCCTGATAGGAAATGCCGGTTCGGACGTCCTTCGCAGACCTGACAGGATTGAACGACCACAGTCTCTGCAGGGCAGGGTCGAACAGTGGTCGTTGAAGCTGCGCAGCAGCGTCGCACACCCGCCTGGCTCTGGACATGCGCGCCAACCAACGCAAGGTCGGTCAAAATTCAGTGGCCTCGCGCCGACCGCGAACTGTCTACCGTGACGCGCTGGATCGGCTGGTCCACGGGAAGTGCGTGCACAGCAATGCCACCGCG
The DNA here is from genome assembly GCF_003997935.1 of Mesorhizobium sp. M7A.F.Ca.US.006.01.1.1. Taxonomy (GTDB): domain Bacteria; phylum Pseudomonadota; class Alphaproteobacteria; order Rhizobiales; family Rhizobiaceae; genus Mesorhizobium. The sequence continues at coordinate 9,550 of NZ_RZQL01000056.1, forward strand.
GCGGCCGCGCGAGCCTCGGCGTTCCGGTTGCCTTCGGCGCCGTACTCTCGCAGGCCGTTCACGACATCAACAATCAAATTGCCCACGATCTGAAACTGCTCAACCCCAAAACCCCGTGTTGTAGCCGCCGGCGTGCCTAGCCTGATGCCGGACGTAATGGCCGGGCTTTGCGGATCGAAGGGGATACCGTTTTTGTTGCAGGTCATGCCCGCGCGCTCTAGGGATTGTTCTGCTTCGCGGCCTGTGACGCCCTTTGGTCTCAGATCCACCAGCACCAGATGCGTGTCGGTACCTCCGGAAACGATCTCGAGTCCCCCCGCTTCGAGCACTGCAGAAAGCGCTTTGGCATTGGCGACGACTTTCTTGGCGTAGGAAGAAAAATCCCCGTGCAAGGCCTCGCCCAAGGCGACAGCTTTCGCTGCTATGACATGCATCAACGGGCCGCCCTGCAAGCCCGGAAAGACTGCCGAGTTTAGTTTTTTTGCCAAGCTGGGGTCGTCAGTGAGGATCATTCCGCCCCTGGGTCCACGCAACGTCTTGTGGGTGGTTGTTGTGACGATGTGGGCGTGAGGAAACGGAGAGGGATGAACCCCGCCAGCCACCAAGCCCGCGATATGCGCCATGTCCACCATCAGCAACGAGCCCGATTCATCGGCGATGGAGCGAAAGGCTGCAAAATCGATCACTCGTGGATAGGCCGAACCGCCGGCGATGATAATTCTTGGTCGGTGTTCCAGGGCGAGCGTGCGAACTTCGTCCATGTCGATGCGATGATCGTCTTGACGAACGCCATACTGAAACGGCTTGAACCATTTGCCTGACAATGTGACGGGGGCGCCATGAGTTAGATGGCCGCCATGCGCCAGCGACAGGCCGAGAAATGAGTCGCCGGGGTTCATCAGCGCGAAGAATACGGCGGCATTCGCCTGCGCACCTGAATGTGGCTGCACGTTCGCGAATTTGCATCCGAACAGACGACAGGCACGCGAAATGGCTTCCGCCTCAACTTCGTCCACATGCTGGCAACCGCCATAGTAGCGTCGCCCGGGAAAGCCCTCGGCATATTTGTTGGTCAGCACGGAGCCCTGCGCAACCAATACTGCTTCGGAAACGATATTCTCAGAGGCTATAAGATCAATCTGATTTGCCTGCCGGTGTTCTTCCCGGCGAATTGCAGAAAATATCTTTTGGTCCGATTGGAGCACATAGCTCATGAGCGCGTTGTCCCTGTCGAGTCATGCGACGTAGGTGGCCGGTCCGCGACTAGCCCAGGATGCCCAAGCGGCGGCATGTTCGCATCGGCGTCTGGAAATAGACGCCGGGAGTGGGAGGCCCCCCGGCGTCGTGCTTGGCCTATTCCTGTTAGAAGTCGCACCAAGCGTTGGCTGTAGGCGATTGAAAGAGAAGTCTACGATTGTATGACTAATTGTACACAATAATAGGATGCTATGGCGTTGACTATGTTGTCAAGAGCCTCTCTAGCAAGTTTTCTTTCCGCCAAATTGGGCAGCCTCTTGCGGGGCGCTATATCCCATGGATCGAATAGTCCTTTATTGATAAAGGACGACGGGCGGCCTATCGGTCGCCCCTGCCCTATTTCAAAGAGGCAGGCTGCCCAAAAGGAGAAGGACCTTGGAGCCAAGCCTGCCACGCTTCCAGAAGGCGCACGGAAAATCTGAGGCAGAGATTCGCCGGCGTATTCTGCAGGCGATTTTCGAGATGAGGCTCCCACCTGGCGAGCGATTGACCGAGGAGCAACTTGCCGAGACCTTCGACGTCAGCCGGACCGTTGTCCGACAGGCGATAGCGAGACTCTCTCAGGATGGCATACTTGTCAAAATACCGAACATTGGCACGACGGTCGCCGCTCCGACGCGCAAGGAAACGCGCGATATCCTCGCCGTTCGCAAGATGGTTGAGCCGGCTATAGTACGAATATTGTCAGCCGCGCCGGTTGGTGGGGGACTGGAGCGGATTCACGCTCATCTCGCAAGGGAAACAACGGCCAGGGCCAAGGGCGACCGGGGCACTTTGGTCCGGTTGACTGGCGAGTTTCATCTCCTTCTCGCCGAAGTTGCAGCCAACGATGTTCTGACGCGTTTGATGACCAGTCTTCAAACGCTGACATGTCTGGCAATCCTTCTTTATGCCGAGCAAAACGAGGCCTGCCCTCCCGATGAGCATAGCCGGATTGTGGAGGCGATCGCAGGGGGGGATGGAGAACGAGCTGCGACTGAAATGCTTCAGCATCTCCAGCATGTCGAATTCGATCTTCATCTTGACCGTGCCGAACCGGGTTCCCCGTTAAGCGATACGATCGCCTGGTTGCGCGGAAACGCGGTGGGGTGAAGAAACCAGACGATTTTGGAGAGTGACCAACCGCGCTGACGCAACCTTACCAGTTGACCGCTGCGAAGCCTTCTGCGGACAGCGATGCGGAACCAGTCGAGTCGAGGTCGGCTCGCACTATCTCGGCGAGGATGGATATCGCGATATCATGAGCGCTTTTGACGCCTGAAAATATGCCGGCAGGACCACGTATGCGTGAAATCTGGGCTGGCTGGATACCGAGTTCCGTCAAGCGCGACACCCGCAAAGCGTGAGTCTTGTTACTACCCATCGCCCCTACATAAAAAGCATTGGTCTCCAATGCCGCTGGGATCAGCTTTGCGTCCCAATCGTGGTCGTGGAACATGAAAACAATCGCTGTCCTCTTGTCGGCCTGATATTTTGGCGCGCGATCTCTATCGATTGGCATTGCCACGATGGCCTCCAGCTCAGGCGCCTCGCGGGTCGAACTGTCGGGAGAATAGAGTACTGTGTCAAAGTCGGCCTGTGGCCCCAGAAGGGCAAGCTGGACCGCCGAGGGACCAACTCCGGCGACAATCAATCTGCGCCGCGGTTCATAGCGCCGCACAAGCGGACCGGAAGGGAGATCGTCTCCCCGTATGGTCAAGGACGAGACCTTGCGAGAGTTCAGGTCCTGAACGACGAGAGCGAGCTTGTTCCTATCGATCTGAACGTCGAAGAAAAGTTCGATTGCGCTGCCACAAGGCAGCTGGATGTCCAGGTATTTTGACCCTCGGCCATAGCGCACTTGCCTATTTTTGCCGTCTTCGATCGCAGCGATCGCCTCCGCAACCACAGCGCGTTCGATGCAACCGCCAGACAAATAGCCGACCCACTCGCCAGTCTCGGACACTGCCATCTGAGCACCGAGCGGCCGGGGAGACGACCCTTCGATCTTGATGAGGGTTATGAGTGCAACACGCTTGCCCGCCAACAGTCGATCATGTGCGAACTCAACAACGTAGTCGTCGAACCTGCGCCACGATCGGGTCGATTTGTACATAGTCCTACGGACTCTCTAGATGCCCCTGTCAGCACACTCCAGCCGGCCACTTTTGGCCGGCTGGAGATCGGTCTGTAGTCTTGGGAGATTGGCTTAGCCACGCTTCCCCGCACGGTCGGGAGAAACGTACGCGAAAGGAGCAGGGCTTACGCCGAAAGAACTTTCGCCGCTTCCAGAACCGACTTCACCATCTTCGGGTATGATCCGCAGCGGCATAGATTTCCAGAGAATCCTTCGCGGACCTCCTGGTCCGTCGGGTTGGGATTCTTGTCCAGCAATCCCTTTGCAGCGATGATTGCTCCAGGAGTGCAATATCCGCACTGCATGCCATGGTACTTCATGAATGCCTCTTGCAGCGGGTGAAGCTCGCCACCTTTTGCAAGACCTTCAATCGTGATGATTTCCTTGCCCTCGGCCGCGCCCGCGAGCATCATGCAGGACGTGACCGGTTCACCGTCGAGCAGGATCGCGCATGCCCCACACTCGCCCTCCTCGCAACCGGATTTCACTCCCTTCAAGCCGATGTGCTCTCTGAGCACGCCAAGAAGCTTCTCGTGCGGTTCTGCTAGCACTTCGTAGGCGAGGCCATTGACCCGCAATGACACGACGAGTTTATTCGATTTTTTCATTTATGCCTCCTCTACTGCCCGATCCAGGGCCAAGCGCAGTCCTCGCTGAACATATACGCCGATGATGTGCCTCTTGTAGTCGATTGATCCGCGGAAGTAGTCGACCGGATTTGCCATTCTCTTGCATATCTCGGCCGCCGTATCGATGAGTGCATCATCGATCTTCTTGCCGACAAGAAACTGCTCCGCTTCTTCCACACGAAACGGAACGGGCCCAGCCGTCCCCAACGCGATGCGCACCTTTTGGCAGGTCCCGTCCGCAGCCAAATCGACGACCGCTGCCAGGTTGATGACAGCCATGTCAACCCGCGACCAGGCAAGCTTCATGAAAGCCCCGCCGGAACGCCGTGAGAAGTCACCGAGTTCAAACTGGGTGATCAACTCATTCTTGCGCAAAGCTGTCTTCTTGAAGCCGACGAAGAATTCGCTCAAGGGGACGCGCCGTTCGCCTTGGCTGCTCCTTAGGACTGCGACGGCGTCCAATGCCAATAGGCAGGGCGGAAAGTCCAGCACCGGGTGGCCATTGGCTACATTTCCGCCGATGGTCGCCAAACGCATAATCAAGTTGTGTCCGTGAAGGTCGGCGGCCTCCTTCAGGATGTGATACGCGTTTTGCAGTGCAGATGCCTGGCGAATGTCGGCTACGGAGGCCAACGCTCCGATATGGATCCGATCGCCGGCGGTGATCCCAGCCAGCGCAATGTCCTTGACGTCAATTGCTACACTCGCGCCGCCAGCTCCCTCCAAAAAGAGATTGGTGCCGCCGGCAAGTATGACACCTGAAGTGCCATATCGATCGAGCGCGGCAAGCGCTTCGTCGACTGTTGTCGGCCTGACGTATTCCGATATCTCGAATGCCTTGTTCATACTAAACCTTCTGAACCTCTTTCTGCTTGCGAGCGCCCTCAAGACGGGTTGGTCGCAACTGAATCGTTATCTTGCATCCCGGCTGCCACTCCCAGGAATTCATCCTCAGAGTGGCCGCCAGATCCGCGCCAAAAAAACAGCGGCAGCTCTTAGATCTTGCCAAGAGCCTTGAGCACCCGCTCGGGCGTGAACGGGGTTTCGGTCATCCAGACGCCAGTGGCATTGTAGATTGCCAATGCGATGGCTCCTGGCGGGGCGCAAATCGGCGCCTCACCCAACCCCTTGGCGCCGAAGGGACCAACCGGATCGTCTTGCTCAACAAAGTGGATTTTGGGGTCGGGCAGATCGCCACAGCGGAAGATTTTGTAGTGGGCGAAATTCGGATTTAAGATACGGCCGGAGGCATCGTGGACCAGTTCCTCAATCAGTGTAAAACCAACGCCCTGATAATACCCGCCATTCAATTGGTTTTCGCAAACCTCCGGGTTGATCAAACGACCGCTATCTTGAACCTGCAGGTAGTCAAGAAGCTTGATTTCGCCAGTGTCCGTATCGACTTCCAGTTCGACAAAGTGAGCAGCGACATGCTTCGGGATCTGATCGTCCGGCGCATTGGTCACCACGCTTCCGATGATGCAGGGCTGCTTTGACAACTCCCAGAAGCCGGGGAGCTTGTTTTCGGTGATGTCGGTGATCGGTATGCGTTTGTTGTGCTGCGTCTTGCTGTAGATGATACCGTCCTTGATATCGAGGTTTTCCCAAGACTCCTCGAACGTCGCCGCCGCCAGCTTCAGAATCTGGTGCTTGGCACTGCGCGCGGCAGCCCGCGTCGCGGTCCCGGAAAGGAATGTCGAAGTGCTTGCGGTCGATCCCTGGCCCCACGGCGTGACATTGGTATCGTTGCAATCGATCGTCACCATGTCATAGGGAATGCCGAGTTCTTCGGCAGCGATCTGACATTGGGTGGAGTCATTGCCGTTGCCCTGACGCCCCAGGCTGACCATAAGGTTAGCCGATCCGTCGGCGTTGACCTTGACGATGGCCCCACAATCACCCGTGTAGCGAATTCCGCAGACATGCATGGCGGTAGCCATTCCGACGCCTCGCTTGACGGGACCGCTGCTGGTGTTGGTGGAACTCCAGCCCTTCCATCGGGTATTCCAGTCAAACTCGAGCACCCCTTTTGTGAGGCACTCATCCATCGCGCAGCTCGAGATCACGACCTTGTCCGGATAGGGCTGGTCGGCCGCGAAAAGTTCGTGGTGGATATCCTGGCCCCGGCAAGGATCGCCAGCCTTTGCGGCATTGATCCGGCGGATCTCGACCGGATCCATATCTATCTTCTCGGCAGCCTTGTGGATCAGGAGTTCCAATGCGAAGTTCATCGTCAGATCGCCCACGCCGCGCATGCATCCCGCAGTGACGAGGTTGGTCGAAACCCCGTACATTTCGAAATGCCCATGCTCAACGCGCGGCCACAGTTCCGACAGACTTTGGAAGATGTCGTTTTTGTCTCCGTATGCGCCATTGTCGAAAATGTCGTTCACTTCCATCGAAACCATCGTGCCGTCTGACTTCACGCCAAGGCGACCTTGCGTGGATTCAATGTGGCGACGCTTGATGCCTGCAAACACCTCATCCTGGCGCAGGACGACCTTCACGGGTCGATGCGCTTTCTTCGCCAGGAAGACGGTAATCATCTCGAGATTGTTGAACCACCATTTGCCTAGCGACGGGCCGGTCGGAAGGGCGACGATGCGCACGCTGCTCTTGGGGAGATTGACCAGGTTGGCAACAGCATCCTTCAGTTCGCTGGGAGCCGTACAGCCAGACCAGAGCGTCAGCGTGTCCTGCGACCAGCTTGCGATCGGTGAGTTGCGACTGAACGTTGCCTGATCCTGCGCGTTGTTGAAAGTCGTTCCCTCAACGACCACGTCGGCATCCTGAAAACCCTGCTCGACGTCGCCCCAGTTGATGAGAACGACATCCTTGGAGTTCTTTCCGGTCTTCTTGATTTGCGGAGCGTCAGGCTTCATCGCGTCCAAGGCGTTCAGGACATGAGGAAGAATTTCGTACTCGACCTCGATCAGTTCGAGTGCCCTGTCTGCGGTGCGCAGATCAATCGCTGCCACCGCGGCGACTTCGTCGCCAACGAAACGGACCTTGTCGTCCATCACGCATCCGCGGTAATTTGTCCATAACCCGATCCACTCTTCGACGGGAACATCCCTGTGGGTGATGACCGCAATCACCCCCGGCAACGCCTCGGCCTTCGAGGTGTCTATCTTTACGATCCTGGCGTGTGCGTAGGGGCTTCTCAGAATCCGGCCGTAGACCATCCCAGGCACGGTGAAATCGTATGGGAATTCATGTGTCCCCGTAACCTTTTCGTGGGCATCCTTGAGCGGAAGCCTCTTGTTGACCGTCTGGAGATCATGAACTCCCATCGCGTCTTCCTCCGTTGAAAGCGATCCGTGCGATCGCGGTAGGCCATCGTCCCCGAACGGGACTGGCCCATAGCCTCATCGAATTTGTTGAATGGCCTACTGACCACCAATTGCTGGCCCATCCGCCCGGGCTCGTTTTCGGCGATTTTCAGCCTTCAAAAATGTCCCTTGATTGCATGTTACGTTGTGTACAATGAAGTTTGATATGGTTTGACCGAAACGTCAATGGGTGGCATGTTAGATTTGTATCGCGGCGACGGATTCGTCGGTTCGCGCGTCATGCTCAGCCTGATTGCCGATCAGAGAAATGGTTACCGATACATCGGGCCACCGTCCGGACTCGGACCTGGTATATGCAAAATGGTCCTAATCGAACTGGAAACTAGGAGTTGAAATCGTGGGGCTTATCCTTCCACGCTTCGAAAAAGCACACGGCAAGACAGAAGCAGAGATATGCAGGCGGATCATTCACGCGATTTTTGAGCAACGACTCCCCCCGGGAGAACGGCTCACTGAAGAGTTGCTGGCAGAGACATTCGATGTAAGCCGCACAATTGTGCGGCAGGCAATGGCCCGGCTTTCACAAGACGGCATCCTTGTGAAAATGCCGAATGTTGGATCGACTGTCGCCTCCCCTAGCAGGAAGGAGACAAGGGATATTTTGACCGTTAGAAGAATGGTTGAACCAGAGATCGTCAGAACACTGGCGGCATCCATAACTGCGTCTGGTTTGGCTCAGCTTCATGAGCATCTGGAAGCGGAAGCGGAAGCCCGCAAGAATGATGCCCGAGGAACACTGGTCAGATTGGTCGGCGAGTTTCATTTGAGACTTGCAGAACTCACCGGAAACCATGTGCTCGTTCAATTGATCACGCGGTTACAAACCTTGACATGCCTGGCAATACTGCTTCACGCTCAGGAGTATGAAGCCTGCCCACCTGGCGAACATATTCGAATTACTGATGCCATCGCTCGAAGGGATGGCGAGACCGCTGCCCATGAAATGGTCCGCCATCTAAATCATGTAGAGATGGACCTGAAGCTCGACGGTGAGGACAAGGCATCGAATTTCTCTGAGACGATGGCCTGGCTTCGAGGGGCATGAGGACCGCTAGACCACAATTGAACGATTTGCTTTTCACCCGCCTCTTGTGAGGGCGGCGGGTCTATTGCCGTCAAAGGTGGGAGTTGGTTTTTCTGCCTGATAGACCTTCCTGCGCCCGATTTGACATAGAACGGGGCGCAGCAAGCGATTTGGCCTCTATGTCGTCGCGAATCCGCAGGGCCAATGCGCCGTAAGGAGGAGCGCACAATAAATATCCGACATAGCTATTCAGCCATGCGGAAAGTAGATTTTTTACTCCAGATCCCAAAAACAATTCGAACCTCATATATTTCTAGATATTTTCTCCGCTATGCACGAAACCACTTTCGATTGTTCTCCGATGTCTTCAATATAACGACTGCAGAACCCAGACTTAAGCTTCCTTGAGCTGCGCTCGATGATTTGGAGAATTCTGCTGGAAGTGACGGGAGACAAGGCCTCGGACTTCCTGCCAGAGTTCACGCGAGGAGGGTTCGATCTCAGACCCATAGCGTTCGACAACCTGATCCTCGGTGACATCATTTTCTAGCCAGGTTCCACCGCCATTCTGGAGGTTGAGGATCAATGGCTGCAACCTGTCCAACGCCCGGGCAAACCGCGCATTCTCGGTCTCGCCAGCCTCGAACTCGTTCCACAAACACAAAAGCTGCCCAGCCTCAGCCGGCGGCAACAAACCGAAGATCCGTTGGCTCGCCGCGGCTTCCCGCTCCTGCTTGGCGGCAAGGTTCACATTCCTCGAGTGTAGCGGCAGATCGCCAGCGTCGATCTCCACTATGTCATGGATGAGCAACATCGCTATAACTCTGGACGGGTCGACGCGTGCGAACCGGGTTCCAAGAACGAGTGCGAACATCGCAAGATGCCATGAATGCTCCGCCGCATTTTCGCGGCGCCGCTCACCAACGATCTTGGTTTGACGATCGACTTGTTTCAGACGATCGATCTCAACCAGAAATGCGATGGTCTCGCTCAACATCGCGTCACCACATGACGTCTCCGCCATTGGGCGAAAGGCTCTGGCCAATGAAGAATGCCGCAGCGTCCGAGGCCAGGAAGACATAAGTCGCCGCGATCTCCGCCACCGTACCCGGGCGCCCTATTGGGAGGGCTTTGAGCTTCTCCTCGACGAATGCCGCGCCGCCTTTGTACAGCATCGCTGTATCCGTCATCCCGGGACAAACGCAGTTCACGGTGATACCGCGACGCGCTACCTCCTGAGCGACACTAGCGGTGAGTGCGGTAACCGCTGCCTTCGAAGCACAATAGGCACCGTGGTTAGGCACCGGCTTGTGGGCCAGCTGTGACGATGTGTTGATGATACGACCGAACCCTCGCTCAAGCATGTGAGGCAACACATGCTTCATGCCAAAAGCGATGCCGTTGACATTGGTGGCGAATATCTCCGACCAGAGAGCAGAATCCTGCTCATGCATGGGAGCGCCAGCGCTTGTCATACCGGCGTTGTTGACCAGAATATCAAGTTGGCCGAAGCGGCTTATGGCATGCTGGATGACCTTGGAGACCGATCCTTCATCCCTGACGTCGACTTCGTCGCAATAGGCGTCGACACCCGATGCCTTCAACTCGGCTACGATTGAAGATTTTTCTTCTGACCAGCCTCGATCGGCGACGCCGACACAAGCGCCTGCCGCGGCAAAAGCCTGGCAGACAGCACGACCGATCCCGACTGCGCCGCCAATAACGAGCGCCTTCTTTCCATGCAAAGTCATATGCTCATCAACCCGCCTGACGCAGCGGACGCTCCTTGACGCCCGCACCATAAAGATTGAGCACGCTTTCGAGACTTGGTTTCTCCTGGAGCGGCTTGTCCTGGAGAAGATCGCGCTGGATGTCGTCCAGATGACGCTCCATCTGCTCCATAGCCGCACTTGCATTGCGCTCGCGAAGCAGTTCCACCAAACGCCGATGGTCATGCGCTTTGCAACACGCTGTGACATCGCTGTAAGTCGCAATCACCAAGGCTGACCTGCAAACGAGATTGAGCAGGGTTGCCTCTATGACCTTGTTGTCGGCGATGTTGCTCAGGACCAGGTGAAACTGGCCGGACAAACGCAGCGCTTCTCGGTGGTCGTTGCGATGATAAGCATCGTCTTCCTTGTCAACATGGCCTTGTAGCGCCAACAGGTCGGCATCTGAAGCAGAAGCGACCAGCCGGCGAACGACGTAAGGCTCGATGGCCTTGCGCGCTTCGAGGATGTCCATGGCTTCCTTACGGTCAGGAACAATTACGTAACAGCCCTTGTTCCTTTGCAGCTCAACCAGTCTGTCCTGTTGCAACCGGTGGATGGCGACCCGCACTATTGTGCGGCTCACACCATAGTGATTGCAGAAGACGTCTTCGGGGAGTTTTGTCCCGGGATCCAGTGCCCTGTCGAGAATTGCCCGGACGACAGTGTCGTAGATTTCATCGGGAACGTTCTCAAGCGCGGCTGGCTCTGCTCGCAATTGATTTCGAGCGACTTCCAAGGCGTCTTTCATTCTTTCCGCATCCTCCAGCTGCTGAATCAGTACCGAATATCCCGAATGGGCGCAACAAAATTGCTAATGGTATCCGATCACATCTCCGATACGATTCTAGAACATTTCGTATTGACTGCGGGGGCTGCCCGGTGGCAATTATTGCGAAACCGCGAGATCGCGTAACAGCACAACCTTCTGGAGGATCCCTCATGGTTCAAAAACTTATTCTCGACGTCGACACCGGCACCGACGACGCCGTCGCAATCATGTTGGCGGCGCTTCACCCCGCGCTCGATCTCGTGGCTGTCACCACGGTCAACGGAAATATCGAAGTCGAGAAATGCACCGACAACACCTTGCGGACTCTGGAATGGATCGGTCGAAGTGACATTCCCGTCTTCGAAGGACTGGCAGCCCCCATCGTTCGTCCAGACTTTCCGACGCCAAGGGCGACGAAACGGGATCCGAAAGTGCATATGGCTGCACTGCCCATGCCCGCCCCCAAGGGCAGGAAGCAGGACAAGCCCGCCTCGGTCTTTCTGTCTGAAATATTTAAGGCTCATCCCGGTCAGATCACGCTGGTTGCCGTCGGCCCTCTGTCCAATCTTGCAGCAACTCTCGCAATAGACCCGGCCTTTGCGTCGAATGTAGCCGAGCTGATCATTATGGGCGGAGCGATCAATAAATCGAACATCACGCCATCTGCCGAGTTTAATATTTGGGCTGATCCGGAAGCGGCTGCCCAGGTATTCCGTGCGGGCTTCAAGAAGATTACGCTGGTCCCGCTTGACGCTACGCACGAGGCGCTGGTTTCGCGTGACCAGTGCGATCATCTGCGAAGCCTCGACACCGCGGCCGGTGTGGCTGCCGCCGACATCATCATGCATCGTATCAGTGGTTACGAAGCGAACCAGCCAACAGGAACCCCGCTTACTGCGCCCGTTCACGATGCCGTTTGCGTGGCTGCGCTTGTCGCCGAGAGCATCATCGAGACGAAATTCGTCAATGTGGTCATCGAAACCGTTGGCGAATACACGATAGGCAGGACTGTCGTTGATCACGAGAAGCGAACGACAAGGCCGGCGAACTGCCACGTTGCATTTCACGCCAACCGCCCGGCTTTCATAAATATGCTTACCGAGATTTTTGCTCGCGGACCCAAGCCAGGCCCCCGGTGAGGACTAAGGGCAAAGCGTGATGTCGGCCGGCGATTCGTTGCCGGCCGATCTTTTTGATCAACCATCTATCAATGTTGTATTGACAGCTTCATACAATTTTTTTTAGGATTGTATCGCCCGCGTGGAGGGCGCATGAATAAAATTCAAGTCGGCGTTCCTCCGACATGAGCGGGCATCAGGAAGCAAACAGCTCCAGGGGAGTGAACATGAAATTTTTCCAGCAAGTGGCGCTCTGCGCCAGTCTTTCTCTGATCGCCATGACGTCGATGGCCCAAGCCGGAATCAAGGTCGCGTTTGTGACCGCAGAAGGTGGCCTTGGAGACCACTCATTCAATGACATGATTGCCGAAGGCCTCAAAAAGGCAAAGGCGGATCTCGGCATCGAGTACGAAGTCATTCAGCCGCGCGCAGTATCCGACTTCAAATCATCGCTGGTACGGGCCGCGGCTGCGAAGAACTTCGATCTGGTGCTTGGCGCCAGCTTCGACATGATACAGCCTATGAAGGAAGCGGCTGCAGCCTTTCCCGATCAGAAATTTGGCATCGTGGATGTCGGCTCCGACTCGATTGCTCCCAATGTGGTGGGCGCTGTCGCAAAGGACTGGGAAGGGTCGTTCATTGTGGGTGTCGCAGCCGCAATGACCTCGAAAACTGGCACGATCGGATTCGTCGGTGGCAAGGACATCCCGGTCATCCACCGCTTCTTCAACGGATATTATTACGGCGCAAAGAGTGTGAAGCCCGATGTGAAGGTTCTCGAACGGTATTCGGGCTCCTTCACCGACCCGGCTGCAGGAAAGGAATACACTCTTGCCCTGGTAAGCGCGGGTTCGGACATCAACTTCGCCGTCGCCAATCTGACCGGCGCAGGCGTAATCGATGCTGCCAAGCAGACGCACACCTTTGCGATCGGCGTCGACTCGAACCAGAATTACATGGCGCCCGGCACGGTCCTTACCTCCATGATGAAGCGTGTCGATGTCCTGGGATACGACATCGTCAAGTCGGTCGTTGACGGCACATTCAAAGGCGGCGTCAACAAGCAATACGGTCTCAAGGAGGGGGGCGTCCAGGCTGCTATGGATCAGTACAACAAGGGCCTGATCTCCGATGCGACCCTCGCCAAAATGGATGAATTGAAGGCGAAAGTCATTTCCGGCGAGATCGTCGTCCCGAACTATATCGAACTGGATCCCGCCGCAAAGCAGATGGGTACACCGCCGATCGATCGTCCTTCGGCGAATTGAGAGTTTTTCCTCCCGAGGAACCCGGGCACCTCACAGTAGGTGCCCGGGACATTCATCACAGACGGAGACGAAAAAATGCCCGGTAGCACCGATGTTGTCGTCGAGATGACCGGCGTGCAAAAACAGTTTGGCGATCTTGTTGCCATCGAGGACGCCACGCTGGTCATACAAAAGGGTGAGATTCACGCACTAGTCGGAGAGAACGGCGCCGGCAAGTCGACGCTAATGAACATCCTCTACGGCCTCATCCCCAGAAGTGGCGGCGAGATAAAACTGAAAGGGACACCCGTCGATTTCTCCAATCCCGCGGACGCCATTCGAGCGGGTATCGGCATGGTTCATCAGCACTTCAAGCTGTCCCCATCCTTCACCGTCGCCGAGAACATTGTCATCGGCGCTGAACCTCTAAAGAGTTATGGTCGTGTCGATTTCAAAAAAGCCAGGCAAGATACGCTCGAGCTCAGCCGCCGATTTGGCTTGGAACTCGATCCTGAGGCTATCGTAGCAAAACTGCCCGTTGGGCTGCGGCAACGCGTCGAGATCCTGAAGGCGCTGTATCGCAAGGCAGAAATCCTCATCCTGGATGAGCCGACCGCGGTTTTAACCCCAAACGAAACCCGCGAACTTTTCAAGACCATGCGGTCTCTGGCTGAAAGCGGGTGCTCGATCATCTTCATCAGTCATAAACTGCGAGAAGTGCTTGAAGTCGCGGATCGTGTTTCAGTGATGCGGCGAGGTCGCATCAGGCGAACATTTCAGGCCGCGACCGTAACCGCGCAAGACATCGCAAATGAGATGGTGGGCCGGTCGGTATTGCTGAAGGTCGAGAAGTCGCCCAGCACCTTCGATGGGCAGAAGCTGCTCTCGGTCAAGGACCTCGACTCGTTCGGCGATCGTGGCGAGGTTGCTGTCGATGCGCTTTCCATGACGGTCCGAGCTGGCGAAATTGTGGGGCTCGCCGGCGTCCAGGGAAACGGTCAGGACGAACTGGTCCAATGTATCGCGGGCATGCGCAGGCCGGCGAACGGAACAATCTCATTTGCGGGGAATGTCGTGCACAGCAGCCCGCGCGCGGCCCGCGCGGCGGGGTTGGCATATATTCCCGCGGACCGGGGTGGCGTTGGCCTGTCGCTCCAGAGTTCGATCTGGGAGAACATGATGGTCGGGCATTTCTCCAAGGTGACCCGGGGCCCGTTCATTTCGTCCGCTGCGGCAAAGGCCAATGCCCAAGGCCTCGTAGACGCCTATGACGTTCGAGGGGGCGGCATAGACGCTACGGCCGGCTCTCTGTCAGGCGGCAATCAGCAAAAGGTCCAGATCGCTCGCGAGTTAAGCCGGCAGGCAAATGTCGTGGTCGCTGAACAGCCGTCGCAGGGCGTTGATATTGGCGCCATCGAGTCCATTCACAAGCTGCTGGTTACCATGCGCGATTCAGGCAAGGCAGTGCTTGTCGTGTCTGCTGACCTTGATGAGATCATGGCCCTGTCGGACCGCATCCTGGTCATGTATCGCGGACAGATTGTGGCTGATCTGCCGGCTTCCGAAACCTCTTACGAAGAGGTCGGCCGCTACATGGGTGGACTCGTGGCGACTGAGCAGCCTGAAAAGTCGCTTTCAGCCACTCTTCAACGCAACTGAGGAAACGCAGTTGAAAAACGCCAACTCTTTAGCCGTCCGTTTGATACGGGCAACAAGTGTCCCCTTGTTTGCGGTTGCCATAGCACTGATTGTCGGAGCTGTGTTGATTGCGTTTCTCGGTCAAAATCCGCTTGTCGTTTATCAGGTTCTCGTTGCTGGCGGCCTCTCTGGCTGGCCGAACATCTCCACAACACTCCAGATGATGACCCCGCTTCTGTTTACCGGGCTCTCAGTGGCAATCGCCTTTCGAGCAGGCCTTTGGAACATCGGTGCGGAGGGCCAGATGCTGATGGGGGCCATGGCCTCCGGCATTGCGGGCTACGGCCTGGCCGGATTGCCCATGGTGATCCATCTGCCGATCTGCATCATTGCAGGGTTTGTAGGGGGCATGGCGTGGGCCGCGATACCTGGCCTCCTGCGCGTCTACCTGGCTGTCAATGAGCTGGTGATCTGCCTGATGCTCAACCCGATCGCACTGTTGCTGACCGGATATATCTCGACACGCCCGCTCAAGGCGCCGGGCCCGACCAACAAGCTGCCCGATGTCGCGGAGAGTGCCTTCTTTCCAAGCTTCTCGATCTATTCGCAGCTAAATGCCGGCATTTTGCTTGCCATCGGTGTTTGTATCGCTTTCGCTATTTTCAATTCCGCCACCCTTCGCGGCTTTATCTGGAAGCTGATCGGGCTCAATCCGAAATTTGCGCACTATGGCGGCATCAACGTCAGGGGTAACGCGTTGTGGGTGATGCTCGTCAGCGGCGGTGTTGCGGGGCTCGCAGGCGCCGAGCAAGTGTTGGGCGAGTACCATGCCTTCTACGACAACTTCTCACCCGGGTTTGGCTTTGATGGAATCGCGGTTGCGATGCTGGCGCAAAATAATCCCATCGGCGTCATCGCCGCCGCTTTCCTGTTTGGCGTCCTGAATGGCGGCAGCGCGGTACTGCAAATGACAACCGGCCTCAGCAAATATTTCGTGCAGGTTCTTCAGTTCGTGATCGTTCTTGTCCTGGCAGCCCAGTTTACGTGGCGCTTCAAGCGAAAGGCTCGGCCAAGCAATTCGACCAAAATCCAGTCAGAACCAGCCACCAAGGAGGCATAAGTGGAAGAACTCGCATTTTCGACGCTGCGAATTTCAGCACCTCTCGTTCTGGCGGCGCTGGGAGGCCTCCTGACCTTCAAGGCTGGAATATTGAACATCGCGCTCGACGGCTTCATGATCGTCGCGGCATTCACGGCTGTCGCCGTTGCCTATGCCACCGGGAGCCTGACATTGGGAGTTGCGGCCGCCGTGATTTCTTCGGTTGCGTTGGCAGCGCTTCTGGTCCTTTTCAATCTACGTTTCAAAGCGCACATCTTCATCGCCGGCATTGCGGTGACGTTCATCGCATATGGCCTGACAGCGCTTCTTCTTGCCAGCGTGCTCGGCCAGGATGGCATGTTCACGTCCAGTGACATTCCGACCTTCCCCCAGATTGATATTCCGCTCGTGCGGGACATACCGGTTATCGGGCCAATCGTGAGTGGGCATACGCTGCTGGTCTATGTCGCCTATCTGCTGGTGCCGGTGGTATCCTGGCTGCTTTACAAGACTCAATGGGGCTTGCGGGTGCGATTTGTCGGCGAGGCCGAGGACGCTGCTGCAGCGGCTGGCGTCAACGTCAACCGGATCAAGATCGATACGATGCTGGCATCGGGCTTCTTTTGTGGCCTAGCCGGCGCTTATCTTTCCCTCGGCTATGTGACGTTGTTTTCCAAGCAGATGACAAATGACCGTGGCCTGATCGCCATCGCAGCAATCATCTTCGCCAAGGGCAATCCCTACGCCACCGCGGTGGTCGCGCTTCTGTTCGGCGCCGCCTCAGCGCTTTCCATACGCCTTCCCAGCGTCACCGGTATAGCGCCTCAGATCCTGCAACTTACCCCTTATATCGTTACCGTTCTGGCTCTGGTTGTCGTAGGCATTAGGACGGCAAGCCGCAGAAGCAGACACGGCAGCTGGAACTTCGACATCTCGTAGCGGCGCAAAACCAGCAACAGGTACCTGGAAACAGTTCAGATGGTGAGCAAATCGATCCTGGTAACGGGCGCCAACGGTCTCGTAGGCTACGATGTGGTCAAAAGGCTCGTCGGCCAAGGCAGACAGGTTATCGCGGTCGACCGCTCCGTCTCACAGGTAAGGGTTCTCACCGACCGGGCGTTCGAGCTGGAAATTGGCGATATCCATAAGCTGCATGAAATTGCGTTTCGCTATGGCATCGACGCAATCATTCATTGCGGCGGCTTTTCTGGACCGAGCCTCGGACGCGACAACCCGGCATTGATGTTTAACGTTAATGTCGGGGGGACATTGGATGTCGCCGAATTGGCCAGGCAAATCACCATTCGATCAGACCGGTGCCGGCTCCTGTTTTGCTCGTCGCTTACAGTCTATGGAAACCAGGCGGCGGACGACATCACCGAGGATTTTCCACTTTTGGCCAAGCAATGCTACCCCTCAAGCAAGATTGCCGGTGAAGCCATCGTTTCCGCTTATGCAGAAGAGCACAATGTCGACGCGATATCGCTGCGCATTGCCGGTGTCTACGGACCGCGCCGCAAGACCAGCTGCGTGCTGCGTTTGATGATTTCGAACGCTCTCGAAGGCCGTCCAATCCACCTGCCCTACGGCAATGGCTTCCCTCGGCAGTGGGTCCATGTCGATGACGTTGTCGAAGGGATTTTGCTGGCGCTCGATGTGAACCAGCCTTCGATCCGTAAATTCAACATCAGCGCCGGCGTCAACCCGACGATCGATGAGGCTGCTTCGATAATCCGGGAAGCGATCCCCTCCGCTGATATCTCGCTCGACGAAGGTGCAGATCCTGATGATGTGACGCTTGGCCGGCTCAGCATCGACGCGGCGCGGCAGGAACTGGGTTTCGCTCCGGCGGTGTCGTTGCGTGAGGGCGTCATGCGTCTGATCCAGGCCATCAAAGACGAGCACAATTTGTAAAGGGACAGAACGCCTCATGTCGAAGATCGCGATCATCGGATCTGGCCAGGCAGGATGTATCCTTGCATATGCACTTGTGAAAGCTGGCTACCAGGTGACGCTGTATTCGGACAGAACGCCCGAGCAGTGGCTCAATCACTCCGCTCCGACCGGCACCGCGTGTCTTTACGCCGAAGTCATCGACATCGAGCGCGAGCTCGGCATGGATTTCTGGTCGCAGGATATGTTTCCGGCACAGGGCGTTCTGCTCGAAAGCGCCAGATTCGCCAATGATCCGGAGGCGACGGTTATGAAGGGCCGTCTCGAATATGGCAGGAGCGGCGGCGCGATCGACCAACGCATGCGCATCCATCGCTGGCTTGAAGATTTCGAGGCTCTCGGCGGCACACTCATCATCGAGGGTGTGACGCCAGAACGCGCTGACAAGATCGCACTCGAAAACGAGCTAACCGTGCTCGCCGCCGGCAAGGCGGATCTGGGGCGGCTCATCCCTAGAGACGACCATCGCAGCCTCTACGACCGCCCTCAGCGCAACCTCGCAATGACGCTTGTGCGGAGCAAGTCAGGCAAGCATGTGAAGGACTGGTTCTCCGATCGCACTCCTTACAGCTCAACCAAATTCGACTTCTTCGCAGACTCTGGAGAGTATTTCGCGGTTCCCTACACCCACAAAACGGCCGGCCATACCTACGGGTTCCTTTTCGAAGCCAGGGAGGGAAGCCGGATCGACAGATTTGGTGGGTGCAAATCGGGTGAAGAGGTAACCGCCCATGCCCGTGACATCATTCGCGAGTTCGCGCCTTGGGAACATCACATGGTCGACGACATCGAGTACGTGTCGGAAGATCCCCACGCCTGGCTGGTGGGGCGCTTCGCCCCGATGGTGCGCCGCCCCTTCGGCCGCCTGCCCTCAGGAGGGCTGATCATGCCTGTCGGCGACACTGCGATAACCTTTGATCCGATCTGCGGCCAGGGCGGCAATTTCGCAAGCCGAAGTGCGAAATATCTCACTCAAGAGATCGTCCGGCACCAAGACCAGCCGTTTGACGAACTCTGGATGACGGAAGTCAACCTGGGCATGTGGGAGAAGTATGGTCGCGGCGGATGCGACATAACGCGAATCTTCCTGGAAACCCCGTCGCCGGCGACGGAGATCGTCCTCCATGCCGCGAGGAACGACGAAAGGGCGGCGGATGCCTACTATTACGGCTTCCCACATCCCGAAAGCATTGTTCCCGCACTCACCGACATCAATGTAGCGCGTTCATTTGCCGGCCAGTACGGCATAACCCAGTCTGGCGGGTGACGTCGATGTCCGAGACCTCAGTTGAAAATGCCGTGTCTTTGCAGGCATTCCAAGATGGAATGAGCCGCCTCGGCGCCGCCGTCAATATCATCATATCGGATGGGCCGCACGGACAACTGGGATTCACCGCGACTGCTGTCTGCAGCATAAGTGACGAGCCGCCATCTCTGCTTGTTTGCATGAACAAGCGCAGCCAGCAGAACACGCCGTTGAAAGCCAACGGCGTGTTCTGCGTCAACACCTTATCGTCACGTCACCAAGAGCTTTGCGGCTTGTTTTCCGGCGTCGGCAAGCTCGAGATGAAGCATAGATTTCGGCAGGCACAGTGGTCGACGATGGTAACGGGCGCCCCGGTTTTGGAAGATGCGGCAGTCTCGTTTGATTGCAAGATTGTCGAGGCGCTCGAGATCAACACCCATAGCATCCTTATCGGCGAAGTCCTCGGCATCAAGAGCGACGACGAGGTTCGCAGCCTTATCTACCTAAACCGAACATATCACGAGGTCGGCTCGCCGCCGTTCTACCCCGAAAACTCAAGAGCTTGGCTTTAGTGCTGATGAACGCATCGCATCGACGCTGAAGGTTCATCAACCTTCACCACGACGCCTCCAAGCATTTGCCCCCAAGCTGACTACAAGCCCCAATTCAATCGAAGGTTTACACTATGATTGTCGTCATCGGCTCCATCAATCTCGACCTCGTCGCGTCTGTAGAAAGCCTCCCCTGTCCCGGCGAGACGGTTCCCGGTAGTGCTTTCGTTACTGCTGGCGGCGGGAAGGGTGCCAACCAGGCACTTGCCGCTGCTCGTGCAGGCGCTCAAGTTCGCATGATTGGAGCCGTCGGAAATGATAGTTTCGCGAGCGACGCCATGCGACTGCTCAAGGAAGCGGAAATTGATCTCTCGGGCGTCCGAAAGAGCACTGAGCCAACCGGGACCGCGCTTATCCTTGTAGACCCGCGGGGTGAAAACATCATCACCGTAGTGCCGGGGGCCAATGCCACAGTAGTGCCAGATGCCCTGCCCGACCTCCGGCAAGGCGAACTCGTCCTTCTGCAGCATGAAATTCCGCTATCTACCGTAAAGGCATCTCTCAAAGCCGCGCGGCAGGCAAAGGCAATTTCCATACTCAATACAGCGCCGTTCCGCGCGGAAGCGGCGAACTTCCTGACCGAAGCGGACTATGTGGTAGCAAATGAGACGGAGTTTGATCACTATAGTGGCGTGTTGCAATTGTCTGGCGGCGATCGTGCCTCGCGAATGACCGACTATGTTCGAAAATATCAAAGCACAATCATCGTGACACTCGGTGGCGAAGGGGCCCTCTGTGCAACACCAGAGACGTTTTTTGAATGTCCGGCGCTTAAGATAGAACCTATCGACACGGTTGGCGCTGGCGACACGTTTTGCGGATATCTCGCTCATAGCCTTTCGCTTGGTGCATCGCTGGAGACGGCGGTCCAGCGCGCAAATGTTGCGGCGGCGCTAGCATGCCTGTCGCGCGGTGCACAGCCATCAATCCCCTATGCAAAGGACGTTGCCGGCGTTTCGCTAGCAAACGGCAGATAAGGTTTTC
>NZ_RZQL01000057.1 GCF_003997935.1 Mesorhizobium sp. M7A.F.Ca.US.006.01.1.1
CCTTTCCGCTTTAACTTCTCGTCTGGCGGGGTTGGCGCGTCCGTTGGCGTGCAAGGTCTTCGTATCGGGACTGGCCCACGAGGGCATTATATTCATGCAGGCGTCGGCGGTCTCTACTACCGAGGCACTTTGGGAAAGCGCAGCGCCAAGCAGACGCTGCAACTGTCTGAATTCCCATCTGGGCCAAAGCCCCATCCAACATCCTCACCCGTGGAATATGTCAGCGGTGGCGTCGTGATGAGAGAAATCGAGTCCGCCGATGTGATCGAGATGCGTGATGAGACATTTGCCAATGTGCTTGATGAAATCAATGCGAGGCAATCGCAGACGCGAATGTCGCTCATCCTGGCCGTGCTGTTTGGGATCGCCGGATTGATCGCAGGCGCAATGCTGGGAGGTGGGGTGGCGCTGATCGGTATTGCTGCCTTTTTGCCGGGCATGCTTATTGGCAACTGGTTGGACAGCTACCGCCGGGTGAGCGTGCTCTACTATGATTTGGAGCAGGACGCGGAGGCGGCCTACGGGCGACTTGTCGCCGCCTTTGACACGCTCACACGCTGCGCGGCGAGTTGGCATGTCGCGGCTGGTGGCAAGATAGAGGATCTGACGACTTGGAAGCGCAATGCGGGAGCCACGATGTTGGTCGATAAAAAGTCGACGACGCTCCAAGCTTCCTTGCCGACGGTTGTTCGCAGCAATGTCACACCACCGTCGATACACGTCGGCCGGCAAATCCTTTATTTCATGCCAGACATGATTTTGGTGAAGGACGGAAACCAGTACGGTGCCGTTGGGTATGGAGACCTCAGGACGCAATTTGCCCCCAGCAATTTTATTGAGACCGGCAAAGTTCCATCTGATGCTGAGATCGTGAGCTATACCTGGGCTCATCCCAATAAGAATGGCGGACCCGACAAACGCTTCAGAGATAATCGGCAGATCCCTGTCTGTCGCTACGAAGCCTTGCGGTTTTCTAGCCCATCCGGGCTCAACGAGCTGGTGGAATTTTCCAAGACAAACGTCAGCCAGCCCTTTTGCCAGGCTCTATTGGCACTCGCGCAAATGCACCGAAACGCTGGTGGCCAGTCCGGCTTGCTGAAAGCGCGCTAAGGAATTGGCTTGGTCAGCAAATGCCTTCGCACGGAATTCCGTCGCCGTCCCGGTCCAATTTGGGTCCCCAGCTACAGTTATTGAGATACCAGCGCGCCTCATCGCATGAGGAGATTTGCTTACAATAGCGACGCGGTTGACACGAATAGCTCTGAGCTATTTGGCGACGGCCTGTAAGGCCGTAGGATGTGTCATTACCGGGTTTATTGTTGGCTGCATGTGTTGCTCGCCAATCCCAAGGGGCTGTGAAAGTGCCAACCCAGATGCCAATCTTGGCCCTTTGGGCATCTGCCTGTTGTGACGCGTAACTACCATGGCTGTATCGAGGCCAATCCAGGGCATAACCCTGTTCGACCATCCAAGACGCAATGCTAGCACCGTCCGCCCGCTGACAATCACCAACGAAGCGGTTGTAACGATCCCACGAAACAAAGTTGCACTGGATGGGTCGGGATTGACTGAGGAAGATGTCCAGTGCTTCTGCGGATTTGCGGCCGCATGGGTATTCTTGCCCGCTTGCGTCGCTGCAGTTTTGGCTGCTTTCAGGTGCGTCGATGCCATTGAAACGAATACGCTGTCCGTGGATCTCGATCGTGTCCCCGTCAACGATGGACGCTACGCCGACGATAGGCTTCGGTTTTGACCCGAGTGCGCTTGCTGTATTGGGTCCCGCGATCTGGTTGCCCCACCCTGTAAAGTAGGAGGTGACATAAGCGCCCACTGCTAGCGTGATCACCAGGATCGCGGCTAATGATTTATGTGAAAAGAAACGCTTGCGCATAATTGAAACCCGGCCGCGTCTTGGCCGCGAGCTGCGGCGATGGGAATAGCGATCGCGATTCAATTTTCGATCCTTTGCGAAGCTGCCAAATGTTTTGCTAGCGCGTCTTTGACTTCTTGGCTGCTGCTTTCTTGGGCGCGGCTGCTGTGCGACCGAGGCCAATCGATTTTGCCAATCTGGAGCGATTGGCTGAATAGTTAGGCGCGACCATGGGGTAATCGTTGGAGAGGCCCCATTTTTGGCGATAGGCGTCGGGCGTCAGTCCAAAATGCGTGTTCAAGTGTCTCTTGAGGGACTTGAACTTTTTGCCGTCTTCGAGGCAGACGATGTAGTCTGGAGTGACTGAGCGCTTGGGGTTGACCGCGGGAACTTGGTCGGGTTTTTCCGGTTCGGACGGCTGGCCGATACGCGCTAATGACGAATTGATGCTGGCAATAAGGTCCGGCAATGAGGAGACCGGCACTGAATTCTTGCTCACATAAGCCGCAACGATATCGGCGGTAAGCTCCATCAGCGCGGTGGCCGTATTTTGGATTTCGTCAGTCACTTCATGGCTCCGGACTTCTGCAGTGAAATCCCGATCTATTACTTATCGGCTAAAAAAACCAGTAGAGGGAGGATACTAAATGCCAGGCGCTAATAGTGATGAATGTTAAAGCGCCAATCAGAATGCGGAACCACGAGAGACGGTGGATTGATTGGGCGCGGCGTTTTCTTTGTATGACCAGGAAAGCGGCTTGAGGCTCACAGGCGGATGCATTTAGATTTGGACGAGTAGGACCTACGCATGACATTTTCGAAAGACCCGCCGCCGGAGGTTAAGCCCCAGAAGGATAAGGCAAAGACTGGATCTGAATTGGACCGCGTTCCAAGTGCGGGAGCCATTCGGGTCCGCAACGGACTCTCTGTGTCAGAAAAAGACATTGTGGAGGCGGCTAAATACGGGGGCAGGGAGCGAGAATCCTCGTCGGATAGCGACTAGGCAAAGGGGGCCAAGAATGCAGGCTCTGACCCATATCACACGTCGCAATATTGGACGGTGTCCAGAAGTGATCGCAGTCGTTTCTAATTGAACACGGCTGTTTTTTCTTGCGCGAACGCTCTACGCGGGCTCTAGCTGGTTCTCCTTTCAAAGGGGATGTAAGTCTTGGACGTAAAACAGTCAGTCTTCCAAAGCGATCTCCCTCTAAAGGAGAAACTCGAGCGCGCCAGGATGGAGTTGCTCGATCTTTCCGCCCGCAATCGACTTTTGAATGTGCCGCGGTTTTCCAAGAGCGCGAAGACGATCGATATCGTCGATGAGAAGTCGTCCGAAATTTATCGATTGCTGGTGACCGAAGGAAAGGCTTTTACCTTCCTGGCCGGCAAGCCCGATAGGCCGAAAGCGGGCCAGGATGAAAGCAGCCCTCCAGACGAAGAGATCGACTATTCCCCCGTCGCTCTCGCCCAACCAGAGGACGATGGAGTCGATAACAGAGGGATATCCGCGCGGCACTCGGACACCAAGCTGCAGACGCGTATGACCCCAACTGGGCTGCAGCGGCGGCTCCTTGATCTCTACCATGATGCCCGCACACTCGAGGAAGAGCAGGGCGTCAATATCCTCTTTCTGGCCCTTGGAATGCTGAAGTGGATTGACCCGAACAACAAAGAGAACATCCGTCAGGCCCCCCTCATTTTGGTGCCGGTTCGGCTTGAGCGAGGGGCCGCTGGAGAAAAATTCCGCCTACGAGCCCGGCCGGAAGATCTTACCGCAAACCTCTCCTTGGAACTCTATCTCGACCGCATTCACAAGCTCGCTCTGCCGCGTTTTGAGGTGGGAGATGACTTCGACGTCTCGGCCTATCTCGATGCCGTTGCCGAAGCAATTTCGACCAAAGAGGGTTGGGAGGTGCTTCGCGACGATATGGTGCTCGGCTTCTTCTCGTTTGCGAAGTTCTTGATGTACCGTGATCTGGATCCGGATCTCTGGCCCGATGGCGCAAAGATTATCGAACAACCGAAGATCCGCTCGCTTCTTTCAGATGGTTTCGAAACACGCGAGCCGCTTATGTCGGACGACATAGCGATTGATCCGCACATTGCGCCCGCCGAAATGTTGCATATCGTCGACAGTGACAGTTCTCAGACACTGGCGATCCATGACGTCAGAAAAGGTCGCGACCTCGTTATCCAAGGTCCGCCTGGGACAGGAAAATCGCAGACGATCGCAAACATTATTGGGTCGGCCGTTGCCGACGGAAAGACCGTGCTGTTCGTGGCCGAAAAGATGGCAGCGCTGGAGGTCGTCAAGCGACGGCTTGACACTGCTGGGGTGGGGGACGCCTGCCTTGAGCTGCATAGTAACAAGGCGAACAAGCGCATGATGCTAGAGGAGCTGCGGCGAACCTGGCAACTCGGATCGCCCAGGGGCCAGCTTCCTTCTTCCCTAACTGATCGCTTGCTGGAGGCTCGCGATAAACTCAACGCACATGCTGCACGAATGCACGTTGCGTTCGGAGCGTCCGAACTCACTCCTTATCAGGTTCTCGGCCAGCTAACCCGACTAAGGCAGGTCGGTCAGAAACCAGTGGACATCGAACTTACGGATGCCACAAGCTGGACAACTGACGGCGTTTCGCAACGTCGCAAATTGCTCGATGAGGTCTCTCAGCGGATCAACGAGATCGGCTTGCCGATCCACCACCCGTGGCGGGGAGTTGGCCTGGATGTCGTTCTTCCAACGACCATTGAGAGGCTCGTCCCACGCATCGCGGCGTTGCTGGACCAAGCCAAGGCACTGCACGCCAAACTGGTCGGTATCGCTGAGCGGATCAAGGCCGAGCCTCCGAAAATTCTCAGCGACAGCGGCGAGATAGAAGATCGCGCTGAGCTTCTCGCGTCCGCGCCTGGACTTCCTGCCGAGGCGCTCGTCTCGCCGGTATGGGATGAGCGTCCGAAAGACATTTCATCGCTTCTCTGGTCAGGAACGGATTTCGCCCGCAAGTCCGAGGAACTTTCGGAGCAGTTGGCGGCAACGGCTATCGACACGCCAATTGAAGGTCTCGAGACAGAGCTTGCAAAGCTTCCCTCGGAATTTCCGAAAGATGGTTTCCATCGTGCGCGACAGCTCACCATTCTGCTCCCACGCTTGAGGGAAGAAGCTGAGCGCCTGAATCAGGAACTCGGATCGGCGATATTGCCAGACACGTTGGCAGGCTTGCTCAGGCTGGCCGTGACCGGCGAGCGAGTAGCGGCAGCACCTGACGCAAGTCCGGAGGCCTTCGCAGCCACCGTTTGGGACTCCGGACTTGAGCAGGCAGGCGACCTTGCCGACAGCGTAGCGACGCTTGAGGCTGCCAGAGCCGACCTTCAGGGCAAGGTTGTTGACGCGGCGTGGAGCACCGAGGTGGCCGCGGCGCGGCAGGCGCTCGCCACACACACGGGAATATTGAAAGCATTGAACGGCGACTACCGTCGCGCCACAGCACTTGCGCGGACTATTGTGGTCGACCCTAGCGCGCCTGCGACGCAGATAGTTGGTCTCCTCGACCTTTTGATGAAGGGTCAGGCTGCCGCAGCAAGAGTCCGCGAAGGCGACGCTTTTGGCCGTTCCGCCTTCGGGGCAGATTGGCGTGGGGAGCGATCGGCTTCCGCGCCACTGCTCGCGCTAGTGGAGTGGATGCGGACTCTACGAGGGCTAGGCCCCGAACCTCGGATTATCGCCGGCCGGATGGCGGAACGCTCCGAGGCCGGTGCGCGTGCAGCGCGCGTTCGCAAGGTTATCGAAATCGGTCGGCCAATTATCGAAGGTTTCTGGAACGATCTCGGGCACCTCGCGTCATCCATGCTAGGCGACGTGGCTTCCGCCGAGCGGGCCTCGCTGCAACTGATGGAAGCGAAGGCGAGCACTGTAGCTCAAGCCGATGATGCGTCACGACAGGTTCTGACTGACGTTCCGGATCTAATCACTGAGCGGGTGGAGCTACTGCGCCGACTAGGCAGACTACAAGCACTTGCTCAAGGGATCGATGCGGGAGAGAGCCTTGGCAAGTTCGTATTCGGCTCGTCGTGGCACGGTCGAGGATCCGATTGGGCCGCTCTCACGCAAGCCGAGCTTTGGCTGAAAGAAAATGGCTCGATCCGACATCTGGCTGCGCGGTTGCCTGAAAGAATCGAGATCGCAAACTCGGCACGTTCAGCACGTGAAGCGGCCCAAGCGGCAGCGCGGGAATTGAAGGCGCTTACAGGGGATTTGAAAGCCGATGCTCCCTCCTTGTTTGGAGTAGTCGATTTTCCGGACGTCGCGATAGGCGAGGTCGTTTCTCGGCTGCAGGGTTGGCTCGATCATCAGGAGCAGCTCTCGAAATGGGTTGCCTATGAAGAGCGATCCGAAACGGCCCGAAAGGCTGGACTGGGACAGTTGATAGACGGCCTAGCCAACGGCCAGATTACAACAGGATCGGCTCGATCAGTTTTTGATATGGCCTACTACGAACGAATGTTTCTGGCGATGGCGACCGATGAGCCGGAGCTGGCAAGGTTCGACGGGGAACTGCATTCCAGGGCTGTACGTGACTTCGCAGATCTGGACCGCCAGCGCATCAAGGCCGGCGCCATCGAAGTTGTAACGGCTCATCACCGGAAAATTCCTTCAAGAGACGGCGGAGCTGGACCTGTCGGACTGCTTCGTTCTGAGATGGCGCGCAGACGAGGCCACATGCCCATCCGGCAATTGATGCAGAAGGCAGGCCCTGCCATCCAGGCGCTGAAGCCAGTGTTCATGATGAGCCCGCTTTCGGTGGCGCAATTCCTGTCGCCCGGCCGGATGTCCTTCGATCTGCTCGTGATGGACGAGGCGTCTCAGATCCAGCCCGTGGACGCACTTGGCTCGGTCGCCAGGGCCAGTCAGGTGGTCGTCGTTGGCGACGAACGCCAACTGCCACCCACGACATTCTTCGCGAAGATGACAGGCTCGCAGTCTGAAGATGACGAGGGTGAGGGCGCGCAGGTCGCCGACATTGAAAGCATCCTCGGCCTGTTCACGGCCCGCGGCTTGCCGCAGCGTATGCTGCGCTGGCACTACCGTAGCCGTCACCAATCTCTAATCGCAGTATCGAACAGCCAGTTCTACGAGAACCGGCTTTTCATCGTGCCAAGCCCTTATACCCAAGAGGCAGGTATGGGGTTGCGGTTTCATCATGTGCCGGAGGGGGTCTTCGATTCCGGCGGCACAGGAACCAATCCGGTAGAGGCGAGAGCAGTAGCGGAGGCGATCATCCGTCATGCGAAGGTGAACCCGCAAGAGACTCTAGGCGTTGCAACATTTTCGGTTAGCCAACGCCGCGCGATCCAGGATGAACTCGAAGCGCTGCGGCGACTAAATCCCGACACCGAGGAATTCTTTCACGCTCATCCAAGCGAGCCATTCTTCGTCAAGAACCTCGAAAATGTTCAAGGCGATGAGCGCGACGTGATCATGATCTCGGTGGGGTATGCCAAGAATGCCCAGGGATACATGGCCATGCGTTTCGGCCCTCTTGGCGCGGAAGGCGGCGAGCGTCGGCTCAACGTCCTCATAAGCCGCGCCAAGCGCAGCTGCGAAGTATTCGCGTCCATCACAGACGAGGACATCGACCTGGAGCGTGGCAAAGGGAAAGGCATCTTCGCCTTCAAGCTCTTCTTGCACTACGCGAGAACAGGGCGAATTTCGCTTGCCCAAGTCACGGTTCGCGAAATGGATTCAATCTTTGTAGAACAGGTAGCCAACGCGCTGATCGAAATGGGTTATCAGGTTCATGCTCAAGTGGGCATTGCCGGCTTCTTCATCGACCTCGCAGTTGCGGATCCAGAGAGGCCAGGCCGCTATATTCTTGGCATCGAATGCGATGGCGCAGAATATCACTCATCTCGCTCGGCCAGAGATCGAGACCGGCTTCGGCAGTCGGTTCTGGAAGACCATGGTTGGATCATCCATCGCATCTGGAGCGCTGACTGGTTCCAACGGCCTCGTGAGCAGCTGGAGCGAACCATACTAGCGATTGAGGCCGCCAGAAAAGAACTCGATGAGCGGGCCGAATTGGGGGTCCAGAGAAATCGAGCTGTAGCCGTGCAGGTTGTTACGGTCGACCGAGGCAACGTGACGGAAATCGGTCTCGAAAGCACAAACGGATCCGAGACACCCAATCGAGCCTACGAAGAGGCCGAACTAAAGCGACCGGGATCGTTCGAACTCCACGAGACGCCCAGCGGAATCATGGCCGGACTGGTCGAGCAGGTCGTGGCTACAGAAACGCCAATCCATGTCGACGAAATAGTTTCGCGTATTCGGGACGCCTGGGGTCTGCAGCGGGCCGGTGGCAGGATTCAGGATGCAATCGAGCGGGGGGTAAGCATAGCACAGAGAGGTGGTTCAGTAGCCCGTCGAGGCAACTTCTGCTTCAAGCCAGGTGTTCCTGTTCGTCTCAGGGATCGCAGTGGGGTCGTGTCCGCTGGATTGCGCAAGCCCGAAATGATTGCGCAGGACGAGGTCGCCCAAGGCGCTATGGAAGTCGTGAAATCCAACCTCGGTGCGACAGAGGAAGAAATCGCCACAGGCGTTGCCAGGATGCTGGGCTTCAAAGCCACAAGCGCACAATTAAGGCAGCTGATTTCAGCTGGGGTCGCCGATTTGGTTGCCAAAGGAGTGTTACGGTCCCAAGACGGCTTGTTGGTGGCCGGCGAATCCGCGAGCGAGAAATTAGCTGAAGTGTAACGGGGCGCTGCAGCGCCCTCGTTGCAATTTCTGTCGAAGCTCGGAACACCTCTTTTGCTGGCGGAGGCCGAATGGCATTTCGATTCGTACACACGGCCGATATTCATCTCGACTCGCCGCTTCGTTCGCTGGCGATGCGAAATCCCGATCTTGCCGGGCTGGTGGGCGACGCCAGCCGCCAGGCATTCGTTTCGATAGTGGATCTCTGCCTTGAGGAACGTGTGGCCGCGTTGGTCATTGCTGGCGACCTATACGATGGCGACCAGACTTCAATGAAGACAGCGCGGTTCTTGGGCGCGCAGATGACACGCCTGCACCAGGCCGGCATCATGGTTTTCAAGATCCGCGGTAATCATGACGCCCTGTCGCGGATTTCCAAACAGCTGGTATTTCCCGACACCGTTACCATCTTTGGTGGTCGTGCTCAGTCGGTATTGCAGACAGCCGGCGGTCTGGACGTCGTATTCCATGGTTTGAGCTTTGCGAACCCTAAGGCGCCGGACAGCCTGTTAACCAAATATCCGGCGGCTCGTGAAGGGGCCGTCAACATAGGCATCATGCATACCAGTCTGGCTGGATCGCCAGGTCACGACGTTTACGCGCCCTGCAGCATCGCTGACTTGCACGCCCACGGTTTCGACTATTGGGCCCTCGGCCACATCCATGCTCGCCAAGTCCATCCTGGCGCCAGTGCCGTGGTGATGCCGGGAATACCGCAGGGGAGGGATATCAACGAGGCCGGTGAGAAATCAGTCACCCTGGTGACGGTGCGCCACGACCGTTCGGTGGAGATCGAGGAACGGCTGACCAGCGTTGCGCAGTTCGAACGGGTGAGCGTCGACCTTACCGGAGCGGTGGAGTGGCCCGAGGCCGTCGCGCGTGTTCGCTTCGCACTCGAAGAGATGCGGGCAACCGTCCGATCGCGTCATGCTGTGGCTCGCATTGGCCTGACAGGAACGTCACCACTGATGTGGGCGCTGATCCGCGACAGGGACCTCCTTCTTGCCGAAGCCGAACAGGCTGCGGAACAGCTAGGCCATACGTGGGTGGAGAAGCTCGAGCTTGACCTCGCGCCGCCTCGGACGGAGACCGCCGAGGATATTGCTGATCCGATTTTCGAACTCGAGCAATCAATGCGTGCCGATGCCACCTCGGAGGCCTTCCGCGCTGAGGCGAGGGCGTTCGTCCAAAAGATGGTCGCCGACCTTCCGGCCGACGGGCGGGATTTTGCTGGGACGGACGAAGCCGGGCTGGAACAGTTCCTCGATCAGGTGCTTTCCAAGGGCGCGGACTTGGTGACTGCCCGCCTTAAGGCCGGTGGATCGTCATGAGGTTGCGGCGCCTTGACCTCATTCGTTATGGAAAGTTCACCGATCGTTCGATCGACTTCGGACCCAAACCGGAATCCGGACCTGATCTGCATATCGTGTTTGGCCTGAATGAGGCCGGCAAATCGACTGCGCTTTCGGCCTATCTAGACTTGCTGTTCGGCATCGAGGAACGGAGCCGCTACAACTTCCTGCACGAGTACAGTGCCATGCGCATCGGCGGGGTGCTGGAACTGGCCGGCTCCGAACACACGTTCACGCGTACGAAACAGCGCAGTAATTCGCTATTGAATGCGACGGGCCAACCGGTAAGCGAGGTGGCGATCACGGCGCATCTCGCCGGTCTGTCGCGCGACGCCTACACGACGATGTTCTCACTCGATGACGAGACGTTGGAAGCCGGCGGAAAATCTATCCTGGAGTCGCGGGGCGACCTCGGCAAGCTTCTGTTCACGGCCAGCGCCGGTCTTGGGAACGCAAGTGATACGTTGAACGCCCTCGAGGCCGAAGCAGACGCTCTGTATCGGAAGCAGGCGCATGGAACCGAACTGGCGCTGTTGAAGAAGCGCCTTGTTGACGTAAAGTCGCGCAGGGATGCGATCGACACCCTTGCATCAACCTACGAGGGCCTGGAGGCCGAACGTCTCGATGCAGCGCAGCAGTACGGCCGAACCATCAGCGATCGGGCGGTGCTGGTGGCCAGGCTGGATACCTTTGCTCGTTACGTGCGTGCTGCGCCGATGCTGGCGGATATCCGGCGCAAGATTGCCCGGCTGGATCAGCTGCCGGACATCGCCTCCCCAGCCCGGACATCGACGGGAAGTGTCACCGAACTGATCGATGACGATGCCAGCCTCAGAACGCGGCTGTCCGCAAACATCGACGAGACCGAGCGCCTGGCGGAAAAAGTCACTGCGGTCGACGAGGACGAACCGATCCTGTCGATTTCCGAACGCATTCGCGGGCTGGCGGAGAGCAAGGTGCGCCATACCGCGGCTGGCTTTGACTTGCCCACTCGCAGGATGGAGCTGCAAATCCTCAACAACAGCGTGGCGAGCTGCCTTGCCGCCTTGGGCCGATCTTCCGAGGCGGATCCTGGCGCGCTGCTTCTGCCTGCCGTCACCGTTGGCGTCGTTCGCGCCATGGTCGAGCAGAGGTCCGGGATTGCTACCGGGATGCGTGCCGCTCGCGACGAAGCCGCGGCGGCACTCGATGCGCTGCAGGTGGCAAGGCAGCGGGTCGGCGAGGAAAGGGCGGTGCCCGAACCTGCCAGGGCAAGGCTGGGCTCGGCTTTGTCGAAAGCGCGAGCAAGCGGACACCAGGCAGAGATTAGGACGGCTCGCGAGGCGGAAGATGCGGGAACAATCCGATGGAAGGCGGCGCTCGCGCGCTTGCGTCCATGGAACGGAGATGCCCTCGCTCTCGCCAACGTCGCGGTTCCGAGCGCCGGGCAGATTGCCGCCTGGAAGACGGTAGCGTCAGAACTGGCAAGGAACACCGCCGTACTTGCCGAACGCCTTGCTGAATACGAGGGCAACCATGCCATGCTCGCCGCACGATTGGATGCCCTTCGTGCCTCGGGCGACATTGTCGACGATGAAGCGGCTACCGCCATCCGCCGAGTTCGCGATGATGCGTGGGCAACGCACCGCGCAGCGCTGACCGGTGACACCGCTGACGACTTCGCCGTGGCATTGGCGCGCGATGACATTGCCAGCGCAGGCCGGCTGGCCGGCGCGGCGGATCTGGCTGAGATCCGGGCAACTACGCGCGAGCTGGCCGAGGCCGCGGCCAACCTGTCACGCAACGGCATCCAACGCACACAGCTCGGCAAGGATGTGGATACCCAATTGTTGGAAATCCGCGCGGCCGCCAGGGACCTGCTCGGAGACGCCGTGGAACCTTCGTCTGAGCGCCTGATCGAAAGGATCGAGGATCAGATCGAGGCGCGCAGCGATGCGCTCGCTGCCTGGGAGCAGATCGAACTTGCTCGCTTGAAGGCCGAGCGAGCCGCTGACGCCGGCGAGCAGATACGCTTGGAAATGAGAGCAGTGCTGGGAAGCGTCGGCATTGTATCAGAGTCCAACGACACCCTCGAAGCAATCATGGCCATCGCGGAGCCGTTTCTGGATCGGCAGCGCAAGGTGGACGCCGAGTATGCCGAGGCGCTCAGAATGGTGAGCTCCAAAGAAGAGGATCTAGCGGCACGACGGGTTGCAGTAGGTGTGGCGGAGCGTCGCGAGGAGGAATGGCTGGCCGGCATTACCGAAGCACTCAAGGGAACTTGGCTCGAAAGCGGGCTCTCCGCATCCGGCGTCGGCACTGTGCTCGATCAATTGGCCGAACTTTCAAGAAGCCTGCAGGAACGGGACGACCTGCAGCTGCGTATCGACAAGATGGAGGCCGACAGGGCCAATTTTCTGGTCGAGGTCATCGCCGTTGCGGTTGAAGCCGACGAGCCGACGAAGGATACCGACCCGGAGCAGTTGGCCATCCGCCTTGCCGAGCGCCTAGAGCGTGCCGAGCGGACACGTGAAACGAAGGCAAGCCTCGGCAACGACCTGAAGCGCCTCAAGGAGGCGCGCGACATCCTCGACACTGAGATTTTGGCACACGAACGCCGCAAGAACGAGGTGCTGGGCGTCTTTGGTGTCGCCACTCTGCCCGAGGTAGTCGAACGCGATGAGCTGTTGCGTGAGCGCGATGGCTTGCGCACCACCGTCGCCGAACTTGAGGAACGGATAGTGGCGGAGCTCGCGGTCGACGGATTCGAGCAGGCCCGCTCGATCCTGGACGCGATCGATTTCGACGGCCTCGCGGTCGAGAAGGCTGAGGGTGAGCAGCGGCTTCGCCTGTTCGATGAAACCATCCAGCAACAGCTGATCCGGCAGACGCGCGCGGCCGACAAGCTGGACGCCATCGGCGGTGATAGTGCGGTTGCACGCCTGGATGCTGAACGGCGCACAACCCTGCTGGAAATCGAGGAGAAGGCCGTTCGCTACATAGAGCTGAAGCTTGGCATCATGTCGGCTGGCAATGCTTTGCGGATCTACCGTGAGAGCCATCGCTCCGGCATGATGGCGCGCGCATCAGACGCGTTCAAGCTAATGACGCGTGGCCAGTATTCGGGGCTGACAACCCAGCCTGTAAGAGGTGGTGAGGTTCTCATTGCTGTGCAGGGTGACGGGCAATCCAAGGTCACCGAAGCGCTTTCAAAGGGTGCACGATTTCAGCTGTACCTTGCCCTAAGACTCGCCGGTTATTACGAGTTCGCGCAATTTCGGCCCTCGGTCCCATTCGTCGCCGACGACATCATGGAGACGTTCGACCATATTCGCTCGGAGGAGGTTTTCAGGCTGTTCGGAGCGATGGCAAACACAGGTCAGGTCATCTACCTGACGCACCATAAGCATCTATGTGAAATAGCTGAGGCTGTCGTACCGGGAACGAGGATCCATCAACTCGCACAGTAATTTTCTCCGGAATACGTGAACGAACCAGTGAAGGACGCCGAATTTGACGGCAAGTATGCGCCCAAAGTCAGACGTTCCGGCAAACTTCGCGTTCGTCCAAAAGCGGACATATCGCCCGAGCCATAGACGGCCCCGATGTGCCCATAATGGACGTCCTGCAAATTCATTGTCCTGCCGAATCTGGACTTCGAGAGCTGGCCCTAAACAGCAATTGTATCGCGCCTAGCCGTCCTATCGCCGGGGCGCCAATTGTAAACAACGGCGAACTATACCAATATCGTTACTGGCTTCTTCCGGTGCGACTCGGGAGAACGGGATGGGCAATGAACGCGAAGACGCAAACGGGAAAACACAGCGCCGCTGGCCAATACCTCGGCTATGCGCTTCAACCTGTACGCCTTTGCTTTCACCTGCTCAACGCGCCTAGCGGCGCCTTGGTCTCTCTTGAACATTTAGACGATGTGGCGGTTCACCTGGTCGGCGGCGAAGTCGTTCTTGAGCAAAGCAAGAGCGCACTGAAGCAAAATCCGATATCCGACTGGGCTGCGGACCTGTGGAAGTCTCTGGCCAACTGGCTCAGCTTCATGGCGGCGGGAGAGATCGACCCGGCGACCAGCCATTTCCGGCTATATGTCACACCGGTGAAGGCGGGTGCCTTCGCGATCGCGCTGAACGACGCGAAAACAGATGCCGACGTGGAGGCGCTGGTCGCTAACCTCGCCAAAGCCCACAGCAAGCTGAAAGCTGCACCGGCATGCGACGCCGACGTCCAAGCTTTCCTGAACGCTGATGCGGCTCATTGCGCCGCCTTGGTCAAGAATCTCGCCGTTATCAGCGTCGATGCAGATCCCGTCGATCCGATACGCGCGATCTTCAAGCCGACGGTCTCTCCGCTCATCATCGACCTAGTGTGCGAACGCGCGATCGGCGCTGCGAAGGAGGCGGCGGACAGGCTGATTAGAGCTGGCAAGCCCGCCATCTTGGACGTGGACGCGTTTCAGGCCGAGCAAAGAGCATTTGTTCAGAAGAACAACCTTCCAGGGCTGCTGTCGTCTTTCACCAAGCAACCGCCTGTCGAGGCCATCGAACAATTGATCGCCGACCGTCCCGCCTTCGTCCGCCAACTCGAGCTGATCGAGGTGGGAGACGAAGCGTGCGTCCGGGCTGTTAGCGATTACCTTAGGACGCTCGCCGACATCTCGATCTGGGGCGAAAGCGGGCTAATCTTTGAGAAGAACCTAAGTGACTGGGACGATGATCTTGTCGGTCGCTATGAGCACGTCAGTGCAGAGGTGCACGACATACAGGCCGGACACCCCGCAACGGTTCGTGGTAGAATAGTTTACAGGCGCTGCGCGCAGTTGCAGCCTCCACTCGATGGTCGAGTCGTCCCCGGTCATTTCGTCCACGGATCATTCAACGCCCTTGCCCACGGCCTGCGCCTCGGCTGGCATCCCGACTACCAGACTCTTTTGGAGCCAGCGACTTGATTGAGGCTGGCCGATCGCACCTACCGCTCAGCGACCTCGCCCTTGTCCAGAATCCAGGACTTGGGGCTTTCGCATTGTGGCAATTTGGCCAAGGTTTCCAGGCTGAGGACGAACGTCCAGCGCCGTTCGCCTTGGCGTTTCTCGTGCTGCCAATCGTCCTGCATCGCGCAACGCTCGAAATCGTGACTTCGACAAACCGACCCTCTGGACTGGCGCTCTTCGCGGCCAAGCTCGGGAAGGAACGGGAACAACTCCTCGCCGTCCACGAGCGAGCGCTGCTGCTGCGTACTCTGACATTGCAATCGGCCGCTGTCGGTGTGAGCGGGCGGCTGCTGTCCGTGGATTACAAGGATGCTACTTTAAGAGCAAACGTACCAGAACCGAAACCGAGGAGGCTCGTCCTTCCAGAGCGCGTCAAGCACCTCGGACCTGCCTCGGAGAAATTGGGTTTCTGGTTTTCGAACCTGGGGACCGCGCAGGTGGCCAACCTGTTACGGGTGGAGTTCTAGATGTATTTCCAGCTTCGAAAACTGATCCTTTGGCCCCGCAATGGTGCAGCGCCGCGGGTCGTCAAGTTCGAGCCCGGTGTCGTCAACGTCATCAGCGGCGCGTCGAAGACCGGGAAGTCCGCCGTTATCCCTATTGTTGATTACTGTCTGGGCTCGGAGAAATGCGCGATTCCGGTGGGCGTAATCCGCGAGAACTGCAGCTGGTTCGGCATTCTGATCGAGACGCTGGAGGGCGAAAAGCTCTTGGCGCGACGCGAACCGGGGGACCAACAGAGCACAGGCGACATGGTGCTGCTGGAGGGCGCACAGGTCGAAATTCCGGAGACGATCACCGACAAGACCACCAATGTCGACACGGTCAAGCGCGCGATGAACCGCCTGGCAGGACTGACTGACCTCGACTTCGAACCAGGTACAGAGAATGGATTCAAGCAAAGGCCAAGCTTCCGCGACCTCATGGCCTTCACGTTCCAACCTCAGAACGTGATCGCCAATCCCGACGTGATGTTTTTCAAGGCCGATACGACGGAACACCGGGAGAAGCTAAAGACCATCTTCCCGTACGTTCTGGGCGCGGTCACGGCAAAGATTCTCCAGGCGCGGTTTGAGATCGATCGGCTCCAGCGCAACCTCCGCCGGAAGGAGGCTGAGCTACGCGCGATCGTGTCGGCAACTGGCGCTTGGCGGGCGGAGGCGGAGGCGTGGCTGCGTCAGGCAGTCGAACTTGGCCTAGTCGATTCCTCCACTGAAGTGCCGAAGGACTGGAGTGACGTTGTTGACCTGCTTCGGCGCGTGTCGAACAGCAACTCAAGTCTTGCTCGACCAAGCCTGGCCGGCATCGATGTGGTGCTGACGCGTCTGGAAACCCTTCGTGCGTCGGAAACTGAAATCGCCGCGCGACTTACCGAGCATCGTCAGCGCCTGAACGAACTGCGCCGTCTGGTGGAGAGCAGCGAGGCGTACGGCGACGCCATGCGCATCCAACGTGACCGCTTGGACCTTTCCACGTGGCTGAGGGACTTGGCCGACGAGTTCGCCGATCCGTTGGTCGCACTCGGGGACGGCGGCCGCGAGAAGGTCTTGGCCCTTTGCGACAACCTCGGCGGTCTGGAGATCCGACTGCGGACCCACCCTGCGATGTCTAACACGCTTGACAAGGAAATCCTGCGCCAGCGCGGCGCCGCTGAAGCGGTCCTATCTGAGTTGAACGATGTCCGTAGCGAGATAGCGGTGCTGGAACGGGACTCTGACGTCGCCCGAGACGAGGCCAATCGCTTCGATAGGCTTGAGCGCTTCCTCGGTCGATTGGAGCAGGCGTTGCACGTCTACGACCGCGCCGACCAGTCGTCGGATTTGCGGCAGGAACTCACCTCGCTGCAGGCCGATATTGCAACGCTGCAAAAGACGATCTCCGAGGCCGACATCCAGCGCAAGCTATTCAACGCGTTGCACCAAGTCTCCCATCATGCCAATCGGCTGATTCCGCAGCTTGACGCGGAGTGGCCCGAGGCCCCGATTAGGCTGTTGATTGAAGACCTGACCGTCAAGGTGACTAGGGGAACGCGTGAGGACTACCTGTGGGAGATTGGCAGCGGCGCCAATTGGCTCGCGTATCACGTCGCACTAATGCTTGCGCTGCAGCACTACTTCCTGGCCGAACCTCATCACCCAGTCCCTGGTCAGCTGATCTTCGACCAACCTAGCCAAGTCTATTTTCCTAAGCGGGCGGCGGGCGACGAGGGCCCCGACCTCATCGCGTGGAGGGATCAGGACGTGGTCGCCGTCAGGAAGGTCTTTGCGCTCCTAGGCGCTGAGGTCATGGCCGCGAAAGGTCGCCTCCAGATCATCGTGCTGGATCATGCAGATGAGGACGTCTGGGGCAAGCTTCCCGGAGTCAAGTTGATTGAGGAATGGCGTGGACAGGCCCTCGTGCCTCAGGCTTGGATTGCCGCCGCATCTTCCAACGGTGGATAATAATCTGCTGCCAGAGGAGAAGGCATGGCGAACGTGGACGAGATCAACCGTCTGACGGCCCTTGGCTTGAACGTCATCACAGCCATGGATGTCGCGGAAGGAAAACTAGACGAAGCCTTCGAGGTCGCCCGCGCTCAGGAGAAACGCAAGGTCGACATCTGGTGCAAAGGAAGAAAGAACATTCCGGTTGCACTGACTGCGATATGGGACTGCGATCCTGCAAACTTCTATCTCGCGTTCGACGGCGATGATCCCAGCGACCACGCTTCGACGGATTTCATTCTTATCGACGCTGATGTCACTGACGTTGGCGGCAGGCTTACCTACGCCGCCAGCAGGGACAAGGGTCCTTGGCATCAACGTTACAAGAGCAAGAGCTGTGGGATCGCCTACCGATGGCTGCATGGCCGCGGTGTCACACCGCCTTTGCTCGGCGAGTACCAAGGCCAAGTTCACATCGTAGGAGGCATGCACCGCTTCCATCTTGCCAAGCACTATGGGACGACGCGCATGCCATTCCTCGTCCGGAGGGCCGAACTAGCCGCAGTAATGGCGTTGATCCCCTCGGCGACCGACACCGCCAACTCGTAATGGCGGGGACTGCAGAAAAGAAGCGAATGAGTTGCGAACTTACCGGGATCACTCCCCGAAAGCTGACCGACGGCTTCCGGCCCCGTTGCGGCCATTCTTACTCCCGCACTTTGGCTTTTCCAGCGCTAAACCGGCCTTGGGCGATGAATGGAAACGGTCAGATGTTCCCGGTCTGTGCTCGAAAAGTCGCATAAAAGGGCAGACTGGTGTGACGTCCGGAATTATTGGGCCTTTCACGGGTTTACCGGTCCCGAATTATCGGTTGCTGGCGGGCGGGCTATGCGATTGAAAACAGGAGAGTTTTCTGGCTAAGGGTGGGGTTTCAGACTGAGTTTACCAATGCCCTTAATGACGATTAATTCTGGATTGGCATCAGGTGATTGGGTTTGCGCAGAATATAGCCGCCCTTATTGGTAAACCCGCTCACGGTCGACAACGGATTGGTCAACCTAGGACGACAGGATTGGTAAACCGGAGCCGCCCTATCGACGAAGGTCTAGCTTGGCGCATTCACTGTCGCCGGTAGGCAGATATTCGGGCGACAATCGGGACCAGCGTGCGACGCCGCCAAGCGTGAGACACGTCGGCTACGCCGCAAATCGACACGGTTTGACCGGGCGCAATACCGCACCGATCTTCTAATCTCGGCTTAATTCCGGAGAGAGGCAGATAATTCCGGACGCCACACTGATTGGTAACCTAAGGCCACCCACCACGCGGATTGGTAGCCCACAGGAATAGGTTTGGTAACCCTTATCGAGTGAGGGCCGCTCGTACCTTTCGGCGGGTTCGTTTCAGTTCTAAGCCCGGCTTAATTCTGGACAACGACAGATAATTCTGGACGGCACAGTGGAACTCAACGCGTTGTAAGGATGGCATAGAGAAGCAGTAGCCCTCCAGTCTCGCTACTGGAAAAATTCTGGAAAATGGGTCTGCTTGGCTGGACGCAGAACGTTGTGATTATTCAGCCGGCATTTCTGAAGCTTCTCGAACACAAACAGCTTGCCTTCGCGCACGCTATCTTCGAGCGACTTCGCCTTCGCCAGATGCGCCGCAATCGCGCTGGCCAGCATGCAACCTGTTCCGCGCATCGATATAGCAAGGCGCGGCGTGTCGAAGTGGATGGGTTCATGATCGGAGCGTAACAGAATATCGGCCGATCGGGGACCCGACGCGTGCCCACCCTTGATCAGCAGGGCCTGAGGGCCGACGGCCTGCAGTCTTTGTCCTTGTTGGAGCGCACCGTCCTCATCCGAAGCCGGTTCGGAACCAGTAAGGAGCGCCAGTTCAGGAAGGTTGGGCGTGACAATGCAGCAAAGCGGCATCAAATCGCGCTTCATGGCAGCGATAGCGCCTGCTTCCAGAAGTGCGCGGCCTGAGGTGGAGGCCAGCACAGGGTCGAGTACTGCCGGCACTTGCGGAAATTTGCGCAGCACTGCGGCAACGGCAACAATGATCTTGGCAGTCGCCAGCATGCCGATCTTGATTGTGGCTACGTCGTTGGCCTGTAGCGCGGCACACATCTGATTGGCCACCATGCTGGGTGGCGAATGATGGATTTCGATCACGGCGTCGTGCGTTTGCACCGTTAGCGCTGTGACGGCGAGACAGGTGCGCACGCCAACGGCAGAGATCGTCTCGATGTCGCGTGCTATTCCAGCACCCCCGCTGGAATCTGATCCGCCAACGACAAGCACATGCGGTTCTCGTCTCATCGCCATCGGTCCGTCTTTTCGATCCATTCTCGCGTGCGCGCTTCGGGGTCGAAGCTCAACGTGATGTCCGTGACCACTGCGGCGCTGTTGGCGCCGGCCTCAAAGACGCCGTCGAGGCGGTCGGGGTTGAGGCCGCCGATGGCGACCAATGGGATCGGCGCCACCCGCCGCTTCCACTCGCTGATCCGCTCTAGCCCTTGCGGTGCCCACTTCATTTTCTTCAAAGTGGTGGGATAGATCGGACCGAGCGCGACATAGTCGGGCTCGGCAAACATGGCCGTTTCCAGCTCGACATGATCATGCGTGCTCAATCCGAGCCTGACGCCCGCTGCCCGTATCCTCGAGAGGTCGGCCGTTTGCAAATCCTCCTGGCCCAGATGCACGAAATCGCAGCCTTCCTCGATTGCCAGGCGCCAATAATCATTGATGATGAGCTGGCTTTTGTGTTGGACACACCAGGCCTTCGACTTGCGGATCTCCGCGCGCAGCCCGGTTTCATCCATGGTTTTGATGCGAAGCTGAATCAGCTTGACGCCGAGCGGCGCCAACCTTTCGATCCAGGCGGCGCTGTCGACGATCAGGTAGAAGGGATCGAGCTTCATGAAAAAACGGCCCTGCCGACCATCGGTGTCGATGGCACGGCGACGTCGCGCGGTTCGAGCATTCCCGAACTGAACGCCTCACGACCGGCGTCGACCGCCTTACCGAAAGCACGCGCCATGCCGACCGGATCTGCCGCCTTGGCGACCGCTGTGTTCAGGAGCACGGCGTCAAAGCCGAGTTCCATGACGGTGGCCGCGTGCGACGGCCGTCCGAGCCCCGCATCCACAATCAGCGGGACGCCAGGGAAATATCCGCGCATCGAGCGCAGCGCCGTCATGTTGACCGGTCCCAAGGCGGAACCGATCGGTGCGCACCACGGCATCAGGACCTTGCAGCCCGCTTCCAGCAGCCGCTCGGCGACAACGAGATCGTCGGTGGTATAGGGGAATACCGCAAAGCCGTCCTCGCACAGGATGCGGGCGGCTTCAACCAGACCGAACACATCCGGCTGTAGCGTGTCGTGATTGCCGATCACTTCGAGCTTGATCCAGTTGGTGCCGAAGACCTCGCGCGCCATTTTCGCGGTGGTGACGGCTTCCTTGACGGAGAGGCAGCCGGCGGTATTGGGCAGGGTTCTGGCGCCCAGCGAGCGGATCAACGACCAGAATTGTTCGCCGGCCCTACCGCCCGCCATCTCACGCCGCAACGAGACGGTCACCACCGACGTGCCCGATGCCTTGACTGCATCGGCAAGGATGGCCGGCGAAGGATACTGAGCCGTGCCGAGAAGCAGGCGCGACGAAAGCTCGGTTCCATAAAGCTCCAACATGCTAGCCGCCCTGCATGGGCGAGAGGATTTCGATCCGGTCGCCGTCGCTCAACTGGAACTCCGCGCGGTTGGCTTTGTGCACGAGGTCGCTGTTGACGGCGGTGGCGAGCCAATCGCCCTCATAGTCGAGCGCGGCAAGCAACTCGGCCAGCGTGGTGGCGGCAATCTCACGCGCCTCGCCGTTGACCATCAGTTTCATGAGCATGCTCCTTGGTTCTGTCTTGACTGAAAACCAGGTCGGCAGCCTGGCGCGCCATGGCGGGGGCGAGGAGAAAACCGTGACGATAAAGACCGTTGATCGCGATGATCTCACCGTCTGTTTCGACGCGTGGCAAATTGTCGGGAAATGCCGGACGGACACCCACACCGGTTTCAACGATCTCGGCCTCACCAAAGGCCGGATGGAGGGCATGGGCGGCGCCCAGCAGCTCCATCATGGAACGCGCCGTCACCGGTCCGGCGCTCTGGCTTTCAATCATCGTCGCTCCGATCATGAAACGGTGATCGGTGCGCGGCACGGCATAAAGCGGAAAGCGTGGATGAAGCAAACGGACCGGCCGCGACAGCGAGACATCAGGCGTGCGAAGGATCAGCATTTCGCCGCGAACACCGCGCAGCCTGTCATCGGCCGCTGCCATTCCCATGCAGTCTATCTGACGGGCGAATCCCGAAACAGGCCGGGCGTCGCAGCCGAAGTGGAATTTGACACCCATGGTCGCAAGCTTGTCATGAAGTGCCGCCATCGCCGGGCGTGGGTCGAGGTGAGCCTCGTCGGGGAAGAGCAATCCACGCCGGAAGCGGCCGGCGAGGTCGGGTTCCAGGAGCGCAATTTCGTTTTCATCGACGCGCCGATGCCCTGACGTGCGACTGGCGAACCGGTCAAGCTCACCGGCATCACGCGGCGCGGCCACGACCAATGTCCCGGCCCGTGTCACCTGACCCGACAGCACCGCATCCCACCAGTCGGCAGCATCGCGTCCGAGATCCAGCACCGGCTGCTCCGCGCTTTCGCGCTCGCACCATGGCGCCAGCATGCCGCCGGCGAACCACGACGCGTTGCCACCAAGGCCATGCCGCATCTCGGCGACGGTGACCGTCGCGCCGCGGGCGGCGAGTTCGAAAGCGACGGTGAGGCCGGCAACGCCGGCCCCTTTGACGAGCACCCTCATGATGGTTTGGGAGCCTCTGGCACGACCGGTACGCCAGTCTCGTCCGC
Source organism: Mesorhizobium sp. M7A.F.Ca.US.006.01.1.1 (assembly GCF_003997935.1). GTDB lineage: Bacteria > Pseudomonadota > Alphaproteobacteria > Rhizobiales > Rhizobiaceae > Mesorhizobium. The sequence goes on from NZ_RZQL01000057.1 coordinate 22,293, forward strand.
CTGCATGTAGAGATCGCCGCCCTCCCGGTATTTTGCCGCCATTGCCGCCATGCCTTCCTTCTGGGCCTCGGCACGGATGTCGTGGGAAATGCGCATGGAGCAGAATTTCGGCCCGCACATCGAACAAAAATGTGCCAGCTTGTGCGCCTCCTTGGGCAAGGTCTGGTCGTGGAAGGACCGTGCGGTTTCGGGGTCGAGCGACAGGTTGAACTGGTCCTCCCAGCGGAACTCGAAGCGCGCGCGCGAAAGGGCATCATCCCTGGTTTTCGCTGCCGGATGGCCCTTCGCCAGATCGGCTGCATGGGCGGCTATCTTGTAGGTGATCACGCCAATCTTGACGTCGTTGCGGTCGGGAAGGCCGAGATGCTCTTTCGGCGTGACGTAGCAAAGCATTGCGGTGCCGAACCAGCCTATCATGGCGGCACCTATCCCTGAGGTGATGTGGTCATAGCCCGGCGCGATGTCGGTCGTCAGCGGCCCCAACGTGTAGAACGGCGCCTCACCGCACACTGCGAGCTGCTTGTCCATGTTCTGCTTGATCTTGTGCATGGGGACATGGCCCGGGCCTTCGATCATCACCTGGCAGTCCTTTGCCCAGGCAATCTTGGTGAGTTCTCCAAGTGTTTCCAGTTCGGCGAATTGCGCCGCGTCGTTCGCATCGGCGATTGAACCGGGACGAAGGCCGTCGCCGAGCGAGAAGGAGACGTCATAGGCTCTGGCGATGTCGCAGATCTCCTCGAAATGCTCGTAGAGGAAGCTCTCCCGGTGATGGTGCAGGCACCATTTGGCCATGATCGAGCCGCCGCGCGAGACGATGCCCGTGACCCGGTCGACGGTCAGCGGGATGTAGTGCAGCCGCACGCCGGCGTGGATGGTGAAATAGTCGACGCCTTGCTCGGCCTGCTCGATCAGCGTGTCGCGGTAGACCTCCCAGTTCAGATCCTCGGCGATGCCGTTGACCTTTTCCAGCGCCTGATAGAGCGGCACCGTACCGATCGGCACCGGCGCATTGCGCACGATCCAGTCGCGGATGTTGTGGATGTTGCGGCCGGTCGACAGGTCCATCACCGTGTCCGCGCCCCAGCGGATAGCCCAGACCATTTTTTCGACCTCTTCGGCCATCGACGATGTGACAGCCGAGTTACCGATGTTGGCGTTGATCTTGACCAGAAAATTGCGACCGATGATCATCGGCTCGCTCTCGGGATGATTGATGTTGGCGGGAATGATTGCGCGCCCGCGCGCCACCTCGTCGCGCACGAATTCGGGTGTGACGAAATCTGGGATCGCCGCGCCGAAGGCTTCGCCGTCGCGTTGCAGCTTGCCGCGCATCACCTCGCGGCCGAGATTCTCGCGGATGGCTACGAACTCCATTTCTGGCGTGATGATGCCGGCGCGCGCATAGGCAAGTTGGGTCACCGCCTTGCCCTGCTTGGCCTTGAGCGGCCGATTGCGTATCGGAAATTCCGGTGTCAGGCGCTCGCCGGTGGCGAATCCATTGTCTTCCGGCCGGACGTGGCGGCCGTCATAGGCTTCGACATCGCCACGCGCCGTGACCCATTCGTGGCGAAGCCGGGCAAGGCCTTTTTCGATGCTGGTTTCGACTGATGGATCGGTGTAGGGGCCGGACGGATCGTAGACGGTGACGGGCGGTTCGCCGGCCGTCGGATGGACGGAAATCTCGCGCATCGGCACCCTGATCTGCGGGTAGAGGACGCCGGGCTTGTGGATTTTCCGCGAGGCGGGCAGTGGTCCCGTCGATACGGCGGGGGTGAGGGCATTCATCGTGAGGCTCCTTTGCTCATGCATTGGAGACCCAGTTCTGTGCCGGAAGGATGAAAAGACGCTTCTGTAGACCTGCTGCAACAGGACCTCGGGCGTAAACTCCCGCAAAGCGCTTGCACCGTCCCTACGCCAGTATGAACTGGATCAGGTTCAACGGGTCACTGCGCCGCGAAAGCCAGCAGTATCTCAGCCCCTTGCCGGGACTCCCCTGGTGAATGCCTTAGGTTGAACGGGCTGACGCTATCTTGTCAAGCGCATTCGGGCGCCTTCGGCCGGTGGCGACGACCGGCGGCCAGCCGGGCGGAGAGCTCGCGCATGCATCGGGGACAAGTCACGCCCCGTAGACCGGGGCTGAATGGCCAAAGCCTCATTCGCTTCGTGAAGGATGGAGAAACTGTATTGGCCATGTGCGCGTATCGACCAAGTAGCTCAGGCGGTCACGGATGTGGTTATTCTGGTCGAAGGTGACGAACGGCCTTGGGGGTCACCTCCTTTAGGATTCAGAGGTTGGAAGACGGCTTCTCGCGATCACGGCCATCAGGAAATACCTGTCTTCGGCTCAACCTCGACATGGCGTCCGATCGACCGCAGATATACAGCTATCTCGTTCATGAGATGATCGCGTTCGCCGTAGATTTCAGCAATCCTACGCAGCTGTGGCTCGACGGCCCTCCGTTGCGCTGGCGTGAAATCAGCATCGCCAAAGACGTATCCCAAGTTGCCAATCGCGCAAATTTTGCAGCCGGCGTCCACAACTGCTTGTACGAATGCCGGAATGTCTTTTTCTTGCATGGTCTTCATGTCGAACCTCTCGTGAATGGCGTGCTTGCGCCCCAATCTGCCTTTTCAGCGTGTCCTCTGGGCGGCGCAAGCCCTGAGCGTGACTGTGCACGGGCAACCTCGACTATCCCATCTGCCACGCTCTTTAGAATCGGTGGGGTCTGGTGATCGCAGGCTGGGCCACTCAAAAGCCTGCAAGAAGAAAGTCATGGCGACCATTGCTCAAGATCGCAAGGGTGCGTGCAAGACCTTCCGTTGGCAGTCATGCACGCTCGCTCAGAGATAGTCCGGCCGCGGAAATTCTCCCTTATTCGTAAGAAAGCTCATTGAGCAACTGGGCATTGAGCAACTGGGTCTCACGTCACGGGTCTCGTGTGCTTCACAGCCGAAAAATAGCCGCCGTGGCAATTCTCGAAAAGTGCAGGCTACCTCGTTAAGGACACTGCGGATGATCGTTCGCGCTTGGCAAAAGCGAACGGATTAGTCTATGGCTCTCGGCAGGGGGGCGAGTTATGCGGCGGGTGCGAATCCTTCAAGTAGGCGATATTCACTATCCGGACTGGCATCCTTCCTCTAGCAACATCGATGCCAAGGATAGCAAGTTCGCTCCGAAAATAACGCAGAAGCTACGCGCGTCTTCGCTGCGTGCCGTCTTGACGAAACTTCGGCGGCTGACGACTTCGAAGCCCTTGGATTCGATCGCCTTCATGGGGGATTTCACGAGCCGTGGCGACAAGACCTTCATTGCTTCGGCATTCCAGCATTTCACGTTGCTCTGCCGCGCACAGGGACGCAGTTCAAAGGCGCTTCCGTTGATATTCGTACCGGGAAATCACGATGTGAACCGTGATGACGCGCGCGAACTTGGACCGACTGAGAAATTCAGCGAAATGGCGAGTTTAGCCGCCCGCTTGGGTTGGCAGACCGTTCCCGTGGACCAACCCGTGCACTTCAGACTTCCGACAGGATCCGCAGGCGCAAACTTCATCCTCGTCAACACAGCGATAGGCAGTTGGGAGCTTCAAAACCTTCCCGCGTTCCTTCGTGATCGTCTCGAGGCACTCAGTCCTTCTACAGAGCCTCTAGATCTCGGCTCGCCGGACATCTCGGGACATTCGCCCGCGACACCTCCCAGCGATCCAGACAAGGAGGCGTCCGACGACGAGTATTACGGTCAGATGGACACGCCATACATCTCGCGTGAGATGCTTGCAGGCCTACAGGAATTGCTCCAGCAGCCCGACATGCGTTACGGCATCATAATCGGCCATCACAATCTGCTGCCACAAAAGACTCCGCGCATTACGCCATACGCGGAGATGCTCAACAGCGGATTTGTCAGAACTCAGCTGCTGCAGGGCAACAAGCCTATCGTCTACCTGCATGGACACATACATGCTGATCCGGTCGAGATCGTCAACGATCCAAGGTTTCCGGACGGCAAATTGATCTGCATCTCAGCACCAGAGATACAGTCAGGTTTCAATGAGCTCGTCTTCTTCACGACCGATCAGGGAGAGCTCGTCGGCATCCGACTTATACCCTACCGCACCAATGTCGCCGACGGGACGGTCATGGAAGGCGAACATTGCTTTATTTCGACCATGTCCAACGGCAAGGCCTTTCTGAACAACGACACGTTTGACCTGCTGCGCCGACTGCGCGACCATGCCACCAGGCGCGGGAATGGGTTACTCTTCTGGGACGAGATCACTGAGATTGCTGCCTCCGCCGAGCTCGGGCTAGATCTGGAAGACTCTCTTCTGATGCTCCAAGCGGCGCGCTTCATCGAGATAGACGGCCTCACCAAGGCAAACTCGGCTTGGCGCATTAAGGTAAGGGACGAATAGCGATGGAGAATCCGTTCGGCCCCAACAGGATCGAGTACGAAAGCCGCCCGATACTGTGGTTCAGTCAGAAGTCGGCGTTGATTTCTGCCGCCGCCAAGCCGGTCTTCGTCGCAGGGACGAGAGGCAGCGGCAAGACCAGCATTCTTCGCTCGCTTTCCACAGTCCATATTCTTGAAGACAAAAGTCTCTCGGACCAAGTCGGCAAGCTCGCTTGGTATGGCGTCTTCTTCCAGCTCAATGAGACATTCTCGCCCCTAATCGACAACGCCGTTCTGAACCTCATTCCGGAGCGGATACGCTTCGACACGGCCGCCGTGATCCCGCGGCAATTCGTAATCTTCTCTCACTATCTGGAGCTGAAGATAGTCGAACGCCTGCTCGAGAGCATCGGCCAGCTCAGACGCGACGGCCACTTGAAATACCGGGCCTCCGAAGATAGGGACGTCGCCCTGGCACTGCATCGCGAAGTGCTGCACTTCATACCCCAACCTGCCCGTCTCGACTTCTTCAGCATCGATGAGCTGCGGGGTGGGATAACCCGGTACGTCGACGAATGCTTCAACGCGTTCTTCTTTGCCGCCGATGCCGGAGCGACCGGCTTCAGAGCAACAGACCCTGGCGCGATCATTAACAAGGTCGCGACCGCGATCACTCCACTTTTAAATGGCCCATCTTTCGCCGGTGACAGGGCGCCCTTCTTCAAGATACTGATTGACGACTGTGAAGCACTGACACCGCTCCAACAGCAGTTCCTGAACACCTTGGTGAGAAAGACGCGCGGCAACGTGAAATGGGTCCTCGCCTACATCGGCGGCCTCTACGACACGATCCGGACGATCATACCCGGCCAGTCGCTCTCGAATGCTGACCGGGACGTCGAGAATCTTGATTCAGTCGATCCGAGGGAGTTCGCCACGCTGTGCGAGAACGTGTCGTCGCTTCGGCTGTACTATGCGCTTCCTGACCATCTGCGGAGTGATCTCGAGCGCAACGATGCGCTCAGCGCGTTTTCGCTCAAAAACCGGCTGGGGCGGCTTTCCGTCAATGACATCATCGAGCGGGTTATCATATCGGGTCATTCCGAGGGCAGAGAAGAGCTTGTGGCACTTGCTGATGCAGCACGTGAATTCCTCTCCGTGAATTTGAGGACGGCGGATCAGCAGCAATTCCTTCTTGATCGAAAAGCGCGCCCTTATGCCGAAGGGCTGGCGCTCGCGCTCATGAACCCGGAAATTAAGCGCCGGCCCATGAGCAAGGCGGATGCTTCAAATCTGAAGAGGTCGATCGCCCGGAAACAGGGATGGGCTTTTCTGAAAGCGTGCCAGATGCTGCGTCTGCATGACTACCCGTACGTAGGGCACCAGATCATCACATCATTGAGCGACGTCTGTATACGCGATTTCCTTGATATAATGGGAGAGATCTTCCGCCGCAGTGTTCCGAGTTCCAGTGATCCACGAAAACTGGTGGAATTCATCAACTCGGATTTACAGATTCATCTCGAACAGCAGAGACAGGCTGTGAACGCCGCCTCTCAACGGAAGCTTGATGGACTTCAGGCGCTTTCACATCCGTACGAAGAAGAGAGCGTGCGCATGGTGCGGGCGTTGGGTTACCTGACCGCTCGCCTCCAGACAGAGTTTGCCGAAGAAAATGCTCTAGGAACGACAGAGAGAGGCATTTTCAGGGTTGATCTAAAGGAAATGCGCTCGCTGGTGAACCGACTGGAGCAACCCAGCGGAAAACTGGACGAGGTCCTGCGTCGGGCGGAAAGGGATGGGTTTATCCGGGAGGTCTCCGCCGCCGGCAACTTTGAGGTGGACCGCGCCGACCCCGCATCGAAGGAGATGATGATCAGATTGCATCGGCGATTTGCACCTTACTTCGGGTTCTCCTATCGCGGCCCGTACGAAATCAACACAATCCCTGCGGCGCGGATGGTCGACCTGCTTTTTACCAGGCATCGGCTCCCAGAAGACTGGGCCGACTCGGTGTTTAAGGAGCTCGTCGCGCGGCCCGCACTCAAGACCGAATTCCAGCACTCGCTTTTCGAGAGCGATCTCGAATGACCGCTTCAACTGTCGAGTATCGAGTCTTCGGCCATCTGGCCGTCACCGAGAAGGCGAGAGATGCAGGTACCTGCGAAACGATGGAGGCAGATATCGCGATCGTCGCGCTTGGATGGGAAACGCGTTTCGCCGCGTTCGAAAACCATCTTGACCTGAAGGTCGGCAAGATCGTGGTTCTGGACTTTGCTCTGAAGGAAGCGAACGTCCCAGCCGTCGAAGAAAACCGGCGAAAGCTCATCGCTATGGGTACCCGATGGGGCGTCGAAGTGACTGTGATCACCCTCGAGCCTTCCATCGAGTATCAGAAGAACATCAATCTCCTCGATCACCTGCTCACTCAGATGGCCGCTTCATGTGGCTCATACGAAGGAAGCCTGCGGAAGGTTTTCGTCGAGTGCTCGACGATGCCGCGAATCTACATCCAATGGCTGATTGCGGTGGCATTCAAGAAAATGTCGATTCAGTCTCTCGAATTCGGGTACGCCGAAGGTATCTACGGGAACGCGATCGGCAAAGAGGATTTTTCCAGCGGCTTGGACCGATACGTCACCGTCCCTCATCTTCAAGGCAGCGGAGGAATGGGCGAAGAGAAAGTCCTGCTCGTGGGGATCGGAGGAGATGCCGACGTATTCTACGGATTGATCGATATCGTCAGTCCGGAACGGATCTCGCTCCTCGTCCCAAGAAGCGACAAGAATGCGCATATCGATGCTTTGCTCGATCAACAGGTGGCCAAGGTACGTGAAACCCACCGGCTCGAAGATGGCGAAGTTCGCGACATCCAGGCTTTCGGGCTGATGGCCCACCTCGATGCTTTCGAGACGTATCTCGACGGGTTCGGCTCGCGTGCGGTGGTGAACGTTTTTGTCAGCGGCCCGAAGGTTCAGGCCATCGCTGCTGCCGTGCTCGCCTGCTCCGACAGCCGCGTCCATCTCAAGGCAAGAATTCCCACCTCCTATGCCCATCGTGAAGTCTCAGCGAATGGGCGGTATCATATCTATAGGCTGATTGACCTGACATCCCCTGCCTGCAGCCTTCCCGGGACGTTCTGACACTATCTTGCATTCGAGTAGCATCATGGTCCCAGTAGCCGTTCCGCCAAGCCTTCAGCGCATGTTCGTGTCGCCCGATCCGGTCGATGGGGGGCTAATTCCCACTTGGAAGCTGCTCTACATCAGATCAGGGGGGAATGCAGACTGGCAGAATTCCGTCTAATTAGCGACTAGCTAAAACATATACTCAGGCGAGACTGTTCAGCATAGAAATAGTGAGTCGGCCGTGAACTATCCGCAAGCCATTGATCTGGCCTGTTGATTGAGGCGGATAGCGGCTTTGGAATTGCAGGATTAGCGGTATTTGGACGCTGTTTTCCTGCAATTCGGTTTTGCGATTCCCTTG
>NZ_RZQL01000058.1 GCF_003997935.1 Mesorhizobium sp. M7A.F.Ca.US.006.01.1.1
CGGCGAGACCGTGCTGCAGTTGAAATCGACGCCGCTGGTGGCGACGATCAGCGTCATCGACATCTTCGCCGTTTCGTCCAAGGTGCGGCAGGACACCTACCTCACCTATGAACCCTTGCTGCTGCTGGCGCTGATCTACATGACGATCACCGGCATTCTGGTCTTCGCCTTCAGCAGGATCGAGGCGCGGATCCCGAACAAGATTGGTTAGAGGGGAGTAGGGGAGTAGGGGAGTATCAGGCTACTATCCACATTCACATTTCCATCCCCATTCGCTATTCACTGCCCACTGTCCCTACTCTCGTACTCCCCTATTCCCCTATCCCCTTCCTCCCCTAGGACGGCCATGATGCAACTCAGTCTCGACCAGGCAAAAGGACTGTGCCGGATGGCGGCACTTGGCGCCGGCGCCAATGAGGAAGCGGCACAATCGCTCACTGCTTCGATCATATCAGCCGAGGCCGAAGGACTCTCCTCCGTCGGACTGTCGCATTTCATCGATTACCTCGAGGCACTGGAAGCCGGACGCATCGACGGCAATGCCGACCCGGTGATCACCCGGCCGGCGCTGGCGGTCTATCTCTCCGATGCACGCGGCGGGCTCGCGCATACCGGCTTCGACCGCACCATCGACGACCTCGCCAAGGCTGCAAAGCTGTTCGGCGTCGCCATCTTCTCGCAGAAGAACGCCTATACATGCGGCGCGCTCGGCTATTTCACCGGAAGGCTGGCAGCACAAGGACTGGTGTCGTTCGCAGCCACCAACGGCCCGGCCGTGCTTGCCGGCTCGGGCTCGGTCAAGCCGGTCTACTGCACCAACCCGATGTCGTTTGCCGCGCCTGCCGCCGACGGGGCGCCGCTGGTCATCGACCAGTCGTCGAGCGCCACCGCTTTCGTCAACATCCGCAAAGCGGCTGAGGACGGCAAGACAATCCCGGAAGGCTGGGCGCTGGACGCCAGCGGCAACCCGACCACCGATCCGGCTGCCGCCATGAAAGGCGCCATGCTTGCCTTCGGCGGCCAGCGCGGCGCCAACATCGCGCTGATGGTCGAGGTGCTGGCGGCGGGCCTGTCGGGCGCCAACTGGTCGCTGGACGCGCCGTGGTTCAGCGGCGGGCCGGACAGCCCCGGCACGGGACTGTTCGTGCTTGCTATCGAACCCAAGCTGCTCGACCCGGATTTCGAGCAACGAATGAAGGATCAGCTCGACCGGCTGCGGCGGCGCTTCGGCGTGCATGTGCCGGGCCGTGCCCGCGCAGAGGCCGCCGAGAAGGCGCAAGCGCGCGGCATCACCGCGTCGAAGGCCGTGGTGCAGCGCATTTCCGAATTTGCCGCCCGCTATTCTTCCTAAATTACTGGTTAGATATCAGATAGTTACCTCATATCTGCCCGCCGCAAGCGCGGCGGGGCGCGATTTTCTTTGCGCGCTGCTGAACCTTTCCGCGCCTTGCTGCGACCCAGCTTTGTCCAGGGCAAGGCGAGCTTGCCCGATCCACACCGGGGGAAGCAGCAAACCGAAATCGAAAGCCTGCATCACGCGAAGGCCGGTCCTTGGCGCCTCGGAAAACTCAACCCAAATCAAAAGGAAATTGTCATGACCAACACCAAGATCACCATGCTGACCGCCGTCCTTCTGCTCGGCTCGTTCATGGGTGCCACACAGGCAGCCACCCTGAAGGCCGCGCCGGTCAAGCCGTCCAGCCCGGGTGTCATCACTGCCCCGAGCGGCGGCGCCACCGAAGACCACTACTGCAAGAACGGCCATGCAAAATTCGCCAATTGCAGCGCCGATTTCGTCGCCGCCTGCAAGAAGGTTGGTGGCACCATGTCGGATGTTCAGGGCTGGGGTGGGCGTACTTGCTTCACGCCCTCCTGATACCGTCTCAGGTCAGGCCGCTCCGTCGGCCCCTGACTTCGCATGGAAGTCACCCGGAAAACCCCGCTTCGGTGGGGTTTTCTGCGTTTTGATCCCACAATAGTAAAACATTCCTCTTTTGGTCAACTTTTGTTTATTTGACTTCGGCGAACCCAATCGGCCGTTTGCGCTGATTGAGCAAAACAGAGGAGCTATAATGTCGGCAAGCACGGACAATCCCCGCAACGCCCTTGTCATCCCGGTCCTTGGCAGGTTTTACGCGGCTCTGCACGATGGTGCCGAAACCGTTCTTCGCGTCGTCGCCGGTGGGTTTCTCGCCATCCACGGTTCGCAGAAGATCACCAATCCTTTCGGCGCTGCCGAGATGGTCGAAGGTCTCGGCTTCTATCCGGGCGCGTTGTGGTCGTTGCTTCTGGCCTGCACTGAATTCTTCGGCGGCATCTTCATCGCCATCGGATTTTTGACGCGGCCGGCCGCCTTTGCCGGCCTGTTCGTGCTGCTGGTCACGGTCTGGTTCCACTGGGTCACGATGGACCAAGGTTATTCGGGCGCGGAAAAGTCGCTGCTGTGGGCGGCGATCCTGCTCTTCTTCGTCATTCGCGGCGGCAACCGCCATTCGGTCGACGCCCGTATCGGCAAAGCGTTCTGACAGGCTGATAGCGACGACGCGTCGCCCTTTGCCTTTGGCGCGAAACGGATTATGAAACGGCTTCAGCCAAGCTTGCGAGCGCCGGAGCCAGCCATGACCGAAATCCTGCAGACCCCAAAGCTCGTCGTCGTCTTTGGCGGGTCAGGCTTTGTCGGCCGCCATGTCGTGCGCGCGTTGGCCAAGCGCGGCTATCGCATCCGGGTCGCCTGCAGGCGGCCCGATCTCGCCGGCCATCTGCAGCCGCTCGGCAATGTCGGCCAGATCCAGCCGGTGCAGGCCAATGTGCGCGTACGCTGGTCGGTCGACCGCGCCGTTCAGGGCGCCGACCATGTCGTCAATCTGGTCGCCATCCTGCATGAGAGCGGCCGGCAGAAATTCTCCGCCGTCCACGAGTTCGGCGCCCGCGCAGTGGCCGAGGCCGCGCGCTCGGTCGGCGCCGGCCTGACCCACATTTCTGCGCTTGGCGCCGATCTGGACTCCGAATCAGACTACGCGCGCACCAAGGCGCTTGGCGAAAAGGCTGTGCTGGAGACGATCAAGGACACCGTGATCTTGCGGCCGTCGATCAATTTCGGACCCGAAGACGGCTTCTTCAACCGCTTCGCCAACATGGCGCGCTATTCGCCGGTACTGCCGCTGATCGGCGGCGGCCAGACCAAGTTCCAGCCGGTCTATGTCGGCGACGTTGCCGAAGCGGTGGCGCGCTCGGTCGACGGCAAGATCGATGGCGGCCAGATCTATGAACTGGGTGGACCGAAGGTGCTGACCTTCAAGGAGTGCATGGAAGAGCTGCTTGAAGTGATCGAGCGCAAGCGCCTGCTGGTGCCGGTGCCGTGGTGGGTGGCCAACATCCAGGCCTCGATCCTCGGCCTGTTGCCCAATCCGCTGCTGACCAAGGACCAGGTGATGCAGCTGCGCGAGCACAACATCGTTTCGGACGCCGCCAACAAGACCAACAGGACGCTTGCGGGGCTCGGCATCCAGCCGCAATCGATCGCGACGATCCTGCCCAGCTATCTCTGGCGCTACCGCGCCGCCGGCCAGTTCCAGCAACGCAGGCCCGCAGCATAGTTCCCAGAAGGGTCTCTCACCTTAACGATGGCGGGGCGTCGCCCGCATCGGCAAACCGCCTTGCGGCTGTGTCGTCAATTTCTGTACCGGCCAGGGTTTGGTTTCGGCGGTGGTGTCGAAACGGAAGCGCGACAGCATGATCGCCAGCGCGATGATCGCCTCCTGCATGGCGAAGCTGGCGCCGATGCAGACGCGCGGGCCGGCGCCAAACGGCAGATACTGGAAGCGGTCGATCTTTTCGCGATTTCCCGGGTGGAAGCGCTCCGGCATGAAGGCATCCGGCCGGTCCCACAGTTTCCTGTGGCGATGCACGACCCATGGCATCACCAGAACCGCGGCGTGCTTGGGGATATAAAGATCCTTCCACATTTCCGGTTCGATCGGCTCGCGGTTGATCGACGGCGCCGGCGGATAGAGCCTGAGCGCTTCGTCGAACGCCGCACGCGTGAACGGCATGGCGTCCAGCCATTTCGTCGGATCGGGCTCGCGCGCCAGCACCTGGTCGATCTCCTGCTCGACCCGGTTGCGCTCCCACGGCGATTCAGCCAGGCAATAGAGCGTCCAGCCCAGAGCCCGCGCGGTCGTCTCATGGCCGGCGCCGATGAAGGTGATGATATTGTCCTCGACCTCGGCCCGCGTCAGCCCGTCGGGTCCTTCGGCCTTGAGCAGCAGCGTCAGGAAATCCTGCGGCACGGCATCGGGGTCGCGCTTGAATTTCGCTTCACGCATCTTGACCGTATCGGTGACGATCTTGCGGAAATAGGCCATGGTCTTGCGGCCGCGGATGCGGGTCAGCCTCGGCAGCCAGTCGGGCGCGCGCAACAGGTCGAGGGGGTCGACGCGACCCATCGTCTCGAACAGGCGGTCGATCTCGTTGGCGAAACTGCCAGGCTCGCCTGCGATCTCGCCGGAAAACAGCGTCTCGGCCAGGATGTCATAGGTGAGCAGCGTCATGTCATGGGCTATGTCAGACGTGCCGCCGTCTTCGTAGCGGGTGACGAAGTCCTGCGTGCGCCTCAGCATCGGCTGGGCAAAGCCGAAGATATGGCGCGGCGTGAACACCGGCGCCATCGCCTTGCGCGACCGCTTCCAGACCTCGCCCTCGGCGGTCAGCAGGCCGTCACGCAGGATCGGCCGCAGGATCTTCTGGCGCACCGTCGCCATCTTGTAGTTCCTGGCGTTGTCGACCAGCACATGGCGGATCAGGCCGGGATCATTGGCGACGATCAGATGTCCACCAACGCCATTCGCCGAGATCCACGGCTCGTTGTAGGTATGCTCACCCCACAATTCGAGCGGGTTGCGGTAGACGATGCGGATCATCTCCAGCGTCGAGGGCGGCGTCGTGCGCGGCTTCGGCGCTGGAGGAATGAAGGGGGCGGGCTGGATGTCCATGCTGTGCTCCGCTGATGACCCAATGTAGTGGGCCGCAAAGCAGGCGTCCATGTGACCGAACGGCAAGGCCCTACTCTCCGGAATGTGACCGGTTACCGCGAGGTGCCTTCTTGTTGCCCCGAGCGGCATGCCCTAGGTGGCAGTCACCAATGGATACCGCCACCGCAGGAGCCCCGCCTTGAAGCACCAGTTGAACATCATCATCGGCAGCACACGGCCAGGCCGCGCAGGACCGGTTTTTGCCGAGTGGCTGGAGACGTTCGCGCGCGAGCACGGGAAATTCGAGCCTGTACTGACCGACATCGATGCGTTCAAGCTTCCGGTGCTGGACGAACCGCACCATCCAAGGCTTGGCAATTACCAGAACGATCATACCAAAGCCTGGTCCAAGGCGATCGATGCCGCTGATGCCTTCGTGTTCGTGGCGCCGGAATACAATTATTTCGTAGCGCCGGCGATCGTCAACGCGATCGACTATCTCTCGCGCGAATGGAAGTACAAGGCAGCCGCCATTTTCAGCTATGGCGGCGTCTCCGGCGGCCTGCGCGCGGCGCAAGCGCTGAAGCCGCTGCTGACCTCGGTGGGTGTCATGCCGATCTCGGAAGGCGTCGCGCTGCCGATGTACCAGAAACTACTCGACGAGAACGGCGTTTTCAACGCCAGCGAACAGGTGCAGGGCGGAACCAAAACCATGCTCGACGAGCTGTTGCGCTGGAGCGAGGCTCTGAAGCCGATGCGGGCTGCCTGAAGGCGGCGGCTTTCCACCAAAAGCCCGGCTTGCTCATGCCATAAAGAGGTGGAATGTTCGCGCAAATGGACAAGCCGGGGGGCGGTTCGACTTGCGCTTGCTTTTTGCCTTGCTGCTGATGCTCATGAGCACCGCCGCCGCGGTGGCTGAGCGACGCGTGGCACTGGTCATCGCCAACGACGACTACCGCCTGATCCGGCCGCTTGCCAATCCGGTCCATGACGGCGAGGCGATGGCAGCGGTGCTGAAGAAGCTCGGCTTCGAGGTCGTCCTCGAAACCAACCGCGACCTGCGGCGCATGCGCCGCGCGCTCGACGATTTTCGCCAGGATGCCAAAGGCGCCGACGTGGCGCTGGTCTATTTCTCCGGCCACGGTGTCGAAATCTCGGGCGACAACCGGCTGCTGCCGGTCGATGCCGACGCCTCCTCGCTCGATGCGCTGGAGAAGACCAGCCTGCCGCTGGAGGAGGTGCGCGAGACCGTGGCGGCCACCGCCAAGGTCGGCCTGATCATGCTCGACGCCTGCCGCAGCGATCCCTTCTCGGGAAGCAACGGTGAAGGGCGCGGCGCGACCTCGCTGGCCAAGGATGTCGCCGACAAGGTGAAGCCGGGTCTCGGCCGGACTGGCCGCGCCGAAAACATCCTGTTTGCCTTCTCGGCCGCACCGGGTGAGACGGCCGCCGACGGGACTGGCCAGAATTCGCCGTTCACGACAGCGCTGACCAAATATCTCGGCACCGACGGGCTCGAGATCCGCTCGGTGCTGACGCTGGTGCAGCAGGAGGTCTATGATTTGTCGCGGGGCAAGCAGCTGCCCTATGTCGAGAGCGGCCTGCCGAAGCTGTTCTTTGCCGCGAAGGCGAGGCAGGACTTGCCCGAGCGCGAGCGCCTGTTGCTTGCCATGGCCGACGTGACGCCGGAAATGCGCGGTGAGGTCGAGCAGGTTGCCAGCGATGCCGACATGCCGCTGGCGCCTCTCTACGGCGTGCTGATCAGCTCCGACGCCAGCCACCTTTCGGCGGACAGCCTGAATGCCAGGCTGCGCGAGGCGGCCGACGCCTTCGTCAAGGTGCGCGGCGAAATGAGGACGCTCGCCTCCGATGATCCGCAGGTGACGGAGCTGCGCCGGCAGGCCGAGGAGCAGCTTTCGCTCGGCGCCTTCGATGGGGCTCGCGCCATCCTCGCAAAGGCCGCCGACATCGACAATGTTTCGCGCAACGCCTTGAAGGCCAATTTCGTCGGCCGCACGCTGTCCGAGGCGGCGACACGTTTTCTGTCCGGCGGTGCGGCGCGCGCCGACCTCGACTACGCCACGGCCATCAGGGATTATGAATCGGTCCTGGCCCTTTACGGCGAGGCCGGGCAGACCGATCTGACCCTGGACCAGGCCGACCGCCAGATCCGCACGCTGGACGAGCTCGGCAAGCTCTACACCCTTGTCGGCAACACCGATGCGGCAGGCCGCGCCTTTGCAGCGCTGGTATCCAATCTCGAGCTGCGTTCGGCCCGGGAAACCGACCCGAGCGTCAAGCGCGATTTTGCCGTCAGCCACATCAAGCTCGGCAACATCAAGCTGGCGCAAGGGGATCTGCCGGAAGCGCTGGAGAACTATCGGACCGCCAGAACCATGCTCAGGGATTTGACCACTGCCGAACCCGATCGGCTGTCATGGCTCGGCGACTTCGCCATGGCCGACGACAAGATCGGCAATGTGCTTGTGACGCAGGGCGATCTGGCTGGGGCCTCGCAAATCTACCAGGAGGGCCTGTCGGTCAAGAAGCAGCTTGCCGACAACGAGCCGGAGCGCGCCGAACTGCAGCGCGACCTGACCATCAGCTATGACGAGATCGGTGCACTGGCGCGTATCACCGGCCAGTTGGACAACGCCCAAGTGGCCTACGAGGAGAGCCTGAAGATCCGATTGGCATTGGCCGAAAAGAAGCCGCAAGATGCCGAACGGCAGCGCGATGTGTCGGTCAGCCATGATACGATCGGCGACCTCAAGCGCGAGCGCGGCGATGCGGCGGGCGCACTCGCGTCCTATAAAGCGGGCTATGCGATCGTCGAGCGGCTGGTGAGCCGCGACCCCGACAACAGTGAGCTGAAGCGCGACTTGTCTGTCGGCAACGCAAAAATCGGCAATGCGCTGGGCGACCAGGAGGACTGGCCGGCAGCCCTCGCCGCCTACAGGCAAGCGCTCTCGATAGCCCGCGTGCTGGCGGCCAGTGACCCCGCCAACACCGACTGGCAACGCGACCTTTCGGTCAACCTGGAGAAGGTCGCCGGCATTCTGGCGATACAGGGCGACCGCGCTGGAGCGCTCAACGCCTATACAGACAGTTTCGCTATCGCCGACCGACTGGCCAAGCTCGATCCAGCCAATGCCGACTGGCAACGCGACCTGTCGATCACGCTGTCCGAGATCGGCATGCTCAAGGCCAAGCAGCGCGACGTCAAAGGCGCGCGGCAGGCTTTCCAGGACAGCCTGGACATCCGCCAGCGGCTTGCCGAGGCAGATCCGGACAACGCCACCTGGCAGCGCGACCTGGTGGTTGCCATGATCGACTACGCTCAGGTCGCCAAGAACCCCAAGACGGTGCTCTCGCAAGCGCTCGACATGACGCTGGAGCTCGACCGTAGCGGGCGGCTGGCGCCGCGATACAGGTTCATGATCAAGTTTCTCGAGGACCGGCTGGCCAAGGTGAAATAGGGCTTGGCGAGAGCCTGTCGTGGACAGCCGGCTCATTCCCCGTGAAACGCCTGCAAACCTTGGAAAAACCGCCTTTTGCGCCTATATCTAGTCGATATCAGAGGCGCGATTCGGCGCGGATTTTTTGCGCTGTGCAAGCGGCATCCAGACAACAGGTTTTCATGAGCGATCAGATCGACAACAACAACGGCGCTGAAGCCGAATACGGCGCCGATTCCATCAAGGTTTTGAAGGGGTTGGACGCTGTCCGCAAACGCCCCGGAATGTACATCGGCGATACCGACGACGGTTCGGGCCTGCATCACATGGTCTATGAAGTGGTCGACAACGCTATCGACGAGGCGCTGGCCGGTCACGCCGACCTCGTCACCGTGACGCTCAACCCCGACGGTTCGGTCACCGTGATCGACAATGGCCGCGGAATTCCGACCGATATCCACACCGGAGAAGGCATTTCGGCGGCCGAAGTGATCATGACGCAGCTGCATGCCGGCGGCAAGTTCGACCAGAACTCCTACAAGGTCTCGGGCGGCCTGCATGGCGTCGGCGTCTCGGTGGTCAACGCGCTGTCGGCGTGGCTGAAGCTGAAGATCCGCCGTAACGGCCAGATCTTCGAGATGAGTTTCACGCATGGCAATGCCGACGCACCGCTGAAGGCGACCGGCACCTATGAGCAGGACAAGCAGCCGGGCACCTATGAGGGCCGCAGCGGCAGCCAGATCACCTTCTTCCCGTCGGCCGAGACCTTCACCATGGTCGAGTTCGACTTCGGCACGCTGGAACACCGCCTGCGCGAGCTTGCCTTCCTCAATTCTGGCGTGCGCATCATTTTGACCGACGCCCGTCACGCCGATGTCGTGCGCCATGAGCTGCACTATGATGGAGGCCTCGAAGAATTCGTCAAATATCTCGATCGGGTCAAGAAACCGCTGATCGACAAGCCGATCGCCATCAAGGCGGAGCGCGACGGGATCACCGTCGAAGTGGCGATGTGGTGGAACGACAGCTACCACGAGAACGTGCTGGCCTTCACCAACAACATCCCGCAGCGCGATGGAGGCACGCATCTGGCCGGCTTTCGCGGTGCACTGACGCGCCAGATCACCGGCTATGGCGAATCCTCTGGCCTGACCAAGAAGGAAAAGGTCTCGCTGATCGGCGACGATTGCCGCGAAGGCCTGACGGCGGTGCTGTCGGTCAAGGTTCCCGACCCGAAATTCTCCTCGCAGACCAAGGACAAGCTGGTCTCGTCGGAAGTCCGCCCTGTCGTCGAGGGCCTGGTCAACGAAGCGCTCGGCACCTGGCTGGAAGAACACCCGAGCGAAGGCAAGGTGGTCGTCGACAAGGTGATCCAGGCCGCTGCGGCACGCGAAGCGGCGCGCAAGGCGCGCGATATCACCCGCAAGAGTTCGCTCGGCGTCACTTCCCTGCCCGGCAAACTGGCCGACTGCCAGGAACGCGACCCGGCGAAATCCGAAATCTTCATCGTCGAGGGTGATTCCGCCGGCGGCTCCGCCAAGGGTGGGCGTTCGCGCCAGAACCAGGCGATCCTGCCGTTGCGCGGCAAGATCCTCAATGTCGAGCGGGCGCGCTTCGACCGCATGCTCGGCTCCGACATGATCGGCACGTTGATCACGGCGCTCGGCACCTCGATCGGCAAGGACGAGTTCAACGCCGACAAGCTGCGCTACCACAAGATCATCCTGATGACCGACGCCGACGTCGACGGCGCCCATATCAGAACCTTGCTGCTGACCTTCTTCTTCCGGCAGATGCCAGAGCTGATCGAGCGCGGCCATCTCTACATCGCCCAGCCGCCGCTCTACAAGGTGACGCGCGGCAAGAGCTCGCAATATATCAAGGACGAGAGCGCCTTCGAGGAGTTCCTGATCGGCTCGGGACTGGAGGAAGCATCGCTTACGCTCGGCTCGGGCGAAGTTCGCATCGGACAGGACCTACGCGGAGCCATCGACGACGCACTGGCGGTGCGCCAGCTGATCAACGGCCTGCACACGCGCTACAACAGAGGTGTCGTCGAGCAGGCGGCGATCGCCGGCGGGCTCAACCCGGACGTGTTCACCGATCTCGGCCGCGCCAACGACATGGCGGAGCGGATTGCAAAACGCCTCGACATCATCGCCGAGGACACCGAGCGCGGCTGGACCGGCCGCATGTCGACCTCGAACGAGGGTGTCGGCGGCTATGTGTTCGAGCGCACGGTGCGCAGCGTCAAGGAATACGCACATCTCGACCTGGCGCTGATCAATTCGGCCGACGCACGCCAGCTCGACCGCTACGCACAGCGCCTCAGCGAGGTCTACGGGTCGCCGCCGGTGCTGCGCCGCAAGGATGTCTCCGAAACCATCTCGGGGCCGCTGGCGATGCTCAATGCCGTCTTTGCGACCGGGCGCAAGGGCCTGACAATGCAGCGCTACAAGGGTCTCGGCGAGATGAACGCCGAACAGCTGTGGGAAACCACGCTCGATCCGAACGTGCGCTCGCTGCTGCAGGTCAAGGTCAACGACGCGACCGATGCGGATTCGCTGTTCTCGCGACTGATGGGCGACGAGGTCGAACCCAGGCGCGAGTTCATCCAGGACAACGCGCTGTCGGTCGCCAATCTGGATATCTGATCTGGGCATTATCTGAATTGGCGCGCTGCGGCGCGCCAATTTTTCCACCGGCGGCAACAAAATCATTTTACAACGCGCCGGAACGGAAGTCCCTGCGGGACATTGTGACAACATCGATCACAATTTCTTACAGGAGGCTTTCATGGGACGCGGCATTTTGCTCTGGTTGCTCGGTATTCCGATCCCGATCATCATTCTGATCATGCTGTTCGTACGGTAGGGGGCTTCCATGCAGTCCACCCTATCGGCGGTCGACCTTTTTACTTCAACAGAATCCTCCTCCACCGCCGTCAGTTGGGGGCCGATCATCGCCGGTGCCTTCGCGGCCTCGACGTTGACCTTCATCTTCATGCTGCTCGGTTCGGGGCTGGGATTGACCATGGTGTCGCCATGGTCGGGATCCGGCGCATCGGTCACCACTTTCGCGGCATCCACCGCCGTATGGCTTGTCATCGTGCAATGGCTGTCCTCGGGTGTCGGAGGCTATCTTGCTGGGCGGCTGCGCACCAAATGGGTCGGCATCCACACCGATGAGGTGTATTTCCGGGACACCGCACACGGCTTTCTCGCCTGGGCGCTGGCCACCTTGCTCGTCGTCGGCGTGCTTGGCTCCGCCCTTTCCGCTGCCATCGGCTCAGGCGTGCAGGCCGTGTCCACCATCGCGTCTGGCGCGGCCATGGGCGCATCGGCGGGGGCTTCGGCCAATGCCGGCAGCGCATCGGCCGACAATGCGATCTCCTACCTGGTGGATTCACTGTTTCGTCCGGCTGACCCGAGCAAGCTTGCGGCCGCCAATCCGGACAGCGATGCAGCCGCGGTTGGGCAGGCTTCGCGCATCCTGATCGCCGGCGTCGCGGCAGGCGAGGTTTCCGCAGACGACAAAACCTATCTGTCGCAGCTGGTCGCCGTTCGCACAGGGCTTTCGGAAGCAGACGCCAGGACCCGGGTGGATGCCGTCCTCGCCAAGGCCCAGGACGCCAAGGCCAAGGCGCAGCAGGCCGCCGACACCGCCAGGAAGGCCAGCGCGACGTTTGCCCTGCTTGGTGCGCTCTCGCTGGTCATCGGCGCCTTCATCGCCAGTGCTGCCGCGGCCCTTGGGGGCAGGCAGCGCGACGATGAGGAAGCGGTTTTTATCGCCAGCCGCTGAACCGGCTCCGCCATTGAAAAGCAAAAGCCCAGCCTCGCGCCGGGCTTTTGCTTTTGGGTCAGTCGCGCCGTGGCGGGATCAGTGATCCATGGCTTTGACGATCTCTTCGGTCATCTTCTTGGCGTCACCGAGCAGCATCATGGTGCCGTCCTTGTAGAACAGCGTGTTGTCGATACCGGCATACCCGGAACCGAGCGAGCGCTTGACGAACAGGCAGGTGCGCGCCTTGTCGACGTCGAGGATCGGCATGCCGTAGATGGGCGACGACTTGTCGTCGCGAGCGGAAGGGTTGGTGACGTCGTTGGCGCCGATGACATAGGCGACATCGGCCTGCGCGAACTCCGAATTAATGTCCTCAAGCTCGAACACTTCGTCGTAGGGCACATTGGCTTCGGCGAGCAGCACATTCATGTGGCCGGGCATGCGGCCGGCGACCGGATGAATGGCGTACTTCACGTCGACGCCGTTGGCCTTGAGCTTGTCAGCCATTTCGCGCAGTGCGTGCTGCGCCTGGGCGACCGCCATGCCGTAGCCCGGCACGATGATGACTTTCTGAGCGTTCATCATGAGGTAGGCGGCATCGTCGGCAGAACCCTGCTTGACCGTGCGTTCGATGCCGTCATCGGCAGCCGCTGCAGTCTCCCCACCGAAGCCGCCGAGAATGACCGAGATGAAGCTTCGGTTCATGCCCTTGCACATGATGTAGGACAGGATCGCGCCGGATGAGCCGACCAGCGCACCGGTGATGATCAGCGCCAGATTGCCGAGCGTGAAGCCGAGTGCGGCCGCCGCCCAGCCCGAATAGGAGTTGAGCATCGAGACGACGACCGGCATGTCGGCGCCGCCGATCGGGATGATCAGCAGGATACCGAGCACCAGCGAGGCGGCAACGATCAGCCAGAAGACCAGCTTGGACTCGGTGGTCACCAGCAGCACGATCAGCACGACGAGCGCGATGGCAAGTGCCGCGTTGATGAAGTGGCGTCCGCCGATCATGATCGGCTTGCCGGACATGCGGCCATCGAGCTTGAGGAAGGCGATGACCGAGCCGGTGAAGGTGATGGCGCCGATGGCGACGCCAAGGCTCATCTCGATCAGGGCCTGGGCATGGATGTGGCCATCCGTGCCGATGCCGAAGCTTTCCGGCGCATAGATGGCGGCGGCCGCCACCATGACGGCGGCGAGGCCGACCAGCGAGTGGAAGGCGGCGACCAGCTGCGGCATCGAGGTCATGGCGATGCGGCGCGCGGTGACGGCGCCGACACTGCCACCAATGGCCAGGCCGAGCACAATCAGGCCGAAGCGGCCGGCCGAGGGGGTTGCCAGCGCCAGCGTGGTGGCGATGGCGATGCCCATGCCGATCATGCCGTAGAGATTGCCCTGGCGGCTGGTGGTCGGATGCGACAGGCCGCGCAGCGCCATGATGAACAGGACACCGGAGACGAGGTAGAGGAAGGACGCGAAGTTGGCGTTCATGGCGCTCTACTTGTCCTTCTTCTTGTACATGGCCAGCATGCGTTGGGTGACGAGGAAGCCGCCGAAAATGTTGACCGAAACCAGCATCAGCGCGACGAAGCCGAAGCCCGCGGCAACACCGGAGGCGGCGATGCCGACGGCAAGCAGCGCGCCGACGACGATGACCGAAGAGATGGCATTGGTGACGGCCATCAGCGGCGTATGCAGTGCGGGGGTCACCGACCAGACGACGTAGTAGCCGACGAAGATCGCCAGGACGAAGATGGCGAAGCGGAAGACGAAGGGATCGATGGCACCGCCGGAGAGCGCATGCGCGGCATCACCGGCCGCGTCAGTGCCGCCAGGCGCGGTCGCCAGATTGTGCACTGCCAGCCGAACCGCGGCGGAGGCCTGGTCGAGCTGGTCGAGGGCTTTCTGCAGGGTCTGGTCCATCACGCGATCCCTTTCGGCTTCGACGAGGGCGACTTGGGTGCGGCCGCCTTCTTGGGCGCGGCTTTCTTGGGAGAAGCGTCGGCGACCATGGTCTTGGCCGGGATCGCGGCCGGCTCGACATATTGGCCCTTTGGCGGCTGCTGGTCGGCCTTCACGAAAGCCGGATGAACCACCTTGCCGCCATCGGTCAGCATCGTTGCCTTGACCAGATCGTCGTCGCGGTTGATGGCAAGCGTCTTGGTCGTCTTGTCGACCAGCGTCTCGAGAAAGGCGAACAGGTTCCTGGCATAAAGCAGCGAGGCTGACGCCGCGACGCGGCCTGGCACATTGAGATGGCCGACAATCTTGACGTTGTTGGCGGTGGTGACGACCTTGCCGGCTTCGGCGCCCTCGACATTGCCGCCGCGCTCGACCGCCAGATCGACGAGAACCGAACCCGGCTTCATCGAAGCGACCATCGCCGCCGATACCAGCTTGGGCGCCGGCCGGCCGGGAATAAGCGCCGTGGTGATGACGATATCCTGCTTGGCGATGTGCTCTGATGTGAGTGCCGCCTGCTTGGCCTGATATTCCTTCGACATTTCCTTGGCGTAGCCGCCGGTCGTTTCGGCCGCCTTGAATTCCTCGTCCTCGACCGCGAGGAACTTGGCGCCGAGCGAGGCGACCTGTTCCTTGGCGGCGGGGCGAACGTCGGTGGCGGTGACAACCGCACCAAGCCGACGCGCGGTGGCGATCGCCTGCAGGCCGGCGACACCGACGCCCATGATGAAGACCTTCGCCGCCGGCACCGTGCCGGCCGCCGTCATCATCATCGGCAAGGCGCGGTCATATTCCGAAGCGCCGTCAATCACCGCCTGATAGCCGGCCAAATTGGCCTGCGAGGACAAAACGTCCATTGACTGGGCGCGGGTGATGCGCGGCATGAATTCCATCGAGAAAGCGGTGACGCCGGCCTTGGCAAGGGCCGCCACGGCGGCATCGTTGCCGTAGGGGTCCATGATGGCGATCACAGCCGCGCCGGGCTTGTAGCTCTTCAGCTCGGCATTATCAGGCCGACGCACCTTCAGCACCACATCGGCCTTGGCGACATCGGAAACCTTGCCGATGGCAGCGCCGGCGCTCGCGTAGTCGGCATCGATGATGCGCGATTTCAGACCGGCACCGGCCTCGACGACGACGTCGAAGCCCAGCGCCGCCAGCCGTTTCACCGTATCGGGCGAGGCCGCGACGCGCGGCTCGTTGGCATCGAGCTCACGAGGGATGAAAACCGTCTGTCCCACCGCATGATCCTTTCGGCCGGAAGCTATTTCCCGCAAGACGCCGGCCGGCCTCGCGGCGGCGCCATGGACAAGGTGTCGGAAAATCTATCGGAGGATAAACGCGCCGACAGCCAGAATCAGCACGAACAGAATGGTCGCTGAGAAGAAGCCGCCCGCGAAGAAGCCGAAGGCCATCGCCAGGAGCAGGGCGCCGCAAAACAGCGACCCGTACTTGGCCAGCGCGAGGAAGCCCGCATAGGTGCGGTCATGCTCGGCATAGTCCATCTTCGCGCCCAGTTCGACAGGACCGGTCGGCGAGTGATCAGCCATAGGAATACCCCTTCGAAGACATCTTTCAGGCACATAGCGAAAAGCCGGGCCGAGAGCAATGGCGCTATTGCCGCACAACAACCGACAACTGCCTCAAAGAAAGGTTGAAGCCGGCTGCCGACGCGCGACGGAATCCGATCGCGGATTCTGGTGCTTGATGCGGAAAGATGCTCCGAAGGCGGACGCTTGCGCGGCTAAGCCGACGCCCTCAGCCGGCAAGATGCGGGAAAAGCCCGAGCAACCCGACGACGATCAGGTAGAGCGCGACGATGTAGTTCAACAGCCTTGGCATGACCAGGATCAGCACGCCGGCGATCAGCGAGATGAGCGGGGTTAGCGCAAGTGTGGAAATGGTCATGGCAGGTTCCCTCAAAAACGTCAGAATCGACCCGGAGCGCCGCTCGTGGCCTCACCCGGAACGCCGAAGTCGCCAAAAGGCTCCCTGTCGGACCTGCAAAATCATGTGAACCCTGCCGTATCAGGCGGCTTCGTGATAGTACTTTGCCGTGGGCAGGATGGTCAGCGGCGCGAGTTCTCCGACATGCGGCGTGTCGAACAGCATGCGCTGTTCCATTGGCGTCGAGCGGAAGAACGGGAACCGTGAGAAGGACCGCTCACGGATGGCGTTGACGTCGGCGCGGTAGAGCACGACCTTGTTGAAAACGCCCGGATAGGCGCGCGACTCGCTGATCTTCTCCGAGTAGTAGATACGCTTGTAGAAGCCGGCGTGATCCTCGCGAATGGTCGACAGGCAGTAGGGCGCGTTGAAATGGAAGCACGCCATGCCGGCCAGCCGCAGCGTCAGGTAAGGGATCTGCGGGTAGACGCGCGACCATTCGGGATCGGACGCAAACCGGCTGGGGCAGATGAAGCTCAGCCCGTCACGAAGCATCGGCATGACGATGTCGCCAAAGGCCTTGGTGGAAGGCGACATCGGCGTCGCCAAGGTGACGTGATGGATACGCAGCGTGCTGACGAGTTCCTGGTCGATATAGACCCCGAAGCGGTACACGTTCGGTGCCTCGTCGAGCTCATCGTGAATGGTATGGTTTTCGTTGTCGGGCACCATATCGTTCGAGCGATATGACTTGTAGCGCAGGCGGTAGATGTCCTCGAGATCTTCGCCCTTGTCGCAGCGGCGGTACTCTGTCCGCTCAAGCATCGCCGAGACGTTGCGGGCGAAGCTGGACATGGTGTCGGCGGCGTCCTTGCCGTCCTCGCCCGTCACCGGACGAAGCGAACTCAACTGCACAATCATCAACTCAATCCCCGTACATTGCCGCCGCGATTCGACACTACGACAGGGTCCTGGGATGTAAAAGATGAAAATGGGAAGCAGGCCGTTTACCAGTCGTTAAGGTTAACGATTGCTAAAATAAAACTAAAATTGGTGCTTTTCTTCGTTTTCTGCGTCGCGACGGGGAAAGAGCGTATCGCGAACATGACGGGAAGCGGCGGAAATTTTGGCATGGCCCGCGACGTGCAAGGAAACTTCGGAGCCTGTTCAATCCTGATGGAAACAGGGATGGGCTCTCAGTGCCTGGGCACCATGCGCCATGCGCCGCAAATCAGCGACGTACCGCCTTTTTGGCGGTCCTGATATCCTTGGCGAACGGCCATACCGTGTTCGACATCGTCTCGATGCCGGAAGCACTGAGCGCCGAACCGAACAGGAACCCCTGGACAAGATCAGGCTTGACCTGCAGCGCCAGGATCTTGAGCTGCTCGAAGGTCTCGACCCCTTCGACGGTCACCGAAAGCCCCAGCGGCCGCGACAGGTTGACGATACCCTTGAGCAGCTCGAGCGAACGGGGATTCTGGGTGACGTCCATCAGGAAAGAGCGGTCGATCTTGATCTTATCGAGCGGCAGCTTGTGCAGGTAGCTCAGGCTCGAATAGCCGGTGCCGAAATCGTCGAGTGCGATGCGCACGCCAAGCTGCTTCAGCTCCTCGATATACTGGCGCGTCAGCGACTTGTCGTCGAGCAGCGCCGTTTCGGTGACCTCGATCTCGAGCCGACTGGCGGCGAGGCCGGTGCCGGCCAACGCATCGCGAACCTTCTGGATGACGTCGCGGCTGCGGAAATCCTTGGCGGAGAGGTTGACCGAGACGCTGGTCTGGTCCGGCCATTTGGCGCATTCGGCGCAGGCTGCCTGCAGCACGAAGGTGCTGATCTCGGAAATGATGCCCATTTCCTCGGCCAGTGGAATGAAGATGCTGGGCGAGATCGGCCCGAGATCGGGATGATCCCACCGGCACAGCGCCTCGCAACTGGCGATGCGCATGGTGCTCATCGCCACGATCGGCTGATAGACTACCCGCAGGCTGTTGCTTTCCACGGCTGTGCGCAGATCCGCCTTCATCAGCTGACGGTTGCGGAAAGCGGCATCCATCGAGGCTTCGAACAGCCGCCAACCGTTCTTGCCGAGCTCCTTGGCCTTGTAGAGCGCCAGGTCCGCCTTGACGATCATGGCGTCGACATCGGTATCCTTGACCCGCGACAGTACCGCGCCGCCGCTGGCCTGGATGCGCAGCCCGTGACCGGCAACGTCGACTTCCCCCTGCAGGCCAGCGAAAATCTCGTCGAGCTGGCTGGTCAGATGGCTTTCATCCTCGACGCGGTCGAAGAAGATCATGAACTCGTCGCCACCGAAACGGCTGACCGTGATATCTTGCCTGGCGATGGCGGCAAGCCGCTCGGCAACGGCATAGATCAAGCCGTCGCCGATCGGATGACCAAGCGTGTCGTTGACGCTCTTGAAATCGTCGAGGTCGAGCACCGCCAGGCCGCAGAGACGATCGCGGTCGCCTGACGCCATGGCCTCGCCGATCAGTTCGTGGAAATAGGCGCGGTTGGGCAGGCCGGTCAGGTTGTCGTAGCGTGCCATGAAGCGGATCTTGTCTTCCGCCTCGACACGGGCGGTGACGTCCTCGAAGGTGATGACGCCCAGTTCCTGGCTGCCTTCGCGAGCCGAGAATTCGTAGTGCTGGCCGTTGGCGAGGGAAACCAGCACCTTGCGGTCGCGGCCCTCACGCAGGGCACGCGTCAGCTGAGCCTCGATGTAGCGGCAATCCTTTGGGGCCAGCATGCCGCCGGCGACACCGCGCATCAACAAACCATGGATCGACCGGCCGAGCAGCGCATCGGGCGACTTGAGCGACATCAGATGCGCGGCCTCGGCATTGGCCACCGCGACTCGGCCGTCCGGGCCGAGCATGACAAGGCCATGCGACATGGTGTTGAGCGCCCGGTTGAAGCGCTGGGCAATGCGGTTGGCCTTCTTTTCTTCCGAGACGGCTGCAAAAAGCACATCGCGTACGGTGTTGGCGAATTTCCGGATGGCGAACAGGAACGGCGCCGACAGGAGCCCGAGGAGGACATGGTAGATGTCGCCGCGCAGCAGGAAGCCCAGCGAGATCGGCCAAGTCAAGGCAATGGTCAGGATGGTGACCATGCGCGGCGAGCCGTAGTTGCGGCCGGCGATGGAGGTCGCCGTCGCCAGCGTCAGGCAAACGGAGGCGATTTCGGCGAAACCGTCGCGCGCGAAATAGATGCCGAGCAGGCAGAAGGCGCCAAGCGTCAAGCCATGCAGGGAGCCATAGAGAATGTAGTCATTCTCACGCTTGTGCGCTTCTTCCCAGGTCGTCGGCGAAGGCATGCTGTTGTATTTTCGAAAGTTCCTCATGCGGAAAATGCCGACGAGAACCATCGAGATCGCGACCAGCAAATACCGCGGATCGCCGTTCTTCCACCAGACAAGGCCGATCAGGAAAGTCTGCGCGAGAATGCCGATCGAAAGCGTCAGCCCGTCGCGAAACAGGGTTTCCACGAACGGAATGTAGACGTCGACCGGAATCTCGTTCTTTTTTCTCAGATTCAACGCCTGAATCCCAACCCTGGGGAGCCAAGCAGTGTCACATCCGCCTTAAGAAAGATTTAGAGAGCCGCTCGCGCTCCTGCCGTCAAGCCGGGTGACGCTACGGAAAGCAAGGAAACTGTCGTTCAGGTAAACAAGGCGTATCGATCATTCGGCGGCCTGAAGTTCCGGCTGCGCCGGCGTGCCCGACAGGCGTTCGAGCAGTCGTTGGCGTTCGCCCGATGCCTTGTCGGCGCTGGCTTGGCGGACGTGGCCATAGCCGCGAATGAGGGCCGGCACCGAGGCCAGTGCAACCGCCGCATCGACTCTGGCCGGAGCCAACGATCCGGCGATGAGCTTCAGATCCGCCTCGTACCGCGCCAGCAACTGCCGCTCCATGCGCCGCTCGGCGGTGTAGCCGAACAGGTCGAAGGCAGTGCCGCGCAGACCTTTCATTGCCGCCAACAGGCGAAACCCCTTCATCATCCACGGGCCGAAGCTCGATTTCCTAGGGCTGCCGTCATTGCCACGACGGCCCATGATCGGCGGCGCGAGGTGGAATTCGAGCTTTTCGTAGCTCTGGAACTGTTTTCCAAGTTCGGCGACGAAAGAGCCGTCCGTGTAAAGACGCGCCACCTCGTATTCGTCCTTGATGGCCATCAGCTTGAACAGGTTCCTGGCGGCGGCCTGCGACACCGCGGTCGAACCAGGCACGGCCTTCGCTTCGGCGGCGCGCAAAATGGCCAGTTTTCCGGCATAACGCCTGCCATAGGCGGCGTTCTGATAGGCGGTCAGGAAGGCGACGCGGCGGGCGATGATGTCGTCCAGTGTCTCGGCGACATCCGTGGCCTGGCCGGCCTTTCCAGCCAAGGCCGGACCCGGCTGGGCAACGAGCCCGCGCACGAAATCCGGCTGATGGGCAGCGCGACGTCCCCAGCGGAAAGCGGCGATGTTCATCGCCACGGCTTCGCCATTGAGCTCGATCGCCTTCTCGACGGCCTCGGCCGACAATGGCAGGCCGCCATGCTGGAAGGCAAAGCCGAGCATGAACATGTTGGCGCCGAGCGAATTGCCGAAAAGTGCCGTGGCGGTGCGGGTGGCGTCGAAGAAATGCGCCTTGTCGTCGCCCGCTGCCGCGCGGATCGCCTTTTTCAGCCGCTCTATCGGCAACGAAAAATCGGCCGAGCGGGCGAATTCGCCGGGCATGATCTCGGCGGTGTTGGCGACGAAGATGGTGTGGCCCTCGCGCACCGCGGTCAGCACCTTCTTGGCGCCCGACACGACGAGATCGCAGCCAAGCACCAGATCGGCCTTGCCGGCCGAAACGCGGATGGCATTGATGTCGTCCGGGGTGCGGGCGATGCGGACATGCGTGAACACCGAGCCGCCCTTCTGGGCGAGGCCGGCCATGTCGATCATGCCGCAGCCCTTGTCCTCAAGATGCGCCGCCATCCCAAGCACCGCACCGACGGTGACGACGCCGGTGCCGCCGACGCCGTCGATGATCGCCGCCCAGCCCTGCTCACCAAGCGGGAATTGCGCCGGCACGGGCACGCCTTCCAGCGGATCGGCCTTGCCGGCCAGGCCCTCGGCCTTGCGGATCTTGGCGCCGTGCACGGTGACGAAGGACGGGCAGAAGCCGTTGACGCAGGAGAAATCCTTGTTGCAGCTCGACTGGTCGATCTTGCGCTTGCGGCCGAATTCGGTTTCGACCGGCTGGATCGAGACGCAGTTCGACTGCACGCCGCAATCGCCGCAGCCTTCGCAGACCAGTTCGTTGATGAAGACCCGCTTGTCGGGATCGGGGAAGATGCCGCGCTTGCGGCGGCGGCGCTTTTCGGCGGCGCAGGTCTGGTCGTAGAGCAGCACCGAAACGCCCTTGACGTCGCGCAGCTCGCGCTGGACGAGATCGAGGTCGTCGCGGTGGTGGATGGTGGCGCCGGCCGGGAATTCGGCCTTGCCGGCATATTTGTCGGGCTCATCGGTGACGATGGCGATGCGGTGGACGCCTTCGGCGCGCACCTGCCTGGCGATCATGTCGACGGTCAGGCCGCCTTCGTGCGGCTGGCCGCCGGTCATGGCGACTGCGTCATTGTAGAGGATCTTGTAGGTGATGTTGGCATCGCTCGACAGCGCGAAGCGGATCGCCAGCGTACCGGAATGGTTGTAGGTGCCGTCGCCAAGATTCTGGAAGATGTGCTCGCGCTTGGAGAACGGCGCCTGGCCGACCCATTGCGCGCCCTCGCCGCCCATGGCCGTGAAGCCGACGGTGTTGCGGTCCATCCACAGCGCCATGAAGTGGCAGCCGATGCCGGCCGCGGCGATAGAGCCGTCCGGCACCTTGGTGGACGAGTTGTGCGGGCAACCGGAACAGAAGAACGGCGTGCGCGAGCCGATGTCGGTGGCCTCGGTGAGCATTGCCTGGAACTGGCGCAGTTTTGCCACCCGCGCCGAAATCTCTTCGGACGGGCCGATGGTCCTGACGATCCTCTCGCCAAGCGCGATGGCGATCTCGTTGGCATCGAGCGCGCCCTTGGCCGGAAACAGCCAGTCGCCGCGCTCGTCCTTCTTGCCGATAATGACCGGTTGGGTGGTTGTGCCATAAAGGCTTTCGCGCAGCTGCACCTCGATCAGCGAGCGTTTCTCCTCGACGACGACAATGGTGTCGAGGCCGCGGGCGAAATCGGCGATGTGATGCAGGTCGAGCGGCCAGGGGCAGCCTACCTTGAAGAGCCGTACGCCGATGCGGTTGGCGGCCGCCTCGTCGATGCCGATATCGTCCAGCGCCTGGCGGACATCGAGGTAGCTCTTGCCCAGCGTGATGATGCCGATCTTCGGGTTGCGGCCGCCCGAATAGACAATGCGGTTCAGCCCGTTGGCAAGGATGAAGGCGGAGGCCGCGGCGCGCTTGTGCTCATGCAGCCGCTCCTCCTGGCCGAGCATGTCGATCTCGTGGCGAATGTTGAGACCGCCAGGCGGCATGTCGAACTCCGGCACGACGATGTTCAGCCGCTCGAGCGCGGCATCGACGGAGGCGGTCGATTCGATGTTGTCCTTGACGCATTTGATCGCCGCCCACGTGCCGGCAAAGCGCGACATGGCAAAACCGTAGAGCCCGTAGTCGATGATCTCCTGGACACCGGCCGGGTTGAGGATCGGCACCATGGTATCGACGAACAGGAATTCGGTGGCGTGCGCGTTGGTCGAGGATTCCGCCATATGGTCGTCACCCATCAGGGCGAGCACGCCACCATGTCTGGACGAGCCGGCGAGGTTGGCATGGCGGAACACATCGCCTGAGCGATCGACGCCCGGTCCCTTGCCGTACCAGACCGAAAAGACGCCGTCATGCGTGCCCTCGCCCAGCAGTTCCGTCTGCTGCGCCCCCCAGCAAGCGGTGGCGGCAAGCTCCTCGTTGAGACCCGGCTGGAAGACGATGTCAGCCTGGGCGAGCTGTTTCTTCGCCTTCCATAGCTGCATGTCGAGGCCGCCGAGCGGCGAACCGCGATAGCCGGAGACGAAGCCGGCCGTGTTCAAGCCGGCGCGACGGTCGCGCTCGCGCTGCATCAGCAGCATGCGAATGACCGCCTGCGCGCCGGACAGGAAGATGCGCTCCTTTGCGAGATCGAACTTGTCGTCGAGCGCGACGTCGTGCAGCGTCATCAGGAATTTCCTCTGCGGAGGCCACGCGGGGGCAGGCAGCCAACGTCGGGGTCGGATGACGCATCCTTTCTCCCCTTGCAAGGCAGGTCAAACAAAATCGCAGATGCCAGCAACGCGCAACGAACAGTCCGCAGCCATCCTGAATCGGGTATGAAACCGATCCGCGGACATTGCCCGGCGCACGAAAATTTCAGCTGCGGCCCGGGCGGCCGCGACGCGTCAGCCGCCTTTCGAGCAATCCGGCTTCGGCTCGCCCGGCAGCTTGCCGTCGGGATGGCCGACGAGGTCGGGATTGGCGGTGTAGAGCTGGTCGATGACCAGCGGCCGGTCGGGCAGGATCGACTGGTCTTCCGTCGACATCAGCGTGGTGTCGATCTTCTGCAGGACCGCGCCGTCGCCGCCCTTGATGCTGATGGCAATCGCATAGGGCTTGTTCTTGACGACGCAGGTCAGTGCCGGGCTCTCCAGCGTCACCTTGTCGAGCTTCGGCCAGACCTTCTGCTCGACCACCAGAGGTGCGCCGCCGGCGGGATCCTGGAAGCTGGCGACCGCCACCTGGCCCTCTCCCATCGGCTTCACCGGCCGCAGGGTCACCACATAAGTCGCCCTGGCGAGGCGGTAGTTGAAGACGAATATCTTGCCGGAAATCTCGAACAGCTTGCCTTCGTCATTGCCGGTATCGCGGCAGGCGCCGAGCGCAACGGCCACGATGAGCGCCGTGCCAACAAGGATCGAACGGGAAAGGCCGCTACGCATTCTTGACCTCATTTTCCGCCATGCGACGGCGGCGATAGTGACGGCTTGCCTTCTGACGGTTGCCGCACACCGCCATGTCGCACCAAAGGCGGCTGGAATTGCGGCTTCTGTCGACGAATAGCCAAGTGCAGTTGGGACAGATCCTCAGCCTTGCGACGGTGTCGTCACGCAGAAGCGATAGCGCCGAAACCGCCAGCGCCGCCTCGAAGGCGATCGGCGTCAGAGAATCGCCGAACGGCCTTCCCGGCGCACCGATCTCGGTCCGGCTGCCGGCAAGGCCATCGGCGCAGGCTCTCAGGAATCCGGGCAGATCCGTGGTGGCAACTGCGCCCTTCGACGCCGCTGCACGAAACAGCCGGTCCGTCGCCTCGCGGATCGACAGCACGACGGGCGCGATCGCCACCGGCGAGGATACCGCCAGCGGCCTGTCGCCAAGTTCGGCGGCGCGAAAGCGGCTCGCCGCGTCGGCGAAGCGGGCAATTTCGGCCGGATCGTCGAAGCGGTCGAAGGTCCGCTCCGGATCGCCGCGCAGCACGACCGTGTTCGCCGTGTCGAGCGCAAGCAGGCCGCCGGTAAAGCGGTGCGGGGTCCAGGATACCGTCATGGCAAAAATCTAACCGATAAATCGTATTTGACAAGTTAGATTCAGCGATGCAACCTCACTCCGGGATGCGGCGGTCTCCGCAGCCTTTTGAGCATGTCGTTGGCCAGGACCGCTTCGCACTTTTGGGCGGCATGCTTCGAGGTTTTGCATGCTCTATTTCTTCCAGCAGGTGTTGAACGGGCTGCATTCGGGCGCGCTCTATGCGCTGCTCGCCTTTGGCTATGTGCTGACCAACGGCATCCTGCACCGCACCAATCTCGCGTATGGCGCGTTGTTCGCCTTTTGCGGCCAGACGATGATCCTGACCGCGGCCTTCGGCTACCAGGTCCTGTGGCTGACGCTGCCGGCGGCGGTGGCGCTCGGTGTCGTCGCTGCGTTCCTCTATGCCGCGCTGATCAGCCACGTGCTGTCGCGCAGTGTCTTCGAACCTTTGGCCGATCGCACGCCCAATGCAATCGTGGTGACGACGCTCGGCATCCTGCTGCTGCTGTCCGAAGCGAGCCGCATCGCCGCCGACACGCATGATCTGTGGCTGCCGCCGATGCTGGCGCAGCCCATCGTTTTCGCGCAGGGCGCGACCTTCAAGGCAACGCTGACGCTCATCCAGATCATCGACTGCGCCGTGGTGGTGGCGGCAATCGCGCTGGCCAGCCGGGCTTTTGCCCGGTCGAGCTTCGGACGGCGCTGGCGCGCCGTCTCCGACGACCCCAAGGCAGCCGCGATGTGCGGCGTCGACGTACGCGCGGTATTCCGGCACGCGGTGCTGTTCGGCGGCTTCTGCGCCGCGCTGGCCGGTGTCATGGCCGGGCTCTATTACGGCAATGTCAGCTTCGGCTCGGGCCTCGTCTATGGACTGAAAATCCTGTTCGTGACGGCGGTCGGCGGCTATCTCTCGCCACCGCGCGCGGCGCTCGGCGCGGCCGCCTTCGGCATGGCCGAATCGCTGTGGGCCGGCTATTTCCCGGTCGAGTGGCGCGACGCGTGGATGTATCTGTTCCTGGTCACGACGCTGATCCTGATCGGCGCCGGCCGCGACACCGGCAAAATCGCCTGAAAACGTCAGACTTTGGTTGCATGACGCGAGGGCAGATCGCCGGTATTGGGCGCTGTCTGCCAGGCGATGATATTTGCTGCCTCTATCCTTGTTGACCCGTCAGTCCACGCGCGGCATACCGTTGGACCACGCGGCGTGACGGGCAAAAAGGGGGAAGCCGGCACGCCTCCGGTACAAGGGAGGAATGCATGGCAGGGCTGCTCGCTCTATCCAGGACTATTGATCGTGCCAACGAATTCATCGGCAAATGGATATCGTGGCTGATCCTGCTGGCGATCCTGGTGAGCGCCGCCAACGCCATTATCCGCAAGGTGTTCGACATATCCTCGAACGCCTGGCTCGAGCTGCAATGGTATCTGTTCGGCGCCGCCTTCATGCTGGCCGCCGCCTATACGCTGAAGCAGAACGAACATATCCGCATCGACATCGTCTACGGCCTGTTTTCACGCCGCGTACAGCACTGGATCGACCTGCTCGGGCATCTCTTCTTCCTGATGCCGTTCGTGACGCTGATGGTGATCTATTTCGTGCCCTATGTGTCGCTGTCGTTCCGCAGCGGCGAGATGTCCAACAATTCCGGCGGCCTGATCATCTGGCCGGCCAAGGCCATCCTGCTCATCGGTTTTTTCCTGCTCGCGCTGCAGGGCATCTCCGAGATCATCAAGAAGATCGCCATCATGCGCGGAGACATGGACGACCCCAATCCCTTCATATCGGTGCATGAGCAGGCCGAACTCGAAGCCAAGGCGCTGGCCGACGAGGTGCGCTCGTGATGGAGTTCATCGCGCAGAACATGGCGCCGATCATGTTCGCCTCGCTGATCATCTTCCTGCTGATCGGCTACCCCGTCGCTTTTTCCCTGGCCGCCAACGGCTTGATGTTCTTCTTCATCGGCGTGCTGCTGTCGCCTTATTCCGGAGGATCGATCAACCTCGCCTGGCCGCTCCTGCACGCATTGCCGGATAATTTCTACGGCAGCCGGGTGATGTCGAACGACACGCTGCTGGCCATCCCGTTCTTCACCTTCATGGGCATCGTGCTCGAGCGATCGGGTATGGCCGAAGACCTGCTCGACACGATCGGCCAGCTTTTCGGGCCAATCCGCGGCGGCCTTGCCTATGCGGTGATCTTCGTCGGCGCGCTTTTGGCGGCGACCACCGGCGTGGTGGCGGCTTCCGTCATCGCCATGGGCTTGATCTCGCTGCCGATCATGCTGCGCTATGGCTATGACCGCCGGCTCGCATCCGGTGTCATTGCCGCCTCCGGCACGCTCGCCCAGATCATCCCGCCGTCGCTGGTGCTGATCGTGCTTGCCGACCAGCTCGGCCGCTCGGTCGGCGATATGTACGCGGGCGCGCTGATCCCGGGCCTCGTGCTCACCGGCCTCTATATGTCCTACACCCTGATAATGTCGATCATCCGGCCGAACTCGATGCCGGCGCTGCCGCTCGAGGCCCGTACACTCGGCCATGGCGTGATGTCGCTGCTGGTGGCTTTGCTGGTCACATTAGCGGTTTCCTACGCGGCATATCGTTATCTGGCGCCGGCGCATGGCGACAACGCCGACATTCTCGGTGCGACTGCCGGAGTGCTGTTCATCTACATCGTCGCCATTGCCGACAAGCGCCTGAACTTCAACATGATGTCCAGGCTCGCGCAGCAAGTGATCATCGTGCTGATCCCGCCACTGGCGCTGATCTTCCTGGTGCTGGGCACCATCTTCCTGGGCATCGCCACGCCTACTGAAGGCGGCGCCATGGGCTCTGTCGGCGCCTTGTTCATGGCGGCGGCCAAGGGGCGCCTGTCGCTTGACGTCGTCAAGCAGGCACTGGCCTCGACGACAAGGCTGTCCTCCTTCGTGCTGTTCATCCTGATCGGCGCACGGGTGTTCTCACTGACCTTCTACGGCGTCAACGGCCACATCTGGGTCGAGCACCTTTTGACGTCGCTGCCGGGCGGCGAGGTCGGCTTCCTGATCGGCGTCAACATGCTCGTCTTCTTCCTCGCCTTCTTCCTCGACTTCTTCGAATTGGCGTTCATCATCGTACCGCTGCTGGCGCCCGCCGCCGACAAGCTCGGCATCGACCTGATCTGGTTCGGCGTGCTCCTGGGCGTCAACATGCAGACCAGCTTCATGCACCCGCCCTTCGGCTTCGCGCTGTTCTATCTGCGTTCGGTGGCCGCGCGCGTGCCCTATCTCGATCGTCTCACCGGCAAACAAATCGCGCCGGTAACCACCGGACAGATCTATTGGGGCGCGGTGCCCTTTGTCTGTATCCAGGTGATCATGATCGGCTTGACCATCGCCTTCCCGCAAATGGTGATGCACTACAAGGGAACGACCGTCGATCCGGGCACCATCGACTACAAGGTGCCGGAGGTGCCCGGCCTGTCGCCGCTCGGCACGCCGCCGGCGGATGGAGCGGCGCCCGCTGGCGGCGGCACGGCGCCGGCAGCTCCTGACCTTTCGCAACCGCCCAGTTTCGGCGATCCGACACCGGCAAAGCCGGCAGCGCCACAGCCCGACCTGTCGCAACCGCCAAGCTTCAACTGAACCGGCATGGTCAAAACCATGAAAGCGGTGCGGCTGGAAGCAGTGGGCGGCATCACGCTGCGCGACGTCGACAAACCTGACATCGGGGCGGACGAACTTCTGGTTCGGATCGAAGCCTGCGGCGTCTGCGGCACGGATCGGCATCTGTTTCACGGCGAATTTCCGTGCATGCCGCCGGTGACGCCCGGCCATGAGTTCTCCGGTATCGTCGAGGCGATCGGAAAATCGGTCTCGGGTTTTGCCATCGGCGATCGTGTCACCGGCGACCCCAACATCGCCTGCGGGCGCTGCGCCCGTTGTCACGCGGGACAAGTCAATCTCTGCAGCAATCTGCGCGCCATCGGCATTCATCGCGACGGCGGCTTTGCCGAATATCTTGCCTTGCCGCAGAAGCAGGCTTTCGTCCTGCCTGCGAGCCTCGATCCCCTGCACGGTGCCTTCTGCGAGCCGCTCGGCTGTTGCCTGCATGGCGTCGACCTTGCCGGGATCAAACCGGGCAGCTCGGTGGTCGTGCTTGGCGGCGGCGTGATCGGCCTGCTCACCGTACAGCTGGCAAGACTGGCGGGAGCCACGACCATCATCCTGTCGACCAGGCAAGCTTCGCGGCGCGCGCTCGCCGAGGACCTCGGCGCGACGATGACGATCGATCCAACCGCCGCCGATGTCATCGATGCCATCGCCGGCCCGGCGGGGCTGGTGCCAGGCGGTGTCGACGTCGTCTTCGAATGCGCGGGAGTGCGAGAGACCGTCGAGCAGTCCATGCGGCTGGCCCGCGCCGGCGGCACGGTCGTCATCGTCGGCGTGACGCCGCAAGGCATGAAAGCGGAATTCGAGCCGTTCGACCTGTTGTTCCGGGAACTGAAGGTGCTGGGTTCCTTCCTCAATCCCTACACCCCTCGCCGCGCCGCCGAACTCATCGCTTCCGGTGCGATCGAGATCGACAGGCTGATCTCCAGGCAGGTGCCGCTTGAAGAAGCGCCAGCGGTGATCGCCAATCCGCCGGCGCCCGGCGAGGTCAAGGTTATGGTGGTGCCGCGCCGAGGCTGAACCGCCGGCTTCGCCTCCCGGGATATACAGAAAAGCTCCCTGAGCGGGTTCCGCCCAGAGAGCTTTTGAACAGAAGTCCGGCCGACTACAGCTTACCGTTGCGCTGCTGGACCATCATGAAGGTGTCGTAATTGTATTCGGCCACCTGCGCCCAGAGATAATGCTCCTTGCGGAAGCCTTTGATCGATTCCCAGATCTTCTTGAACGGGGCGTTGGAGGCTTCCATTTCGGTATAGACCTCGTTGGCCTTTTCGAAGCAGGCGGCCATGATCTCCTGGCTGAACGGGCGCAGTTTCGCGCCGCCGGCCACCAGCCGCTTAACCGCCGCAGGGTTCAGATAATCGTATTTCTGCAGCATGTTGGCGTCGGCCGCCTGCGCGGCAGTGCGCAGCAGCGACTTGTACGCCGGCGAAAGTTCTTCGTACTTCGCCTTGTTGAACATCAGGTGGACGGTCGGACCGCCCTCC
This sequence comes from Mesorhizobium sp. M7A.F.Ca.US.006.01.1.1, assembly GCF_003997935.1. GTDB lineage: Bacteria > Pseudomonadota > Alphaproteobacteria > Rhizobiales > Rhizobiaceae > Mesorhizobium. Next base: position 29,729 of record NZ_RZQL01000058.1, read on the forward strand.
CACCAGCCGGGATAGTAGTAATAGGGCGCGACCTTGTAGAAGCCGAGCTTCTCGTCGTCATAGGGCCCAACCCATTCGGCCGCGTCGATGGTGCCTTTCTCCAGCGCGGGATAGATATCACCGCCGGCGATCTGCTGCGGCACGACGCCGAGTTTCTGCACCACCTTGCCGGCAAAACCGCCGATTCGCATCTTGAGGCCGGAAAGGTCGGCCACCGTGTTGATTTCCTTGCGGAACCAGCCACCCATCTGCACGCCGGTGTTGCCGCCCGGCAGGCCGAAAAGGCCCTGCGTGGCGAGAAACTCGTTGAACAGGTCGATGCCGCCGCCATGGTAATGCCAGGCATTCATGCCGCGTGCGTTGAGCGAAAA
>NZ_RZQL01000059.1 GCF_003997935.1 Mesorhizobium sp. M7A.F.Ca.US.006.01.1.1
CCTTTCCAGGCCCGGCGCGCCGATGAAGTGGAAGTACGAGCCCAACCCCGAGCCGGCGGCACAAGGAGTGGCCTGCTGCGATGTCGTCAACCGCGGAGCGGCCTTCGCCGACGGACGCATCTTCTTCAACACGCTGGACGGCCACACGATCGCGCTCGACGCCAATACGGGCAAGCCGATCTGGAACACTCATATCGGCAACATCAACATCGGCGAGACCATCACCATGGCTCCGCTGGTGGTGAAGGGCAAAGTTCTGGTCGGCAATTCCGGCGGCGAAATGGGCGTCCGCGGCTGGGTCAAGGCGCTGGATGCCGGAGACGGGCATGTTGTCTGGACGGCTTATGGCACTGGACCCGACAAGGATGTGCTGATCGGCCCGGACTTCAAGCCCCACTACGACATGGACAGGGGCACAGACCTTGGCGTGACGACATGGCCACCGGAAGCCTGGAAGATCGGCGGCGGCAATATGTGGGGCTGGATCTCCTACGATCCGGACTTGAACCTGATCTTCCACGGCACAGGCAATCCAGGACCGTGGAATCCGGATTTGCGGCCAGGCGACAACAAATGGACGTCCGGTATTTTCGCGCGTGACGCCGATACCGGAGCGGCGAAGTGGTTCTATCAGTGGAGCCCGCATGACCTCCATGACTATGACGGCATCAACGAGCAGATCCTTCTGGACATGACCTGGCAAGGCAAGCCGCGCAAGGTCCTTGTCCGACCGGAACGCAACGGCTACCTCTATATCCTCGATCGGACCACTGGAGAGGTGCTATCGGCCACAGCCTATGGCCCGGTCAATTCCAGCAAAGGCGTCGATCTGAAGACCGGCCGCCTGATTGCAAACCCTGACAAGAGAACCGGCACCGGCAAGGTGGTCCGAGACATTTGTCCGACGGCATCCGGCCTCAAGGACTGGCAGCCATCGGCGTTTTCGCCGAGGACCGGCCTGCTCTATATCCCCCACAACAATCTCTGCATGGATGAAGAAGGCGTCGAGGTAAACTACATCGCAGGCACGCCCTATGTCGGCATGAACGTACGTATGATCCCCGGGCCGGGCGGCAATCGTGGTGCTTTTACCGCCTGGGATGTTTCCGCCGCCAAGCCGGCCTGGGTCCTGAAGGAGAACTTTCCGGTATGGAGCGGCACCGTCGTCACTGCCGGCGATGTCGTCTTTTACGGGACCATGGAAGGCTGGTTCAAGGCGGTCAGCGCCAGGACTGGCGATCTGCTTTGGCAGTTCAAGACGTCGTCCGGCATCATCGGCCAGCCAATAACCTATCGCGGCCCCGATGGGCACCAGTATGTCGCAATTCTGTCAGGCGTCGGTGGCTGGGCCGGCGCCATCGTTTCGGGCGACTTAGACCCACGCGATGCCACCGCGGCACTGGGCTTCGTCAACGCGATGAAGGATCTGAAGAACGCTACCACGGCGGGAGGCACGCTTTATGTGTTCCGGCTGCCTTGATGGATTGAACTTGACCGTACGTCCGGCGCGAAAGGCGTTCCAACGGGTGGCGATCGGCATGGCCGGGCTCGCCTTGTTGCTCTTTCCGGCTGTTGCCAACGCACGTGAATTGAGAGTGTGCGCCGACCCGAACAACATGCCGTTTTCCAACGCGGCCGGTCAAGGGTTCGAGAACAGGATCGCGGAAATTGTCGCCACTGATCTTGGCGCCAAGCTGACGTATACCTGGTGGGCGCAGCGCCGTGGCTTCATCCGCAACACGCTGAAGGCAGGCCTTTGCGATCTCGTGCCCGGCACGCCTGCCAATCTCGAAATGCTGCGCACCACCACGCCCTACTACCGTTCGTCCTATGTCTTCGTGACCCGCCAGGACGGCCCGGACGTGACGTCCTTCAACGACCCGCGGTTGCAAGAATTGCGCATCGGTGTTCAGCTCATCGGCGACGATGGCGCCAACTCGCCGCCTGTCCAGGCGCTTGGCCGCCGCGGCATTGTCGGGCACCTCATCGGCTACCCCGTCTATGGCGACTACTCTGCTCCCAACCCGCCGGCGCGCATCGTCGAAGCTGTCGCGAACGGCGAGATCGACCTTGCCGTGGTCTGGGGTCCGCTCGCCGGCTATTTCGCGCAGAGGCAAAAGGTGCCGCTCCGGATCACGCCGGTCACGCCTCGCATCGATGGACCGCAACTGCCGCTGATGTACGACATCTCAATGGGTGTTCGACGCGAGGACGATGCGCTGCGTGGCGATGTGAATAGCGCGCTTGCCCGACACAAGGCCGAGATCGACGCGGTTCTGGCGCGATACGGCGTACCGCGTCTGGACATGGCCGGGAGACCGGCCCGATGAGGCGCGCTCTGGCGATGTTGCTGCCCTTGACACTGGCCCTGGTCGCCTGCCAGCGCGAGGAGCGCGACACGCGACCGCAATCGGCGCTCGGCTCAGGTGAGCAGCCGACGCCTGTGACCACGTTGGAGCCGGGCGGACAGCGACCCTCCCCCACCGACAACAAGGCGGCGAGCTTCGAGGCCAACGCCTTCCACATGAGCGAGGGCAAACGCCTGTTCGGCTGGTTCAACTGCTCGGGCTGCCATGCCAATGGCGGTGGCGGCATGGGTCCGGCGCTCATGGACGAGAAGTGGATCTATGGCAGCTCGATGGAAAGCATCCACGCCACGATCCGCGACGGCAGGCCCAACGGGATGCCAAGCTTCGGCCAGAAGATACCCGACGACCAGATATGGGAGCTGGCGGCCTTCGTGCGCGCACTGGGCGGCAACGCGCCGTCTTCCGCCGCGCCGCAACGCAATGACGACATGATGGTGCATCCCTCGGAAAACCGCCTGCCGGATGCCGCGACACTGGGCAAATCACCGTGAAGCGCCCGGCCTCGATGGCCTTCGCCTTCTGTGTCCTGTTTCTGCAGGGATGCGCAGGCTGGCAGTCGGCGCTTGACCCGAAGGGCCCCGCAGCCGGCGAGCTGGCCTGGCTCATCTGGTTCTTTACCGCGCTTTGCGCGGTTGTTTGGGCGCTGGTGATGATCGCTCTCGCAGCACCGCTGGTCATGCGATCGCGTTCCGGCGATGAACCCCTCCTACTCGACGAAGCGGCCGAACGCGGCAAGATGCGCGTGGTCGTGTCCGCCGTCGGAGTGACCACCATCATCCTGATCGGACTGACGCTGCTAAGCTTTTTCGCCAACAGGACGCTGGCTGCGATCGGCTCGGAGGCTGCGCTGACAATCAGGGTGACCGGGCACCAGTGGTGGTGGGAGGTGCGCTACGAGGATGCTATGTTTTATTTC
>NZ_RZQL01000060.1 GCF_003997935.1 Mesorhizobium sp. M7A.F.Ca.US.006.01.1.1
TATCCCTGCCGGCGAGCCGGTGCGGCTGCTTTTGACCTCGACCGATGTGATCCATTCCTTCTGGATCCCAAGCTTGGCCGGCAAGCTCGACCTTATCCCGGGCCACATGAACGTCCTGGATATCAAGGCCGACAAGCCAGGCGTCTACCGTGGTCAATGCGCTGAATTCTGCGGTGCGCAGCACGCCAACATGGGCACCTTCATCATCGCCGAGCCGCGCTCGAAATTCGATGCCTGGCTGAACGACCAGTTGGAGCCTGCCGGCGCGCCGGCGAGCGGCGAAGCCAAGGTCGGTGCGGACCTGTTCCTCAAACGCCCCTGCGTGATGTGTCACAGGATCGGGGGGACGCCGGCCGGCGGAACGGTGGCTCCCGATCTCACCCACATAGCCAGCCGGCAGACGCTCGCTGCCGGGACCTTGACGATGAGCCGCGGCAATCTCGCCGCCTGGATAGCCGACCCGCAAGGCATCAAGCCCGGCTCCCACATGCCGGTGGTGGAGCTCAGCGGCGATGAGCTCAATGCCGTGGTCGCCTATCTCGAGGGTCTGAAATGAGCAGCGCGGATCTCACAAGCCAACGCGACCTGCCGCCGGAGCGCAAGGTATCTGCAAAAGGCGACATCGCGCCCGAGCATGACGGACCGCGCGACACCGGCATGGATGATGCCGGCCTGCATCGCTGGCTCGAGCGCACCTGGCGGACGCCATCCGGCATCGTCGGAGCCTTGTCGAGCGTCGATCACAAGGTGATCGCACGACGCTATTTGATCACCGCTTTCGTGTTCCTTGGTCTTGGCGGCCTCAACGCTGTCGTCATGCGCATCCAGCTTTCTGGACCGCAACGCGGGCTGATCGGGCCCGACCTCTACAATCAGCTGTTCACCATGCATGGCGTTACGATGATGTTTCTGTTCGCCGTGCCCATCGTGCAGGCGACCGGGATCTACCTGGTGCCGCTGATGGTCGGCACCCGCAACATCGCGTTTCCGCGCCTGAACGCGTTCAGCTATTGGGTCTACGTCTCGGGCGGCGCTTTCGCCTGGGTGTCCTTCGCCCTCAACATGGCCCCTGATGTGGGCTGGTTCGCCTACGTACCGCTGTCCGGCCCCGAATTCGCACCGGGCAAGCGGGCTGACGTCTGGGCGCAGATGATCACCTATACCGAAGTGTCGTCACTGGCCGTCGCGGTGGCGACCATCGTCACGGTCTTCAAGCAGCGAGCCCCCGGCATGTCGCTGGACAAGATCCCGCTCTATGTCTGGGCGATGCTGGTCACTTCCTTCGTCGTCGTCTTCGCGATGCCGGCGGTGATGATCACCTCGACTTTCCTGATCCTTGACCGGCTGGTTGGCACGCACATCTTCAACCCGGCCGAAGGTGGGGATGCTCTGCTGTTCCAACACCTCTTCTGGTTCTTCGGCCATCCGGAAGTTTACATCATCTTCCTGCCGGCGACGGGCATGGTGTCCTCGATCATTCCTGTTTTCGCCAGGCGACCGACATTCGGTCATCTCGGGCTGGTCCTGTCGCTGATCGCGGTCGGCTTCCTTTCGTTCGGGCTTTGGGTCCATCACATGTTCGCCACCGGCCTGCCAAAGCTTGGCGCCAGCTTCTTCACCGCATCCAGCATGATGATCGCCATCCCGAACGGCGTACAGATCTTCTGCTGGCTGGCAACATTATGGGACGGCAGACCGGTGATCCGAACTCCGTTGCTGTTCGTCTTCGGCTTTTTCTTCATCTTCGTCATCGGCGGGCTGACGGGCGTGATGCTCGCCTCAGTGCCGTTGGATCTTCAGGTCCACGACACCTATTTCGTCGTCGCCCATTTCCATTACGTGCTGATCGGCGGCTCGGTGTTCCCGCTGCTTGGCGCGGCTTATTTCTGGTTCCCGAAGGTCACCGGCCGCATGATGAGCGAACGCCTCGGGCGGTGGCATTTCTGGCTGGCCTTCATCGGGTTCAATGCAGCCTTTTTCCCGATGCATCTGGTCGGCCTGTGGGGCATGCCACGACGTGTCTACACCTATCCGGCCGAGCTTGGCTGGGGCAACATCAACCTTTTCATCTCGGCTGGGGCGTTACTCTTCTTCCTGAGCTTTGTCCTGTTCACCTTCAACCTTGTGCATGGCGCGTTGAAAGGCACCTCGGCCGGCAACAATCCGTGGGACGCAGGAACCTTGGAGTGGGCAACATCCTCGCCGCCGCCGAGCTATAATTTCGCACGCATTCCCATCGTGACTCATATCGAGCCGCTCTGGGCCGAGCGCGAGGCGCTCCCTGTAGCGACCGGGCTCCGCGTCGACGCGCGCGAACTCCTCATCTCGACCGTGGCCGAAGCTCATCCCGACATTCGCGAGAAATCGGCCGCCCCTTCGATCTGGCCGCTTTTAGCGGCGCTGGCCGTCGGCGGCACGTTTCTCTATTCAATCTTCACGCCCTGGGCGATCGTCTGGGGCGCCGCGCCAATCGCCATCACGTTGATCGGATGGTTCTGGCCCAAGGGCGATCCGGAGGACGAGGAATGAAGCAGCGCGCCGCCGCCGATCTTTCTGGCCTGCCCACCTTCGGGCACGGTCCGCGCAGCCCGACCTGGTGGGGCACGCTGGGTTTCATGGCGCTGGAAGGCACGGGCTTCGCGCTGGCGGCCGGCGCTTATCTCTACCTTGCGCAGTCATGGCCAGACTGGCCCCTCAGCGCACCGCGCCCGAACCATTGGCCCGGAACGATCGTCACCATTCTGTTCATCGTCAGCCTTGTGCCTAACCACATCCTCCACCGCTATGCCAAGCAATGTTCGATGGTGCCGGTGCGGATCGGGCTGATGGTCATGTCGCTGCTCGGCATCGCTCCGCTCGTCGTGCGCTGGTTCGAATTCCCGGCCCTCAACATCTATTGGGACACCAATGCCTATGGATCGATGCTCTGGGTGCTGCTCGGGCTGCACACCACCCATCTCATCACCGATGTCGGCGACACCATCGTGCTGACTGTGCTGATGTTCACGCGCCACGGCTATAGCGGCCGTCGCTTCGGCGATGTCGGCGACAATGTCTTCTACTGGGACTTCGTGGTCCTGACCTGGATTCCGATCTATCTGCTCATCTACTGGGTGCCGAGGCTAGGCTGAGATGCGTGCATTACGCCTGGGAACGTCTTGGGGTGGTCTTCTGTCAGGGCCGCTGGCGTGGGCGGTCTCGACACAGCTGAATTATGCGCTGGTGCCCTGGCAATGCAATCGCCAGGTGCCGGTCGTGCTTCCCGTGGCGCTGCTGCTCGTCTTGTTGTCGCTGCTCGGCGGGGCGCTGTCGTGGCGGGCGAAGCGGCGAGGCGGTGCCGCATTCAAGCCGGAGCGTACGCGCGCCACAGAGCGCTTCGTCGCCAATCTCGGCATGCTGTCGGCGTTGCTGTTTGCGCTTGTGATCCTCATGCAAGGCAGCGCGGCGCTGATCCTGGATGAGTGCCTGCGATGAATCTGGACGGGCTGTTCTCTACTTCCATCTGCTACGGCGCCGGCGCACCCGAGGCCGGGTGGACGCTCGCGCTGCCCATCACCCTGCCACTTGCCGTGCTTGCCCTGATATATGTCGTTGGAGCTGGCCGGCTTTGGCGGCGCAGCAGCCGCGGCAGGACTCTGCGGCTGCGCCAGGCTCTGCTGTTCACGGCCGGATGGGGCGTGTTGACGGCCGCGTTGGTCAGCCCGATTCATGCACTCGGTGAGCAGATCTTTGCGGCGCATATGATCGAGCATGAACTGCTGATGGCCGTGGCGGCGCCGCTGCTGGTCTCCGCCAGCCCGGCTGCGGCCTTGATGTGGGGATTTCCCGCCGGGGTCCGGCGCATTCTTGGAATGGCCGCGCACGGCAGATGGCTGAATGCGGTTTGGTCTTTCGTAACTCGACCGCTCAGCGCGACCATTGCCCACGGCCTGGCCATATGGATCTGGCACCTTCCGGCGTTGTTCGAGGCCGCGCTCGAACGCGGCGTGATGCACTATGCACAGCACGCGAGCTTCTTCGGAACAGGGCTGCTGTTCTGGTGGGTACTCTTGCCGCGTCCCGGCCGCCAGCATGCCTATGGGACCGCAGTGATGCATCTTTTCGTCACCTCGCTGCACACTGGCCTGCTTGGCGTGCTCCTGCTGCTCTCGCCGCGGCTCTGGTACCCGCAGAACGCGGTGGGTGCGGCACTATGGAATTTGAGCCCCCTGGAAGACCAGCAACTTGCCGGGCTGGTGATGTGGGTTCCCGCTGGACTGATCTATGGCGGCGCAGCGCTGCTGCTGGCCGCGCTGTGGATCAAGGCGAGCGGAAGGGGGGAGGCTGCGCATGCCTACGAGCTTGTCTAAGCTGCTTGCCGGCGCCAGCGTCGCGCTGGTGCTGCTCGTTGCGGGCGTGGCCGGAATGACCTGGTGGTCCGATCAGGCGGCGCGCATCCGCCACGAGGCGGAGGCGGCCACGGGAGGTGACATTGCGCGCGCCATGCCGATCATGACTGCGAATGGTTGTTCCGGCTGCCATACGATTTCGGGCGTGCCGGGCGCGCAAGGGCAGGTCGGTCCACGCCTCGACGCCAGTCTTGCTGACCGCACCTTTATCGGCGGCGGGCTGGCCAACAATCCAGAGAACCTGATCCGCTGGATACGATCTGCCAGGGAAATCAATCCGCGCACGGCCATGCCATCGACCCGAATTTCGGAGCAGCAGGCGCGCGATATCGCGGCCTACCTCTACGCTCTGAAATGATTGAGCGGTTCATCGTCTGAACAACAACGCCGGCCCTTCTGACGAGCCGACTATCGTTGATCCATTCAAGCTAGGTTTGACGCTGAGATGGATCGGAAATCCGTTCACGCACGGCGTGCTCGGTCTTGTCTGCTGTGGACTTCACGATCTCGCCGAGCTGATCGGCGATCGTGTCTGCTTCCATATGTTGCCGGCCAGCTTCCTGCTTGATGGTTCCATAGGCTTCGGCGGCGACCTGCTTGGCCTCGTCGAGACCCCTGTCGAGCATGGTTTCGGCGGTATCGCGAAGCTTGTCGCCATAGGCGCCTAGCTGCTCATCCTCCGTTGCGGTATGGGGCAGCATTGCACCTATGGCGGCGCCGATGGCGAGACCCGCGGCCGCTATGGCCAAGGGCTGGTTCTCCAACAGATCTTGCGCGGAGCGGGTGGCTTTCGCCGCCATGTCGCCGGTCACCGATCTTGCAGTGGCCGTGCTGCCCGTCAAACCCTCCGCGGCGCTGCTTGCCGCGCTGGAAACGGTATCGCCGACGCTGGTGGCAGCTGATGACAGAGATGCGGCGGCATCGGAAAGCGTGCTGCCCAGGCCTCCACGTTCCCGTTCATCATGTCGTCCCGGCGCCGAGGGCATTGAGTAGCCAGCCGAACCGCGGGCGGTGTCTGCGATACCACTGCCGAACATCAGCCAAGCCAGACCCGCTCCCACCATGGTGACCGGCAAAGGATTGTCTCGGACCTGCGTTCTGAGGTTGGCGAGCATGGCCGAACTCTCCCCTCCCGAGAACAGCCCGGTGAACTCATCCAGCAATTGTCCCGGCGACATCCTGCCTCGAATGGATTCGGCGGTCTCCATCACCCGCGCACGGGCTGCCTCGGCCTCGCGTTCAAGTTCGGCTGCGGATTTCTCAGTCATCTCACTTGTTCCTTGATCACGCTCGCGTCGCGCTTGAGCTGTTCCTGGGTGCGGTCGGGGGTAAGTTCCGAAGGCGCCATGCTGGCCGTCCCGGTCCGCAGCAGGATAATGCCGAGGGCCGCCACGACCACGCCGACCAGCAGGGAAGACCACCCCGCGCCAAGTCCTGCCCGCGTCAGTGCAATAACGAGTGCCTGCAGCAACACCATTAGCGCGGCGAGCAGGCAGATCGCGCCGCCCAGCACTTCCGCGGCACCTGCTCCGGCCTTGGCAAGCTTTTCAGAAAGCTCGGCCCGAAACAGCCTGGCCTCGGTTTGCACCAAAGTGGTGACATTCTGGGCCAAGTCGGTGATCAGCCCGGCAAGGCTTGGGTTGTCCTGGGTGTTCATCTGTCCTGCTCCGTGCTCTGCATGGCCCCATCATCGCCGACGACGCCAGAATCCTGCGACCGATCAGCGGACCAACCCTGTGCCTGATCGGTGTGGGATTTGAGGTCTCCCGGCGCATCCTGAAATTCTCGACCCGCCGGCGGCGAGGCCTTGATGAACCGCCCGAGAGCCAATCCGGCCAATACCGATCCGGCAAGCAGGACACCGGGATTTTGCCGGCCAAAGGACTGCACGTCCTCCAGGACCTGGCCGAACGGCTTCTGTTTCAATGACGATGAAAGCCGCTCCAGGCCACCGGCAGCATCCAATGCGAACTTCGATGCGTTCCTTTCATCGTTGTTGGCCAGGTGGTCACTGGCCGCGCGCAGTGCGCCGCCCAGCGCCGCCAGGCTCGATCCGATGTCGCGCTGCGCTTCCTGCGCCTTGTCGGAGATGACCTCCCTGGCTTCAGATGCATAGTCGCCAGCCTTGCGGGTGACCGTGTCACGCGCGTCGTGAAGCAACTCGCTGGCACGCTCATTTTCCTGGCGAAGCCTTTCGGAAACGTCGCTTTTCGCCTTGTCGAAATCGGTGGGCTGTCCGCCCTGATCGTTTTCATGCTGCATGGGGCCACCTAGTGAAGACCGAGGAAGGAGAGGACCGCCAGCACGACAACGATAACGCCGATAAGATAGATGACACTGTTCATGTGCACGTCCTCCGTGGCTGTCCAACTTCGCGGAGCCGGCGATGTTCCCTAGGTGAAGCATTTATGTCGAAGCGGAAATGGAGAGCTTCGTCAGGCACGCACCAGTCACCAATGGGTGCGCCCTACTCCGCAGGAGCCGCTAGCAGGAGACAGCCGAGTGCCGGCTGCCTCCGGCATTGCTATCTTTGCCTATTCGGCTGCCCGCCTGTCGATCATCTGCTCGCTCTGGGCGCCGGAACTTGGCCGAGGCGGCGACAGGATGGGCTCCTCGCCCATTGGCGAACCGGCGACCAGGGAGAACTCGCCCTTGCCGTCCATCGACGGTCCTTCGCTCCAACGTCCCTGCGCTGGTTCGACACCTTCGACGAAGCAATTGATGAAGGCATAGGATACGTCCTGATGCTCCTTTTCCTGCGGGAAGGAGTTGGGGACCGGCAGAGACGCGTTCAGTCCGCCCATATCTTCGATTGCCGCGAGCCACTGCTGTTGGTGCATGGTGTCGCGCGCAATAAGGAAGGACAGCATGTCCTTCATGCCGGGATCGCTGGTCATGTTGTACAGGCGGGTCGCAAGCACGCGGCCGCTTCCTTCCGCGGTGACGTTTGCGACCATATCCGCGGCAAGATTGCCGCTGGCATAGACATGCGAAGCATTGAAGGGAACGCCGTTGGCGTTTTCAGGCAGTGCGGCCAGGCCGGTCGACAAGATATGGCGGAAGTTCATCCCGTTGAGGACCGAGCCGCCGACCGTGTCCGACGAGATGTCCTCCTGCAGCGAAAGTGGTGCACCCTCAAGATTGAGGGCGACCGCAGTCGCCAGCATTTCGATATGGCCGAGCTCCTCGGTCGCCGTGTTCAACAACAGGTCGCGGTATTTGGCCGGCCCGCGGCATCCCCATGCCTGGAAGAAATACTGCAAGGCCACGCGGATTTCGCCTTCTACTCCGCCGATGGCCTGCTGCAAGGCACGGGCAAAGACTGGATTGGGCGTTTCCACACGAACCGGGTACTGCAATTTCTTGTCGGTGTAATACATGGCTGACTCCTGGTTGGAAGTCAGCCGAACCTCAGCTCTGATGCATTGTTCCGTGCGAGGAACACTTAATTCCGGCAGGCTTTCCGCGGGAATGTCTCGAGCCACGGACGCTTATTCGCAATGCGAGCCGTCCAGTTCGTTGATGCAGTCGGTGCGAGTGGCGCCGACCGGATCACGCGACCCTGGAAAGCAGAGCGACGTCACATCTGGCCAAGCCGTAGCGCCACCGATGATCAGTCGTGGCGACCCGGCTCTGATAAAACAGTGAAAGCTGGCTGCCTTCGATCATCACTGTCGAGTGGCCGTTCTCTCCCGGCTGGCCTGGTTCCAGCACCGGGCCGATCGAGACGTAAGGTCCAGCAACGTTATCCGCGATGGCAAAAAACACGCGTTGCCGGTTCCCGCGAAGGCCATTGGGCAGAAAGCAAGTGGCATTGAGAAGCACGCGACCGTCCGGCAATTCGACCAGTTGTGCGCCCTCAATGCCCCATTCATAGTCGGGATCCTCTCTCGTGTTGTGGTGAGGCACATCATTGTGGTCGAGGATCTTGCCGATCCGCTTCCAGGGACCGAACCATGAGTCGGATTGGCTGCGTGCGAGATAGATGTCGGGCTGCGGCACCCTGGTGAATTTTGGCATGGCGGAATAGACGAGGTAGCGCTTGCCGCCAATAAGTGCGGGATGCGGATCGTAAATGCCATCTTCCTCGGTGTCCGGGATGGCGAGGATTGCGGGGCTAAGAACCACCCACTGGAACCCGTCATTGGAAACCGCATGCTCGCAGCGGCCGCCAGACTTCATGAACTCGGTCTGGATGAACATGTGAAAGACGCCGCTTTCGTGGATGACCCCCGGAGCCGCAACACCACTCCCATTGATTGGAAGCTCGATCGACTGATGCTCGGTCCACGGCCCATAAAGGTCCGGCGCCGTGGCGTGCAGTATCGTCCACGTCTCGGTGGTCACCGTGCCGCTCGAGCCGAAGACGTGCCACAGGCTGCCATCAAAGACGGGGCAAGGGTCCTTGAGATCATCCACGCTTTGCGGATGAAACAGCGGAAAAACGTTGGTCGCAAAGTCGATCTTCATATCAGCCCCGGAATTCGCCTGGCACGGACTCGCCAGCGATGCGGGCGAATCAACTTGATGTCCTGCGCATTTTATAGCCAGCGACTTCAACGCAAATACGGCAGGTCCGTTCTCCACCGACATTCCCCCGTCGCTCACGCATTCAAAGCCCGGCGATGCGTGGCGGGCGTTCTCAGCTTCGTGGAAATATGGTCGCATCCGTGATCCGAGCGGTGACTGAGAGCTCTTCACTTCACCTTGGAACAACTCACGCGCTGGAAAGTTAGGAGCTGGCATCGAAGTCTATTTCTCCTCGATCCGCGCTTAACAAATGTTAGTCATAACATAAACTAAAGATTACGAGAAGGAACATCTCAATGGAAGCAGCCTTGGGCAGGGTATCCGCCAGTAAACACATTGGCAGGGAAAATCTACTGGTTTGCTTCTCCCACTTGCGATGGAACTTCGTTCATCAACGGCCGCAGCATATCCTCACCCTCGCATCCGAGCAGCAGAGAGTGGTCTACTTTGAGGAGCCTGTTTTCGAAGAACTGCCACAGCCGCAGATGCGGACGAGCGAGGCGTCGCCAAACATTCTAATCGTGACACCAGTGCTGCCGCTCGGCGCGTCGGCCGCGAAATCAGATGCCGTGCAGCGGAGATTTGTTCAGCAGATCATAGCTTCTATGCCGCACAGCCGGCTGATCGCCTGGTATTACACGCCGATGGCTCTCCGCTTCACGGAGTTCCTTGACCCAGACATATGCGTCTACGACTGCATGGACGAACTCTCCGCTTTCAAGAATGCGCCGCCCGAACTGGCGCAGATGGAAAAGGCACTTCTGCGCCGTGCCGATCTCGTTTTCACCGGTGGTCTGAGCCTGTTCGAGACCAAGCGCCGCCTGCATCAGGCTATTTACCCCTTTCCGAGCAGCATCGACGTGAAACACTTTCACAAGGCAAGGCTGCCAGGAAAGGACCCAGCCGATCAGGCCGGCATTCCTCACCCGAGGGTGGGGTATTTCGGCGTCATCGACGAGCGGCTGGACGCCGGACTCGTGGCGCTAGCGGCGCGGACGATGCCGGACGTGCATTTCGTCATGATTGGCCCCGTGGTCAAAATCGATCCTGCAATCCTGCCGAAGGCCGACAACCTGCATTGGCTGGGCGCGAAGACCTACTGCGACCTGCCCGATTATCTGCGCCATTGGGATGCCGGGTGGATGCCGTTTGCACTCAACGAGGCGACCCGGTTCATCAGCCCAACCAAGACGCCAGAGTTCCTGGCTGCGGGCCTGCCCGTAATCTCGACGGCGATCGTTGACGTCGTGCGCAGCTACGGCGCTGCTGGACTGGTGGAAATCGCCGACAGCGACGACTTGGAGAGCAAGCTGCGCTCCATGCTTTTGCGACCGCGTGAGATGCTGCTGCCGCAAGTCGATGCCTATCTGGCTGACATGTCGTGGGAAAGAACATGGACGGCCATGGCCGCTCACATTGAGGGCGCCTACCGACGCAAGAAGGTCGTCCCGTTGCGCAGGAGCGCATAGCCATGTTCGATTGGCTGATCGTCGGCGCGGGGTTTGCCGGCAGCGTGCTTGCCGAAAGAATAGCCTCGCAGCGTCATGAAAGCGTTCTCTTGGTCGATCGCCGCAGCCATGTCGGCGGCAACGCCTATGATTGCTATAATGAAGCCGGCATCCTCATCCACCGCTATGGGCCACATATTTTTCACACCAACAGCCAGTCGATCGTGGACTACCTCTCGCAGTTCACCCAATGGCGCACATACGAGCATAGGGTTCTGGCGGCGGTGGATGGGATACTGCTCCCCATCCCGATCAATCTGGACACGATAAACCGCCTTTATGGCCTCGAACTGAATTCTGCACAGTTGGAGGAGTTCTTCGCGTCGCGACGCGAAACGGTAGAGGACGTGCGAACGGCCGAGGATGTTGTCGTCAGCACCGTGGGACGCGAACTCTACGAAAAATTCTTCCGTGGCTACACCAGAAAGCAATGGGGCGTCGATCCGAACCAGCTGAGCAAATCGGTGACGGCACGAGTGCCGACCAGGACCAACCGCGATGACCGATATTTCAGCGACAGCTTCCAGAAGATGCCTGCCGGCGGATACACGAGGATGTTCGAGCGCATGCTCGACCATACGAACATCAAGATCATGCTGCAGACCGACTTCCGCGAAATTCGTGACGAGATACCGTTCAACCGCCTGATCTATACCGGCCCGATCGACGAGTACTTCGGCTGGCGGCTGGGGCGTCTTCCTTATCGTTCGCTCCGCTTCGAGCACGTCACCCTCGACCAAGAGCAGTTTCAGCCGGTTGCCGTCGTCAACTATCCCCAGACGGAAGATTACACCCGCATCACCGAGTACAAACATCTGACCGGCCAGCAGAACGCGCGGACCAGTCTGACCTACGAATATCCTACCGATATCGGGGACCCGTACTATCCGGTGCCGCGGGCCGAAAACGAAGAGCTCTTCAAGCGCTACGAAGCGCTTGGCGCAACCTGTCCCGACGTGTGGTTTGTCGGTCGCCTGGCAACCTACCGCTACTACAACATGGATCAGGTGGTCGGGCAGGCCCTGGCAACCTTCGCCCGCATCCAGAAGAGCGTCCCGGAATGGGCGAGCGCGGGGAAGGCGTCGTTGGCCGAAGGGGCGCTGTAGCTCGCCCACCCGGACGTACCTGGGAGCATCGAGCGTGGCAAGGCGGCGCCGACAGGCGCTCGCAACATCCCTCGTGCCGCTCATGTATTAACGCGTCAGGTTCGCCGCGAACAAAGCTCGCTGGCGGGCCAATTCCTCCGCGATGGGCTTGCGGACGTGCCGACTGCCGTCCGCCTGGACGACCGAAAACAATCCCACCTCCGCATGCCGCGAATTGTCCCAGCCCGGATAGGCGGTTATCGGGTATAGGCAAATACCTTCGATCGGCGCTTCGAGGTCAATTGCGGCACGCACCTCGTCGCAGACATAATGGAGCCACGCCGCCCCGCCTGATCCCTCGGAGCCGGTCTCGGCGATGAACATCGACTTGCCATATCGATGCGCGACCTCGATCAGCATCTCGGATAGGGCACGGTACTCGTGGTGCCCCATGGGAATCGTCGGCCCGTTGAGGTACCACTGATTGTGCGGGTAGAAATTCAGGCCAACGACATCGACAACATCGTCGCTGCCCCCCAACTCAGGCTCTGCCCGGCCCAGCAGCATGTCGTAAGCTTCGAACTGTCCGAGACGGGCATTTTCGGCCCGACGCCGTTCGGTCCGCGTCCGGTCGCGAGGGGCAATGTGGATAAGCGGCTCGGCCCAGACAAATCTGCAAGCGGGATCGACCTCGCGCATCGCGCGAACGCCAGCTATTGCAGCTCTCACGAGGTGCCTCTTGAACCATCCCCGCTTCTTCGGGCCAACGCGCGGGAAATAGCCAACCTCAACAGCCCAGGCGAAAAACGAGATTTCGTTGATCGGGCACAACAATGGCGCTGTACCGGCGATTGAACGATGAACCCTCACAGCTTCTGCAGCGAACGAGGCATAGGCATCGATGAAATGCATCGACCCTTGATCAACGTGGTCTGGACATCCGTAGTGGAAGATGTCCCAGATGACCTGGACACCTGCCGATTGCGCTGCTTCGACCATCGGCGTCCAGCTTGACCAGTCATAGTTTCCAGGAGCGGTTTCGATGAGGTGCCAGCGCAACCCGTCGCGGACGGTACGAAGACCGAGTTCGGCGCAACCGCGGTAGTCGCCCAGGGCGTGCAAATAATGCGAGGTCGCACGGATAAGATCGAGGCGGACGCCGTCCTTGCGCCGGTGCGACGAGCACTCAAAACCAGCCATGAAAAAACTGGCGAAGGGCGACGTGCCCGCAATCGAAGTCACCTCATTGCCTTCGCTGTGTCGTGCTTCGCTCATACGAAGTCTCCTGCAGGCATTTGGGCTCAGTCTCGGCTGCCGAATGCAGATCGAAGCAGCCATGAGCAATCCGGCTGCCGTATCTCATCCGCCAGGCTGCACTTTCGTCCTGTGCTTAACGGGATGGTTCCAAACCGGATGATCGAGCCTTTGTTCCCGTCGACCCCGTCAGAGGCAGACAGCAGCCAGGGAAGAAGCTGCGCGAGGCAAGTCGGGGGTCAGGCACATGCCGTGATCGGATCATCCAACGCTCCGGCGAAGGCAGGCAACAGTCCGTTCAAATTTCGACTTTCCAATATCGATCATGCAGGCGAGAGGGACGCGGCCCGTCGCGTCAAGCCGCTCCGTCGATCTTTGCCGGCAGAGCGCGCGCCATTCAGCTCAAGCGGGAACATTGGCTACGTCAGCAAGTTTGATCGCCATAGCAAGGGGCCGCAGGGCGGGCGCGCAGATGAGACATCTGCTCAAGGAAATCCTGGTCGAGATCGCTGAAATCCTTCCAGCGATGGCTCAAAAGGGCGACAATTCGGCCGAAGCACTGCCTGTCCATGCGCCGAACTTCCCCCACGATCTGGAGCCGGTTATCCGGGCAGACCCTTCCTGCGAGGTGCCATCGCAACGCGCCGACGGTCGGCATAAATCAGTCGCAGTTGAGCAAGCCGCAAGCTGTATGGAGGGATACGGCGCCGGCTCGGATGATCTTACCTTTGCCAGTCACTGCAGATGAATCCACGGTCAAGGCTCACGCCTCTGACGGGCACCACGCACGGCGTCGAATGCCGAGCGAACGGCTTCAACGTTTGAGGTGTGGGGCCGGGCTTACGGCCTGAAGATCAACGACGGTTGGCGTGCGCCTCTTCATCGCGCCATCGCTTCGGTCCGCCTGCGACGCTATGCGGCACGGTCGCGCGTGAGCCAACCCGTACCCACGGGTCAATCTCTTCTCCCAAGAAGGCCGTGCCATGGAGGGACCAATAGCGCGGCCCGGCCGAGGTATGACCCACTAGCCTTCGTCGGATGCCAGTGACAATATCCCACCAGGCGCCACCTGCAGCAGTTCCCTTGGACGGTCATGTTCTGGCAATGAGATGATCCAGCCATAAGGTGCGCGGCTCAACAGCCTCTACCCCGTAGCATGTCTTTAAAGTGGCTTCTTCGAAGTGCGCTCCGGAGTGCTGGAGCAGCCACATCACACGGGTTTTGTCGTCGACGCTGCCTTCTAAAGGCGCGTGGTAGCGGGAGCAGTCATGACACCCTCCGATGGGGCGGAAGCATGTTCTTCGCTCACAGCCGGCGGAGCCCAGAAACTACCGCCGCGAGAGCAATAATATTTTCAGTCGAGATCATGTGACCGGCAGAAGCGTTCTAGTGCCTCTCTTTCAGAAATCGGGCTTCACGAAGCAGCGAATTCCAATCCGTGCCGATAAGCTTGATCAGACCGCGCGCATCCGGCTCTGAAATACCGACTTCTTCAGACAGACGTCGGGCAAGCAATTGCTGATTGCCCTTTTCGACTCGGCCATCGCCATCCTTTTTCATTGGGTTCCTCCTTTGGGAAGCCAACTTGCGGAATGACCTTTCGTTTCACGAAACAAGAAAAAAGCCCGCGTCCGATTCGCGGCAGCGAGGATAGCGCCATTCGCTAGGGACTGTCGCAGGCGGTGCAAAGCAGGTCCACCTGGGGCGATCCAACACCACACACCTTCGATAACGTACGCAAACCGGTCCCAACAGAACCTGCGCGAAACCCATGCAAGCCGCGCCGAAACGCCCCGCAGCCCCTCAGAATTAACGGGGATTGGCATCGGTGGTGTGTTTTGGGACGTGGGCGGTCAGGGGGGTCTCCTGACCCCCATGTTGAGGAAATGCTTCGGTCCGGGGCCGCCACGGTCCTCGAACGTAGCGACTATGACGCCAGGGACTGGTATTTCAAGGGCCGCTATGGGAGATGGTCCAAGGGCGCGGGATGCTCGGATCAAAAACCGCGGGAACGCGGCCGTATCTTCTTTGATCACTGCCTGATGAACATGCCCGTATAGGTCTGGCCGGCGAGCGTATGGGTTGCGGACAGCGTGCCGTCGGGCATCATCCTAAAACTGACGTCCGCGCCATTCGGGAGGCGCCCCAGCTTCAACGTATTCCCTACAATTTTTCCTTCGCCCGCGGCCTCACCCGGATTGTCATCGCTCAGAATTCCCCACGCGTAGGTTACGGCCACCTTCCCGTTTGAAGAAACAGATGGAACAGACAGTTTACCCTCATATGTGCCTTCCAATCGCCCGACCCAATTGCCCGAAAAAGCAGCGTACTTTGTTGGAACGCCCTTTGAAGGAGGAATGATTGCCACGGATTGATCCATTATTGCCGGGCCGGGGGGAACAACGGCAGGATCCAAGGCGGATTGGGAGGGAATGGCAGCAGGTTCGATAGCGGCGGATTGCAGCGGTTCAGGAGCCGATTGGCACGCGGGTAGGGCAAGTGCTGCGAAGGCCAGTATAAGGTTCCGCATCAATTTCTCCACATCGTTTCCGACGGACATATCCGAAAGCCCACTGATCGGCAGAAAGTTCCATTCCCCACCAGGCCGGATTTGGAGACGCCTGATGAACCATGAGTGACCCCAATAGATAGCCGCTCGTCAACCGTGTAGCGACATTGCGCGGCCGCACCCCAAACGGGCTCGTTGAGATGCCCATTTGCAAGGCCGGATTTCTCGCTTCAGGTGAGACGCCTTTTGCCTGATGCCTGGCCGGAGCCATCTGGCCCTCATAGGTGAGATTGCAGCGTCAAGCCTTGGCGGATCAACCACCTCATGTGATGTCGCAGCGACCATTGCGAGCGCAGCCTATGTCATAGGTTAATGCGCTGCTCGAGGGGCTCGATTATGGGTGTGCAGCACTCCTGTGCCCCGTGCAATGAAGTCCCGGCCAAGGACCTGCCTCGGCATCCTGAATTCCCAGTTCCCGACCAGCAGTCCGGCGCCTCGTTACGGCTATCCGGAACTTTTGACGCGGATGCAAGTTCGATAACCAACATCAGCTAGGTAGCCACTTTGTCACCCACTTCATCCTCGGATGTACTTATCCGCAAGCTCCAGAGCATCTCGGATCTCCGAGAGGGCGATATTGATGTTTTGAAAGACATCCAAATTCAGGAGAAGGATTTTCTTGCCAATTACGACCTGGTGCGTGAGGGTGACCGCCCTGTCAATTCGTTCGTGGTTTTGGATGGCCTGCTCGGTTCCACCAAACTTACCGGCGATGGCAAACGGCAGATTACATCCTTCTTTGTGGCTGGGGACATTCCCGATCTGCACGGACTGCATCTGTCGGTCATGGATTGCAATTTCACGACCCTGACAGCAGCCAGACTGGGCTTCATGCGACATGACGCTCTTCGCGCCATTTGCGAACAGCATCCCCGAATCGCGACGGCTTTTTGGCGCTCGACGCTGATCGATGCAGCGATTTACAGGGAATGGGTAACGAATGTGGGACGACGAGAGGCCTATACGCGCATGGCTCACATCTTGTGCGAACTGATCTTTCGCTTGCGCTCGGTTGGACGCATCCAGGATCACGTCGCGGATCTTCCCATTACCCAGGCAGCACTTGGCGATGCATTGGGCTTGTCTACAGTCCACGTCAACCGAATGCTTCAGGAACTTCGACGTAGAGGCCTCATCGCCACCACAGGCCCAAGGGTGCAGGCTCTTGATTGGCCCGGCCTCACTCGTGCAGGTGATTTCGAAACGACGTACCTGCACCAAAGGAACCCCGCAGCTTAGTGGTGACGGAAGCTTTCGGATGGCACGATTTTTCTTTGATAGTGGCGATCACGATGTGGTCATCCAGGACGAAATCGGCATCGAATGTGCCGGTCTGGAGGAGGTGCGCCGCGTGGGCTTCGAAGGCCTTATCGACCTTACGAGAGATGCACTGACCGAGGTGGACGGGCAGCAAGTATTTGTTGAAGTGCGGAACGAAAACGGCGACAGGATTCTGAGGCTGAGCATCTCGCTTCAGATCAAGCTGATGAGATAACGTGCGATAGGACTTGCTGCGACAGAATGGTGCCGAACGCCGGCACACCAAACGGAGCGGCGACGAAACCGAATGCCGCGTGGCCGGACTGACGCACGAAGATGCCGCCGCCATTTGCGACCAGCTCGGGTTCTCCACATTGGACAAATCGGAAAGCCGCAGCAGAAGGGCATGCCCGCCTCAGTGGCGCAATGCGACTGATTTAATCGATGTCGCGATTTTTGTATGAAGTTCTGGAACGCGCACTCTCAGCGCTCGTTCATGTTGTCTCAGCAGAGGGTCGTCGAGATGCAACGAAAAGCGAACGAGGCAAGCCGGGTGGCGAAAGGCCAGGACCTTGAGGTCGAACATCTGGTCGAGCTCACGGAAATTGACCCCAAGCAGGCACGAACGCTGCTTCGCAGGCATGGCGCCGATTGGCCGAAGCTCAAAGACGAGGCGGAAGCTCTGAAGAAGGAAGACTAATCGTCACCTTCCGAGCGGTTGGCGAGAAAGCAGTTCTAGCTCATCCTCATCCGTGACCCCAGCCTGGTAGTAAGCCAGAATACGTGATGCGCGCCGCTCCTTCTCGGTTGCGGTTTCGTTTTTGATCTTGCTGCCTGCGAAGACGCGACTGAGCAGGGCAAGTTCTGATGGGGTGAAGGCGTCTCTATGCATCGCATCTCAACTCCCGCGCGCCCGTCTCGAGAGCGTCGAGGCGGGCTGAAGCCGTGTTGCAGCCTCTGCGCGTCTTTCGGAGATTAAACAAAAAGGCTGTCCGCACCAGCCAGAAACGGTCTTTTTCGGGTTCACGGCGTGATCTGCCCGGCGGCCGCAACATCTGGCTCGATGGCGACAGCGGAGAAACCGGCTTCAACCCGATCGCAAGATGCCTGGCTCCTCTGTTTCCTTGAACTCTTCCGTATCCCTGGGCGCGGCGACCAGATCCTGGAATCCGATAGTGGCGACGAGATAGCCTGCTTCGTCGTAAACCTTCGTCACCCAACTGGTCGGGTCCACGCCATCGACAATTCCGTCGAGCATGGCCTCCTTGGCTGCACGCTTCGCCTCTCTGACAGCCTCATCTCGATCAGCCATATCGGCAAAGATTGCAGGCTGGGCCATGCCTTCGATAAACTCGAAGCGAAATTTCGGCATCGGTCGCTCCAGTCATTGTGCCAGCGCATCGGACATTTCTGGCAGGTTTGACGCTCAACGCGGCGGTGTCGAAAAGGATGCAGCGGGTTGATTGCGCGTGATCATCAAACCTCAGGCAGCATTGCTGCCTCCCATCTCCCAATCGCCTTGCCAACGTGCGCGCACGGCGATCATCAGTGTGGCCGCTTCCGTCATTCCTGTTTCAAACAACCTGATCAGCTCTCTCGCTACGGCGTTGGCCGCCGCCGTGTCGGGCAAGATAGCAAATTCCTGGCACAGCGCGTCGAACGCGTCGCGAAGGATGTTCAGGTCACTGGGGTAGAGAGCTTCCGTATTCGTGCGGGTTGGTCGGCTAAGCATCAGGCGCTCCTATTCGGCTACAGTGGGATTGCTCCCAAGCAGCGGCGCCCGTTACACAGCCGCTGACAATGGCTTTATGCGGCACAGCCCAGCAGGTGTCATTAAACTATGATGCACGGCGCGTCGTTCGCCCGTTGAGGGCGCATATGGAGTTGTCCTTGGCTGTCGTGACGCAAGTTTCTTCGCAATGCGTCGGCGGCCTAGCCCCGACCTGTTGTCCGGCGCCTGGAACTCTTCGCGACTGACGGCATTATCTAGTCCGACCAACCGGGGGCGAAATGGGAGTCACGTCACGCGAACGTTCGTCTGAAGTGCAGCGCTTCCAGCTTCTGGCGGGGTTGGGTGACAGGATTCGGGAGATCGATGATCCTGCCGAACTGGCATTTGCGGCAGCGGAATTGCTTGGGAAGCATTTTGGCATCAGTCGAGCCGGATATGGCACGATCGATCTCGAGAAAGAAACGATAGTCATCGACAGAGACTGGAACGCGCCGGGAATCCGAAGTCTGGCCGGAACTCTGAACTTCAGGGACTACGGCTCCTATGTCGATGATTTGAAACGAGGCGAGACGGTCGTCTTCGAGAATGCCGAGACAGACCCGCGAACCCACGACCATGCCGAGGCTCTCAAAGCAATCAGCGCCCAATCCGTCATCAACATGCCGGTCACGGAGCGCGGCGGGTTGGTTGCGTTATTGTACCTCAATCACTCCGAGCCAAGACACTGGACGCCGGCCGAGGTTGCTCTGGTTTCGGAAGTGGCTGACCGGACGCGCACCGCAATTGAACGGCTTCGTGCGGAGAAGGCCCTGCGTGAAAATGCCGAGCGCCTGGCCTTTCTGGATCGCCTCGGCAGAGAGATATCCCCGGCGACAGATGCCGACGCTGTCATGGAGGTCACCACCCGTCTACTTGGCGAACATCTAGGCGTTTCGATTTGCGCCTACGCTGACATGGAGCCGGACCAGGACCACTTCACCATTCGCGGCGACTGGAGCGCTCCTGGCTCGCCTAGCATCAGGGGATACTACAGTCTTGCCGATTTCGGTCGCCTCGCTGTTGGCAATCTGACCGCCAATCGGCCGCTCGTCATCAACAACAATCTCGAGGAAATTGCACCAGAGGAAGCAAAGACCTTTCAGGATATCGGCATAACGGCAACGATCTGCATGCCCTTGGTCAAGCAAGGCCGGCTGGCTGCGCTAATGGCCGTTCACGACACGCAGCGCCGCGTCTGGTCGCAGCGCGAACTGTCCTTGCTGGCGGAGGTGACAGAGCGGTCATGGGCTCACATCGAGCGCGTCCGCTCGGAACAGGCTGCCCGAGCGAGCGAGGAGCGGCTAAGGCTAGCGACCGATGCAGCCGCTATCGGAACGTGGGACTATGATCCCATCACAAGGGTGCTGCGTTGGGACGACCGATGCAAAGCTCTCTTCGGTCTGCCACCTGAGGCGGAGGTGACATATGAGAGCGCGTTCCTGGCCGGTCTCCATCCAGAAGACCGCAAACGGGCGGATGAGGCCGTACGCCGGGCGCTCGCGCCGGGCGAGTCTTCCCGCTACGACATCGAATATCGGACGATCGGGCTGCGCGACGGAAAGGAGCGTTGGATAGCTGCAACGGGCGAATCTCTTTTCCGGTCCGGACGCGCGGTGCGTTTCATCGGCACCGTCATGGATATTACCGCGCGAAAGCGGGTGGAGAACCAGCTTCAGATGATGAATGCGACTGCCGCCGCCGTGGCAGCCGAGCTGGACGTGGAGCGCATTGTCCAGATTGTCACCGACGCTGGCGTCGCGCTGTCAGGCGCGCAATTCGGAGCTTTTTTCTACAATGTCCTCGATGACAAGGGGGACAGCTATGTGCTCTACGCCCTGTCGGGAGCGCCACGCTCCGCTTTCGAAAATTTTCCCATGCCACGCAACACGGCCGTGTTCGAGCCTACTTTTCGCGGGACGGGCGTGGTGCGTTCCGATGATATCCTCATGGATGTGCGCTATGGAAAAAATTCGCCGAGGAAGGGAATGCCGGAAGGCCATCTTCCCGTGCGATCCTATCTTGCCGTGCCGGTCATTTCGCGATCGGGCGAAGTGCTGGGTGGGCTGTTCTTCGGACATTCCGGTTGCGGTGTCTTTGCCGCAGAGCATGAGACAGCCTTGCTGGGGCTGGCCGGTCATGCCGCCACGGCAATCGACAACTCCCGACTGTTCAAAGCGCTGCAGACGCTCAACGCCACTCTTGAGCAGCGTGTGGCTGAGGAAGTTGCCGAACGCGTCCGAGCAGAAGAGCACCTGCGCCAGGCGCAGAAGATGGAGGCCGTGGGACAGCTTACCGGTGGCATCGCCCACGACTTCAACAATATGCTGGCTGTCATCATTGGCGGTTTGAATCTCGTGCAGCGCAAGCTCCGAAACGGCGACACGAACGTGAACCACTTCGTCACCGGTGCAATCGATGGGGCACAACGCGCTGCGGAACTTACCAAGCGGCTGCTTGCCTTCTCTCGCCAGCAGCCCTTGGCACCGACGCGCCTGAATCCTAATCGACTCGTCTCCGGCATGAGCGAACTGCTGAGCCGAACGCTTGGAGAGACCATAGCAATCGAGACGGTGCTCGCCGCTGGGCTGTGGCATGTGGAGGCCGATGCAGGGCAATTGGAAAGCGCATTGCTCAACCTTTGCGTCAACGCACGCGATGCCATGCCCGGCGGCGGAAAGCTCACGATTGAAACGTCTAACGCCCATATTGACGATCGGTATGCGAGAGAAAACGCGATCTCCTCGGGCCAGTATGTGATGATAGCGGTCACCGATTCCGGAACGGGCATGACTGCGGACGTGCTGGCAAGAGCCTTCGATCCGTTCTTCACCACAAAGGGAGTCGGCAAGGGTACCGGATTGGGACTTAGCCAAGTGTATGGGTTTGTTCGTCAGTCCGGTGGCAGCGTCAAGATCTATTCCGAACTCGGTGTCGGAACCACCTTGAAGATCTATCTACCGCGGTCGCATGGCGGCATTCCCGACAGCCCGGCCGCCGCCTTGGCGGGCGAGCATCCGGGACATTCAGACGAGGTCATCATGATCGTCGAGGATGAAGATCGTGTACGCCTGATGGCCGCAGAAGCGCTGCGAGAACTGGGCTATTCCGTCCTGGAAATGTCGGGGCCACGAGATGCACTTGCCGCCGTGGAGAGCGGGCATGTGCCTTCGCTTCTGTTCACCGATGTGGTCATGCCGGAAATGTCAGGCCGCGAACTGGTGGACAAGGTCAGGACATCGCACCCGTCACTAAAGGTGCTCTACACCACCGGCTACACGCGAAACGCGATTGTTCACAATGGCACGCTCGATTTTGGAACGGAGCTTTTGACCAAACCCTACACGATCGACGAGCTGGCCGAGAAGGTCCGAAAGGTGCTCGATCGAAAGTAACGATCGGCCAGAGGCGATGTACTCAAGCGGCCGACCCAAATCCACTGCAGGCACGGCGGGGCGGTATGATGTCTCGCCGGAACCAGGGGGACTGCCGCGAGTTCTCTGGAATGGCAAATCATCCGATCACCAGCGCCCTTACCTCAATCGGCACACTGACTTCCCGTCCCGCTGCGTTCCTGGTCTTGTTGGCCTACGCAATTCTTTGGATGATTTTCGAGCGACAGAGCTTGGATTGGCATGGAGCCGCAACATTGTTCACCTGGGCGATGACGCTGTTCATCCAGCGTGCGGAGCACCGCGACACTCAAGCGATCCATGCCAAGCTGGACGAGATCCTGCGGTCAGATCACGCGGCTTCAAACATCACCCGGATCGACGATGAAGAGCCCGAGGAGATCGAAAAACATCGCCATCGCCAGCAACAGGGCGATTGACGTGCAGCCTTTCGGTCCCGTTGCGTCAGGCGCCCGTAAGAAGACCTCCCGCATTGCGCCTTGGCGAAAGGTGCTCATCTATCTGGCCATTGCCGCCATCGGCAGCCTGCTCACGGTGTTGATCATAAACCTCACTCCGCAGCCGCGCGTTCTACGATCTATCGTCCCCCACCGGTTCGACGCTACGGATCCCCAATTTTCCAAGACGATGAGCAGCTATTCGCAAGGGCAGATGTTCGGTTCCAACGCGGTCCAAACTCTCGTCAACGGAGACGAAATATTTCCCTCAATGCTGCAAGCAATCGGGGCGGCTCGATCCAGCGTCAACATGGAAACGTATATTTATTGGTCAGGAGCCATCGGCTACGAGTTCGCGATCGCATTGGCGACGAAGGCCCGCGAAGGCGTGGAAGTCCGCGTGAACGTCGACTGGGTTGGCAGCCTTCCCTTCGACGAGGACCTGATCCGCATCATGACGACGGCAGGTGTGCGGTTCGAACGCTATCGGCCGCTACGCTGGTATACGTTGGACCGTGTAAACAACCGAACTCATCGCAAGCTGCTGATCGTTGATGGCCGGATCGCTTTCACTGGCGGGGGCGGCATTGCCGATGATTGGCGCGGGAACGCACGCAACTCAAATGAATGGCGCGACACCCATTACCGGATCGAAGGACCAGCCGTGCCCGCATTCCAGGCGGCGTTCGCCGAAAACTGGCTTGAGACGACCGGCGAGACATTGCAGGGCGGGAAGTTCTACCCTGCAGTTGCGGCCGCTGGCGGTCTCGATGCGCAGTTGATACTTTCTTCGCAGCCAAACGGCTCGGAGAACATGGAGCTGATGATGTTGGCGGCAATAGCCGCGGCCAAGGATCATCTGCGCATCGGCATGGCCTACTTCGTGCCGGACGACATCGCGCTGCAGCAGATTCTTGATGCAAGGAAGCGAGGCGTCTCGGTCGATGTCATCGTTCCCAATTGGCTCACGGATGTGCCTGTGGTGCGAAAGGGCTCGCGCTTTTTCTGGGGCGAATTGCTCAAGGCCGGTGTGCGCATCTTTGAGTTTCAACCCACAATGTACCATCCCAAGCTTTTGATCGTCGACGATGTCTGGGTGAGCTTTGGCTCGGCTAATCTGGATGAGCGATCCTTGCGCCTCAACGATGAGGCCAGTCTGAACGTCTACGGCTTGGAATTCGCGCGGACGCAAATAGACGTTTTCAACGAGGACCTGAAGCGATCAAGGCAGGTCAGTCTGGAAGAATGGCAAGCGCGTCCGCTAAGCGAAAAGGTCACCGACTACTTTGCGAGCAGGTTTCGCTCCCAGCTCTGATAATGGCGAGGAGGCGGAGATCCAAAGTCCCCGCGATTGCTCGCCAGGTATTTCGCAGCCTTGCTGGATCAGGTCGCGGAAGCCCTCCCTCCCAGCCGCGCTCGCCGCTGGACTCTCCCAGTGTTCCGCACGGATGTGGAGAGCCTAAAAGACTTCGATCACCTTACGGCTTCTCTTTTTGAGAGCCTGGATGGGTTTGCGGCGAGTTTGCGGCTGCGCCGGCGACGACTCCACCGGACGCTGTGCAAGCCTTGCTTGTCTCAGCCGCGCCGTCTTCTCGGCGCGTTGTGCGCGTTCAGCGTCCAGCGTCTCTTGGCTGATGCGTTTGGCGCGGTCGTATCTTTCCTTGTCATGATTGCGCGTCACGGACACCTCCTAGCCAGCAACAAAAATCCTGCGAAGCTTTTTGGTGACACGCTGCTTGCGTTCTATGGGAGACGGCGTGATGGCCTGTGCGAGGCGCGCTTCCTTCAACCGCGCCGTCTTGGCGGCGCGCTCAGCACGTTCCTTGTCGACAATGATTGCTGCAGCTGATGTGGTCTTCTCGTTGCGAGCGTCATTATTGGTCCGCGGCATCTCAGCGCCTCGCCTTAATTCTTGTCGCCCGCAGAGCCATTTTGTACCTGGGTCGTGCTCTAACCTGGTGTATCGCCCCCTTGGGCGAGATTTTGCCTCGATGAGCCGGCTTCATGCGCAGGTGGTTGTCGTTGTCCGCTTGTGGGATGGCCATCTCGGTTCTCCTATGCGGGCCGAACTTCGATATGACACAAGTGTTCCAAGGCAACGCGCAAGCTGCTGGGCTATTTTCGAGGCAAGGAAACGCGCTTCAGGCGCGTGATCGGGGAACCGTGACAGGGGGCCGTAGCTGGAACTTTGAGAGCGCAGATAGCGTCGGCGCCTGCACACGGCGGCCCTCTCCCAAAAGCTGTCAGCCGCGGCGGTGCGATTACCGGCAGCAAAGGAGCTTGGTGTCGACGATGAACTTCCTGGCGACGAGATCGTTCGGACATTGCTGCAGCGCAGGATCCCCCCGCGAGCGCATTAGCTGGGTATTGTATGGCGTTAGGGCCGTTGAACCACCACCGGGGTGTGTCAGTAGCACCTTACAGGCAGCCGCAGGTCCAAACGAGCAGCACCGTTCCAAGCGCATAAGGGACCAGAAGCAAACCTATCGTCACCCAGAAAGCCGGCTCTGCCAAGGCGGCCATGTCCTTGCGAAACTGCTCCATGGGGCTACCCCGGCAACTTCGACAAACGAAAAGAGCTGATCTGGTATGGCCTACGGCCCGCTTTTGGCATCTTCGACCTCCAGCGCATCCATGAGGGCTGCCACATCGCTGGGTTCGCCAGCGGCGTCACCATGCACGCCAGTTCGCGCTTTCTTGAGCGCTTGCTCGATCGCATCTTCAATGTTTCCGAGCTCGTCCTCACGCACCTCGCGACCATAACCGGCCGCTTCGGCATCCTGCTCGAATTGCTGAGCCAGCACGGCGAAGCTCACTTCCTCTTGGCCGGCAAGAGTGCCGACATTCTCCTGCAGCCAGCTTTCAAAAAACTCTTTGGTCGCGTTCATCGGATAACTCCTCCACCGGATTAAGCGCGGCGGCGATCCGAAGTTCCGCCATGGCGTCACTTTCTCAATCAGACGAACAGAAGCGCGTGCGCTGACATTCACGGAAGGCAGCTGAACTTTCAGGTGCCACATGACCGCCGCTTCATTTGGCCTTTTGCGTATCCGGCGCGAACAGGGCTTGGCCTGCCAGCTTCGCGTGCAACGTGCGGGCCAGGTCAAGATGTTCAAGCACCGTCGGCAGCTTTTCGGAGGCGAAGCGCTGAAGCGCTGCATCCTCGCCCGAGCCCATCTCCCAAGCCAGGAGCTGCGCCGTCCTTTGGTGATCGACGATCTGCGCCCTCAGGTACGCCAGCTCAAACGCGGCGCCGTCGAGCTTTTCGAGATCGGAACGGATTTTCTTGTGATCTGGATCGAGCCCTTCGGGAAGTGGAATCTTGCTTTTATCGGCCACGGATTTCAGCTGCTCATTGGCCTTGTTGTGATCATCGACCATCCGATTTGCAAATTCACGGAGGTCTTCGTGGCTTGTCTTTCCAGCCGCGAGTCGCCCGAACTCTATCTCGGCCCTGCCGCCTGCCGTAATTAGCTGTACGAAAAGCCGATCCTGATAATTCGTCTGGTGCGGTGCTGGAACTCCAGGCTTCTCCATACTGGTATCGGGGGCAAGACCGGCTGGATTGCCGATTTGCGCCAGCGCACAGCAGGGCGACACTGCCAGGACTACTGTCATTATGGCGGCACGCATGAACTGTCCTCCATTCAATACCTAGTTAATTGTCGGCCACGGTTTTTCCCGGATGATGTCTAGAGCGTGAGCAAATAGGCCACCAATGCTTCCTTTTCCGATTGGTCGAGCTTCGTTCCGAGCACCAGGTTGAAGAACTCAACGGTATCGCCCAGCGTCATCAGACGGCCGTCATGAAGATAGGGCGGAGAATCCTTGATCCCGCGCAACGTGAAGGTCTTGATGGGTCCATCTGGAATGGCAACCTGGTCGTTGAACGTCTGACCAACTTTGTAGAATCGCTCGAGCTTCAGGTCGTGCATATTGTTGT
The DNA here is from genome assembly GCF_003997935.1 of Mesorhizobium sp. M7A.F.Ca.US.006.01.1.1. Classification (GTDB taxonomy): domain Bacteria; phylum Pseudomonadota; class Alphaproteobacteria; order Rhizobiales; family Rhizobiaceae; genus Mesorhizobium. The sequence continues at coordinate 26,156 of NZ_RZQL01000060.1, forward strand.
CCATGAAGGACTGGGCTGGAACATGACATTCGCCGCAGCGGCCCTTTCCCATGAACACCTGCTCGCCCTTGATCTCCAGCGCACTGGCGGTAGCCGGGTCAAGTCGTCCAAAGGGATCGAGCTTGGGTGCCGGAGGAAAATCGATGATGTTCTGCATCTGCGCCATCATCGCGACCTGGTTGGGCCGATCCGGCAGGTTCACGCCCTTGCGGGTGGCGCTCACGTGATCGCCGTTGAAATAGGCGGTGCGCTGTTCGAACTCCGTAAAGTCTTCCACGGAACGCAGCGAGCGCTTGGATCCGTGGATCTGCTGGTTGAACAAGCCGCGCAGGCTGGTTGTGTCGAGCCGGAAGCGCTCGGCTTGCGGCCGCACGTCCGGGGTGAGGTGAAACGCCCCGTTGGTGTGGAAATTGGAATGGCAATCGAGGCAAGCGACACCCGTGCTTTGCATCGCTACCTTCCTGTCCTCGGTCTGGTTGAATTCCTCCTGCGGAAATGGCGTCAGCAGCAGACGAAGTCCTTCCATCTGCACGGGCGTGATGATGC
>NZ_RZQL01000005.1 GCF_003997935.1 Mesorhizobium sp. M7A.F.Ca.US.006.01.1.1
GCCCAAGGGCATCGTCGGCATGTGGGACAGTTGGCGCGGCAACGCCAGGGCGTTGCGAGCAGCTTCGATTGCCGAGGAAGCCGGCAGCGACCCCGACGTCCCGCCGCCGGCGAAAATCGTTCGCGGCGAGGCGAGAAAGCCTGGCGACTGGTCCGCCAGCAACCCCGAACCGCAGCCGGCGGAGTGAGCGACCATGTCAAAGTCGAACACGATCCTTTATCTCGACGGCGTCTCGGTCTCCTTCGATGGCTTTCGCGCCATCAACAATCTGTCGCTGGTGCTCGACAAGGGCGAGATGCGCGCCATCATCGGCCCTAACGGCGCGGGCAAGACGACGATGATGGACATCGTCACCGGCAAGACGCGGCCCGATGAAGGCGAAGTGTTCTTCGACGGCCAAGTCGATCTGACCAAGCATGATGAGGCCGAGATCGCCATGATGGGCATCGGCCGCAAGTTTCAGAAGCCGACCGTGTTCGAAAGCCACACGATCGAGGAAAACCTGATGCTGGCGCTGAAGGGACCGCGCTCGATCTTCCCGGCGCTGTTCCATCGCCGCTCGGTCGCCGAGACGCGGCAGATCGATGACATCCTCGGCATCATCCGGCTTGGCGACAAGCGTGACGAACTGGCGGCCAATCTCAGCCATGGGCAAAAGCAGTGGCTCGAGATCGGCATGCTCCTGGCGCAGGACCCGAAACTGCTTCTGGTCGATGAGCCCGTCGCCGGCATGACCGATGCCGAGACCGAGGAAACCGCGCGGCTGCTCAAGGATATCGCCCGCGACCATTCGGTCATCGTCGTCGAGCACGACATGCATTTTGTGCGCGAGCTCGGCGTCAAGGTCACCTGTCTGCATGAAGGCTCGGTGCTGAGCGAAGGCACACTCGATTTCGTGTCGGCGGACGAGCGTGTCGTCGAAGTCTACCTGGGGAGATGAGCATGGTCTGGCGGGTGCAATTCCATCACTTCGATCTGTCGTTCCTGCGGTTCTGGAAAAGGCGCTGACATGCTCGAAGTTTCCAATGCCACGCTGCACTACGGCGCCGCCCAGGCGCTGCGCGGCGTGTCGCTGAAGGCGGGCGCTGGCAAGATCACCTGCGTGCTCGGCCGCAACGGCGTCGGCAAGACCAGTTTGATGAGATCGATCGTCGGCCACCATCGGCTGACGAGCGGAAGCGTTGCCTTCGAGGGGAAGGCGCTCGACCGGAGCGCGGCGTATGACCGCGCCCGGTCGGGCATCGCATTCGTGCCGCAGGGCAGGGAGGTCTTTCCGCTGCTCACCGTGCGGGAGAACCTGGAATCAGGCTTCGCGCCGCTGAAACGGGCCGACCGCAACATTCCGGCGCATGTCTTCGAATTGTTCCCGGTGCTGAAGCAGATGCTCGGCCGTCGCGGCGGCGATCTTTCCGGCGGCCAGCAGCAGCAGCTCGCTATCGGCAGGGCATTGGTGATGCGGCCGAAGCTGCTGGTGCTCGACGAGCCGACCGAGGGCATACAGCCGTCGATCATCAAGGACATCGGCCGCGCCATCCGCTATCTGCGCGACCAGGCCGGCATCGCCGTGCTTTTGGTCGAACAATACCTCGATTTCTGCCGCGAGCTCGCCGACGAGGTCAACATCATGGATCGTGGCGTGATCGTCCATACAGGCCCGGCTGAAGATCTGGACCGGGCTGATGTGCGGAAGTTCCTTACCGTCTAGAATCGGCGGTGAACTTTAGTTGGCGATCCGAAGTTCTTGGCAAGTTCAATATTTCTCCATCCGATCATCTGCGTCTCTGGCACGCCGAGCATCGCGTGCTAGTCTTTTCCTTGGCTTTGTGAGTCGGCCGCTTCCGTATCAGTCTGGTTATCGCAGATCGAGGAGCACGGCCAATGCCGGGCAAGTTTCACGCAAGCAAGGCTGCCTAGCTTCCCTCCTGCGATCTCTGTCGTTCAAACGCGTTTGGGCACACAGGCTAAGGGACAGCCATGGAACGTTACGTCGAGGATTACCAGAAGCGGCGGCTTATCGAACGTGTCGATATCATCGCTGCCATCAACATCTTGAGATCACAGGGCTGCGACTACGACGATCTGATCGAGGAGATCACCAAGGTCTTCTATGTGGATCTGGATGCATTCAATGAAATCGTGATGGCGGCCTAAAGCAATACGGGGAAAAGTGTGAGGCGCTTTCCCCGGAGAATTGCATCAGACAGCTCGCCGTTTCTTGAAACGGTGAAACGCTCTGGAAGTCGCATCGCTCGTCGTGATCGTGCTGGCACAAATGCGCGATCAGCCTGCGCGCCTGAACGGAGAGGCGGTGACGCGGTTGCGGCCACTGCGCTTGGCGTCGTAGAGCGCCTTGTCGGCGGCGTTGAGCACCTTGTCGAAGCCGAGGCCTTCCTTGGTGCCGAAAGCAAATCCGGCACTGACCGTGCATATCAGCGAACCCGTCTCGGTTTCTATGCACTGCGCGGCGAAAGCTGCCCGTATGGCCTCGGCGGTGGCCTCCACCGTTTCGGGCAAGGTCCGCTTCAGCACCAGCGCGAATTCCTCGCCGCCCATACGCGCGGCGACGTCGGCCGGGCGGAGATTGCCGGCGAGTTCCCGTGCGAACACCTTCAGCACCTCATCGCCGGCGGCGTGGCCGAATTCGTCGTTGATGGCCTTGAAGTTGTCGAGATCGAAGACGACCACCGCTGTGAAGGCGCCGACCGGCGCATCGCCGTGCAGGTCGAACAGGGCGCGGCGGTTGAGCAGGCCGGTCAGCGGGTCAGTCAGGGCATTGTGGCGGTGGTGCCGGGCCAGGCGTCCCTGGTTCAGGGCCAGGGAAAGCGCCCCGATCCCGGTCATGCTGGCGATGACGATGATGAGGCTCAGTTCCTCGGCCCAGTTGCTTGGCGCATGTCCAAGGACCAGCTTTCCATCCAGGGCTAAAACCATGGCGCAGAGAGCGAAGGATGCGGCCGTGGCAGAATAGAGCGCGGTGATACCGATCGTCAGGGCAGGGGCTTCGTCGCGGCCTTTCCAGTATTCGACCGCCGTTGCGAACAGAAGCAAGGCGGCGAAGGCATTTTCGAACATGAAGCCCAGCCCGTCATAGCCCAGAGCCATGGGAGGCAACGTCACGGCCAGCGAAATGGCGCTGCCAAGCACCGTTCGCGGCACTGGCGAGCCGCCGGTTCTGAACTGGTAGGCCGCGCCCAGCATTGTCGAGAAACCGAGCAGGAGGAAAGCCAGCGTGGCGATGCCGAGCAGGCGCCCGGGCATTTCGATATAGGCGTCATAGACGAAAATATCGCCGACCACGAACACCAGGCTGGTCGCCCATGTCAGCAGGAACTTTTCCGAGCGAGCGGTCAGCCACATGCCAAACAATGTCAGGCTCAGGCAGGCAGCGGAAAAACCGACAGCCAACAGAAGTGAAGTGTAGTCGAGCGACATGCCCCTCGTCCTTGCCCGCGGCGGCCCAGATCTGCGACTGGTTTAGCTGGATTCATGCAGCAAGGAGGTATCGATAAGGTTACGACGGTAGCGAAGATGCCATGATTCCGCTGCGTCAGGGCACCGGCTGACCTTGGCCCACCCGCTTCATCAGTGCCATGGCGCCGAAGGGCGCGCGCACCTTGCCCTCGGTGATGAAGTAGACGAACACGTCGCGCGGCTTGACCGGCGCATCGGTCGAAGGATCAGCACGTCGGAGATCGCCCGGCACCTTACCTTCCGCCCAGGTCTTTACCCGCGCGGCCCATTCATCGAGGCCCTTCTGCGTGTAACAGTCGGGATTGTCGTCGCTACCGGTCTGCAGCCGGGCATAGACGAAATCGGCGGTGACGTCGGCGATATCTGGATATTTGGCATGGTCGGCGTAGACGATCGCGGCCTTGTATTTTCGGGCAAGTGCTGCGAACTCCGGCACGACAAAACTGTCGTTGCGGACTTCGAGCGCATGGCGCAGCGCAACGCCGTCCTGCTTTTCCGGCAGCAGTTTCAGGAAGGCTTCGAAATCGTCCGGATCGAATTTCTTGGTCGGCGCGAACTGCCACAGGATCGGCCCGAGCTTTTCACCAAGTGCCGCAACGCCCGAGCCAAGGAAACGCATCATCGATTCACCGGCCTCGCCCAGCACGCGCCGGTTGGTGACGAAGCGGTTGCCCTTCAGCGAATAGACAAAGCCCTCCGGCGCCTCGCTGGCCCATTTGACGAAGGTCGGCTCCTTGAAGCTGGAATAGTAAGTGCCGTTGACCTCGATGCTCGGCACCTGCCGAGTGGCGTAGTTCAGCTGCTTGGCCTTGGAAAGCTTATCGGGATAGAAGGACTTGTCCCAAGGCTCGAAGGTCCAGCCGCCCATGCCGGCGCGGATTGTTCCCGATGATTTGGTCACCATTTTTCTCCGTGTCGCTTGCCAATGGTTTCGGTTGTTAGCTTGTGTGGGGTCTTTGAAACCGGTCTCCGGCTAAACCGCACTATCGGCTGGCCAATCGCCGGACCCGTGCAGGACATTTATCGCCATCGTCCCCAGGTTTTGCATACCAGTAACGTCGGAGACATCGAGCCTATCTCCGGAAACGATCAGGAAGCCGCCCGGGGCATGATTGCCGGGTCTCAGTATCGGCGGGATCGCTTCGATGCGCCCGAGGCGGAGAGAGCTCACGGAGCCAGGGCACAAGCCGGCGCGATAATGCACCAGGAGATCAGGCAGATCCGCGGCCCGTGAGCCTGCATGCTGGCTAGCCGCCCTGTCAATCATTGCGACAACGGGTTGTCCGGTCTGATCGTCCCTCAGTTCCATCAGCAGGGTTTCTACCAGATCGAGTATTCTTGACCGTTCCGCGTCGACTTGACCGTCCTTGAAAGCCACAGCCGGATTGATACGAAAAGCGGTGCAGTTCTCGTTGTAGGGCAGCATTTCGCAAAGCGGCCACCAGCGCCGGTCTTCAAGCTTCACGACATGCCGCACAAACCGCGTCCAGCGCGACTCGCCAAGTATCCGATTTGCCCGGTTGACGACCTCCGGCATCAGGTGAGCAAGGGAAGCGTTCGGCTGCATCGCGGTCGTCGAGAAGACAATGATCTGAGTGCCGGAGCCGGCCGCCGCCGCGAGATCACCGATAGCTCCGTCAATGTCGCCTAGAATCGTCTCGATTGGTGTGCCGAGCCGTTCGTTGCGGCTCGGATCGAACTCCGGATCAACCTCGTTGACGAGGTCCCAAAGCGAATGGCCGGCGCAGTGCGCTTCCTTGAACCCGACGATAAACAGATCCCATGCATCGCTGCCAAGATAGTGCAGAGCGGCGGCACGTTTCTTGGCGACTGCAACGCGCAAATTGGCAAGGACGTCGGCCGCCTCTGCGTCGTCCAATGGGCCGTCATGATCACATTGGCTCGGCGGCGCTGCGCCAAAGCGCGCAACAACCTCGCCTGCAAGGGCCGCCGGATAGCTCTTTGGCTCCTGGAAATAACGTCCATGCACAAGCCAGTCGGCCAAATGGATGCCGTTGAGCTGCCTTGGGAGGCGGCATTTCGGAATGTCGAACACGCCGATTCTAAGGCTCGGCGCTGTCTCCCAAAACGTTTCGCGGTCAACCTCATCGGTGCAGATCATGCCGAACCTGCCGCTGCGAAGCCGCTGCAGATAGTGATAGCGTCCATGTTCACCCATACCGGCCGCGTATTGGAATGAGGCCCACAGGGTGTCATCCGTGGCTCCCGCATGCGCGGTGAGATATTTGACCCTCCCACGTGCGCGCAGCGATGTGAGGTTGGGGAGCAGGCCGTTTTGGCTCAACCTGTCGACCAGACTCCCGTCCGCACCGTCGAGTGCCACCATGAGAATCCGTGCGGTCACGCTGTTCCCCAAGGGCCAAGGGCTCCAACGTCCGGTTGCCGGTGCCGAAGTGAATTCGTTGCGGATTGCTCACAATCGTCCTCCCGAATTCACAGTGGATCAGGCCGGCGAAGCCTTGTCGACGACTTTTGCCATGTCGACGAGCACCCATCCTGGCCGGTCGGGATTGGGCCGGCGACCCGTTTCGTGGAAACCATAGGCCAGATAGAGCGCGATGTTCCGCTCCATCCTGGCGTTGGTGTAGAGCCGGACCTCGGGCAGGCCCCACAGGCGTGTCTGTTTGTCGGCGTGTTTGAGCAAGGTGATCCCGAAGCCCTTTCCCTGAAAATCAGGGGAGACCGCGACGGAGAAGATCATCGCGTGATCGTCGTGCCGTTCCAGTGTGAGCACTCCGGCAATTTCGCCGCCGCTCTCCAACACCCACACCTCGCCGCCCTCAATACGCGGCGCATAGTCCTCGGTGACGGGGATCGGCGGTGCGCCTAACATTGCAGTGTAAGGCGCATAGGCTGTTTCCGTCAGCGAGACGACGGTTTGGAGATCACCGGCAAGCGCTCTTCTGACTGTCATTCAAAAGCTCTCCAGGCGCCAACCGGTCCGATCACTCCGCCGCTTCGCGCTTGCCTCCGGGGCGGCGCTCCAGCAGTTCCTTGAGGAACTGGCCGGTGTAGCTGCGCTTTTCGCGCACGATCGCTTCCGGCGTGCCGGAGGCGACCAGTTCGCCGCCGCCGTCGCCGCCTTCGGGGCCGAGATCGAGCACCCAGTCGGCGGTCTTGATCACCTCGAGATTGTGCTCGATGACCACCACCGTGTTGCCTTGGTCGACCAGTTCGTGCAGCACTTCCAACAGCTTGGCAACGTCGTGGAAATGCAGGCCGGTGGTCGGCTCGTCGAGGATGTAGAGCGTCTTGCCGGTCGCCTTGCGCGACAGCTCCTTGGCCAGCTTGATGCGCTGCGCCTCGCCGCCGGACAGCGTCGTCGCCTGCTGGCCGATATGGATGTAGCCGAGGCCGACCTGCTTCAGCGTATCGAGCTTGTCGCGCACGCCGGGCACGGCGGCGAAGAAGTCGACACCTTCCTCGACCGTCATGTCGAGCACGTCGGCGATCGACTTGCCCTTGAACACGACGTCGAGCGTCTCTCTGTTATAGCGTTTTCCGTGACAGACGTCGCAAGTGACGTAGACGTCGGGCAAAAAGTGCATCTCGATCTTGATGACGCCGTCGCCCTGGCAGGCCTCACAGCGGCCGCCCTTGACGTTGAAGGAGAAGCGTCCCGGCTGGTAGCCGCGCGCCTTGGCTTCCGGCAGGCCGGCGAACCAGTCGCGGATCGGCGTGAAGGCGCCGGTATAGGTGGCGGGATTCGAACGCGGCGTGCGACCGATCGGCGACTGGTCGATGTCGATGACCTTGTCGAGGAATTCGAGGCCCTCGATGCGGTCGTGGTCGGCCGGATGTTCGCGCGAGCCCATGATGCGCCGCGAGGCGGCCTTGAACAGCGTCTCGATGAGGAAGGTCGATTTGCCGCCGCCGGACACGCCGGTGACGGCGGTGAAGGTGCCGAGCGGTATTTCGGCGGTGACGTTCTTCAGATTATTGCCGCGCGCTCCGACGATCTTGAGGCGGCGGTTCTTCTTCGCCTCGCGCCGCACGCCGGGCGTCGCCACTTCGAGCGCGCCCGACAGATATTTGCCGGTGATCGAATTGGGATTGGCCATGACCTGCTGCGGCGTGCCCTGGGCGATGATCTCGCCGCCATGGATGCCGGCGGCCGGGCCCATGTCGACGACATAGTCGGCATGCAGGATTGCGTCTTCGTCATGCTCGACGACGATCACCGTGTTGCCGATGTCGCGCAGGTGCTTCAGCGTATCGAGCAGGCGCGCATTGTCGCGCTGATGCAGGCCGATCGACGGCTCGTCCAGCACATAGAGCACGCCGGTGAGGCCGGAGCCGATCTGCGACGCCAGCCGGATGCGCTGGCTCTCGCCGCCCGACAGCGTGCCGGAATTGCGCGACAGCGTCAGGTAGTCGAGCCCGACATCGTTGAGGAAGCGCAGCCGCTCGCGGATCTCCTTGAGCACCCGCACCGCGATCTCGTTCTGCTTGTCGTTGAGCGACGCCGGCAGGTCAGTGAACCACTGGTCGGCCTTGCGAATGGAAAGCTCGGTGACTTCGCCGATGTGCCTGCCGGCAATCTTCACCGCCAGCGACTCGGGCTTCAGCCGATAGCCCTTGCAGGCCGGGCAGGGCGTCGCCGACATGAAGCGCTCGATCTCTTCACGCATCCAGGCGGATTCGGTCTCTTTCCAGCGCCGCTCCAGATTGGGAATGACGCCTTCAAAGGTCTTGGTGGTCTTGTAGGAGCGCAGGCCGTCATCATACTGGAAGGTGATCTCGCGCTCGCCGGTGCCGCGCAGGATGGCTTCCTTGGCCTCTTCGGACAAATCCTTGAACTTGTCGCCGAGCTTGAAGCCATAGGCCTTGCCCAGCGCTTCAAGCGTCTGCGCGTAATAGGGCGAGGTCGACTTCGCCCACGGGCTGACGGCGCCGTCGCGCAGCGAGATGTTTTCGTCCGGCACAATCAGATTGCCGTCGATGGCGCGCTGGCTGCCGAGACCGTCGCAGGTCGGGCAGGCGCCGAACGGGTTGTTGAACGAGAACAGCCGCGGTTCGATTTCCGGAATGGTGAAGCCGGACACCGGGCAAGCGAACTTTTCCGAGAACAGGATGCGCTCATGCGTCTCGTTCTTCGATTTGTTGACGGAATCCTCGCCGGTCTGGCTGGAATCCAGCGGCTTGTCGGCGAATTCGGCCACGGCAAGCCCATCGGCCAGCTTCAGCGCCGTTTCGATGGAATCGGCAAGCCGTGTTGCCAGATCGCCGCGCACGACAATGCGGTCGACGACGACATCGAGGTCATGCTTGTACTTCTTGTCCAACGCCGGCACGTCGGCGATTTCGTAGAAGACGCCATCAACCTTGACGCGCTGAAAGCCCTTCTTCTGCAGTTCCAAGAGTTCCTTGCGGTACTCGCCTTTGCGGCCGCGCACCATCGGCGCCAGGATGAACAGGCGCGTGCCTTCCTCGACTGCCAGCACGCGGTCGACCATCTGCGAAACCGTCTGGCTTTCGATCGGCAGGCCGGTGGCCGGCGAATAGGGGATGCCGACGCGCGCAAAAAGCAGGCGCATATAGTCGTAGATCTCGGTGACGGTGCCGACCGTCGAACGCGGGTTCTTCGAGGTGGTCTTCTGCTCGATGGAGATGGCGGGCGACAGGCCGTCGATCTGGTCGACGTCAGGCTTCTGCATCATTTCGAGGAATTGCCGCGCATAGGCCGACAGGCTTTCGACGTAGCGGCGCTGGCCCTCGGCATAGATCGTGTCGAAGGCAAGCGACGACTTGCCGGACCCCGACAGGCCGGTCATGACAATCAGGCTGTCACGCGGCAGGTCGAGATCGACATTCTTCAGATTGTGTTCGCGCGCCCCGCGAATGGAAAGATATTTATGGTCGGCCATAGCCGGTCGCCGCCTCAGAATCTGGAATTTCCTGGAATGGCAGGTTTTCCCGGCCATCCCCTATGTAGGTAGTTTTGCCGCCACGTCGAGAGACGCCACAATTCCCGACCAAAGCGTTTAACCGTCTTTCGCGTGAACGGGCAAGCGGAAAGAACAAAGGCCGAACATGCTCCTGACAAAGCTGTGCAAAAACTGACCTGCACGTAACCTCCTAGCGATCACATTTTTCGGTAACCGGCTATTGACGGTTGACGCGACGGACCCAGGGGCGCAGTCTCCAGCAGTCAACGAAGCCGGCCGTCTTTCGATGGCCTCGCCGCCCAGAGGCGGCCTGCGAGACGCCGCAGGCATTTGCGATTTGTGCTTCGAATTGACAACAATCGCAACGGACAGAGGAGCGGAGCTATGACGCCACCGGATCGTCCCCCAGGGTTCCAGTTGTCACTGGAGCCGAGGCAGGCATAAGTGCCAGGGTTCAGCGTTTTCGCCAGCCGGCAAACCGTGACCTGCCATCTCTCGTAAAAATCAGAGACTGCTAGTCGGATCGTCGGCTGAATGCCGCGGTGCATCCGAAATCAAACGCCGGCAGTACACTCCCGGTAAAATTGGATTTGAGATCCAAAAAGGCCCCGTCCGTTTGCCCAAGGCACGGCGGGGCCGTTTTATTTGGGGACTGTCTCGTTGACGATAGGCGCAACGCAGCACGCATTGTCAGTGACGCGGCGGCCCGATCGAGCCGGCACCGACATCGACGGTGATGCTGCCGGAAATCCTGACATCCGTATCGCCGATCTTGAACTGACCGTAGCCGTTGCCGGGAAACGCGTCATCGGGTTCGGGCTTGGGAGCCGGCGTGGCGATGCGGTAGCCACCGGACACGCCGGGCAGGGCGCTTTTTTGCGTCGACGGCGAACTGTTCTCGGCAAGCGCCGCGCCGCTGATGAAGCCCGCAATGGCGAGCGCAGCAACGGCGATGATGCGGTGCAATGATCTGGACGAATGAGTGTCGGTCATCCCAAGACTATAGTGGCGCGCCGCCGATGGAACCAGACCGGCATCGTCAAATCTTCGACAGCCGGCCGGACTCCAATCCGGCCCTGGCTTCAAGCCGCCTTTTTTCGCGTGTCGAAAACATGGTCGACGATGCCCCATGCCTGGGCCTCGCGGGCGGTCATGAAGTGGTCGCGGTCCAGCGTGCGCTCGACCTCTTCATAGCTGCGGCCGCAATGCTGCGCGTAGAGTTCGGCCATGTGCCGTTTCGTCCTGCCGATGCGCTCGGCATGACGCTGGATGTCGGAGGCCTGGCCCTGGAACCCGCCCAGCGGTTGATGCAGCAGGATGGTGGCGTTCGGCAGGGAAATCCGACGTCCCGGTGTGCCTGCCATCAGCAGGAACGAGCCCATCGATGCGGCAAAACCCATGCATACGGTCGACACCGGGCAGCTGATATACTGCATCGTGTCGTAGATGGCGAAGCCGCTGGTCACCACTCCGCCCGGCGAGTTGATGTAGAGCGAGACCTCCTTATCGGGATTGTCCGATTCCAGCGATAGCAGCTGCGCGCAGACCAGCGCCGAGATGTCATCGTTGATCTCGCCGTTGATGAAGATGATACGCTCACGCAGCAGCCGCGAAAAGATGTCGAAGGCGCGTTCGCCGCGGCTCGATTGCTCGATGACCATGGGCACCAGACTGGCAACACCGCTCATTTTTCTTCTCCGATTTTCGTATTATGCCGCGCGCAGAAGGCGCGGTGCGTTCGCGGCGATGGGCTTTCCGCCTGCGCGCAAACCGAGCGAAAGCCGGCAGCCGGCGCCTGCCATGGCGACAGCAGGCATGGCCTTGCGGGCAAAGCCGTCATGGACGACACGCAGATGCGTGCCGCCGGAAACGGTTCGGGCAAGTGTGAAGGTGACGGTACTGTCGAGCGGATCCTGCCTGACTGCGTCGCCCGGCTGCTCCCGCCAGGAATAGCGCAGCAGCTTCTCGGGTTCGGCGTCGAGGATTTCGCATTCGATCGGCGCGCCCGTCCCGGCGAAGGCAAAACGGTTGCCGATCTCGGGTCTCATGTCGTTCGGCATCATCCAGGCGGCGAGCAGCTCCGGTACGGTCAGGGCCCGCCACACCTTTTCCGGCGGCTCGGCAAGGTCGTACTCGAACTCGAGCGCATCCGTGGCGTCGCTTTGGCTCTCGTTGGTCGTCGATCCCGCCTTCTTCATTGATCCATGTCCTTCAAAACCGCCTTCAGCCTTTCGATGCGCTCCGGCCAGAAGGTCCGGTAGCGTTCGATCCAGGAGAGCAAGGGGGCGAGCCCCTGCGGATCGGCGCGGTAGAACGCGTTACGGCCCGCACGCCGCTCGACCACCAGGCCTGCGCCACGCAGCACCGCCAGATGCTGCGACACCGCCGGTTGCGACACCGTCATGCCGGTGCGCAATTCCGACACGCTCATCTCGCCGGCGGCCAGCCGCTCAAAGACGGCACGGCGCGTCGGGTCGGCCAGTGCGCGAAAAATCTCTGCTTCGATCATGCCAAAAGCATAAGTGCATACTTATTGATTTGGCAAGCGGTCTTTTCAAACCCATATGAACGGCTCCGGCATTGCTGCCATTCCTTGACAATAAGTAGCGATGCGGATAAGAACGAAAAGGGAACAAAAACCTTGTGGGTAAAGGCAGCCATGGCAAGCGGCGATCGCCTGCAGCCTGTAAGGTGCTGCGACAAAAATTTGTTTCGGATGAGCGCGGAGAAATATCATGGCGGGTAGCGTCAACAAGGTCATTCTGGTCGGCAATCTCGGCGCGGATCCCGAAATCCGTCGCCTGAATTCTGGTGAGCCGGTCGTCAACATCCGCATCGCCACATCGGAAAGCTGGCGCGACAAGAATTCCGGCGAGCGCAAGGAAAAAACCGAGTGGCACAACGTCGTCATCTTCAATGAGGGCATCGCCAAGGTGGCGGAGCAGTATCTGAAGAAGGGCATGAAGGTCTATGTCGAGGGCCAGTTGCAGACGCGCAAATGGCAGGACCAGACCGGCGCCGACAAGTACACGACGGAAGTCGTTCTGCAGAAATTCCGCGGTGAGCTGCAGATGCTCGACGCGCGCGGACAGGGTGAAGGCGGCCAGGTTGGCGGCTACGCCGGCGGCGGCAGCAGCCGTGGTTCCGATTTTGGCCAGTCCAGCCCAAGCGAAGGCTTCAATCGCGGTGGTGGCGGTGCCAAGAGCGGCGGCGGTGGCGGTTCGTCGCGCGAACTGGACGACGAGATTCCGTTCTGATCGCAACAGCAGATGTTATTTTTGGCTTAAGTCAAACATTGCGCCCCGAGAGTCCTTCATGGACTTTCGGGGTTTTGCATTGTCGAACTGAACGCTGACATGGCGATCAACGAAATATGGCGAAGGACGAGTTCGATGAAAGCACGCGTAAAATGGGTCGAGGAACGCACCTTCGTCGGTGAATCCGGCAGCGGCCACAATGTCGTGCTCGGAACCAAGGGCCGGGCACTCTCCAGCGACAAGGTGAAACGGGCAATCGACCTCTCGATAGAAAAATATTGCTCGGCCTCAGCGATGCTTGCCAAGACCGCCACGATTACCCACGATTTCGAGGTCATCGACACGACGGCGAAATAGGACCGCCTTCGGGATTCTCGTCGCGTCGGCCGTTCAGCCCGCCATCAGCGCCTTGATGCCGTCGGCGACGAACTGCACGGCCAGTGCCGCCAGGATGACGCCGAGCAGACGAGTCAGGATCGAGCGGCCGGTCTGGCCGAGAATGCGGTCTATGCGTTCCGACAGGACGAACACCAGATAGGTGATGGCGAGGCAGACGAAGATGATGCCGACCAGTGCCGCCTGCGCGGCAAAGCCTTGAAACGAGCCGGAAAGCAGCACTGTTGCCGAAATGGCACCGGGGCCGGCGATCAGCGGGATCGCCAGCGGGAAGGCGGCGATGTTGTGGATCATGTCCTTGGTGATGGCGACGTCGCCGATCTTTTCCTTGCGGTCCTGCCGGCGCTCAAACACCATTTCGAAGGCGATGAAGAACAGCAGGAAGCCGCCGGCGACGCGGAAAGCCGGCAGCGTGATGCCGAACACCGACAGGATCGAGGCGCCGGCAACCGCAAACAGCGCCATCACAAGGAAGCCGATGATCGAGGCGCGGACGGAAACCTGCTGGCGCTCCTCGCGGTTCATGCCGCGTGTGACGGCGAGGAACAGCGGCGCCAGGCCGGGCGGATCGATGGTCACGAGAATGGTGACGAAGGCGTTGAACAGGCTGTCGAAACTCGGCATCTCTGACCCTCCCACCGGGCCGTGCCCGTACCAGAATATTGGTAGAGCAAAGCCCGTTCGGTGGGAACCGTTCGTGAGAAAGTGGTTGATGCGGGACAGAGGGGGGCGCGAAGGATCGCGACGCTTTTATTCCGTGCTGCTGCAATCCTCGGTATCAAACCACTCGGCGGCGCGCCAGGAACTCGACTTCCAGCCGCCATGTCGCGCCATTGTCGTGCGAGCGCTCACCCAGCCATCGGAAGGAGTTTTCGGTGATGCGGGAAAAACTCCAGCGCACCGATGAACCGGTGCCGTCGGCGCCCACTTGCACGATCGTGTCACCCTCGGCGCGGCCGAGCTGGCGGCTGAAATACTGGTTGCGCGGGTCGCTCCAGAAGATGTGCCAGGCATCCGCGCCGGGATCATAGACGCGCAGCGTCGTGCCATAAAAAGTCCATTTGCCGAGCGAAGGCTGGGAGCCAGTGTCCCGCGCGGGCAGGATCCAGACGTCCTGGATCGCCCGGCCTTCCAGCACCCAGCCGAAATGCACCTCGCCACGCCCGGTCAGCACCGTGCCGTCCTCGAGGTGGCGCGAGGCGTCAAACATCCAGGCGCCGACGAAGCGGCCGTAAAGGCCCAGTTTTTCGGCAAGCCCTTCGATCGGTCCGGGGTTATGCAGGGCTTCGGCAAACGAAGATTGATCGAACATGGTTGTGGCCTCTTCTTGTCAGGAGACTGGGAGGAGTAGGCCCAGACGGGGTTCTGGGCTTGGGAAAAATTGCTATATTCCGGTCATGACAGCGACCACGCATACACTCGCATCCGGAGCCGGCTGGCATGTGACGGATGTGATCTGCACGGCTAGCGCCGGCGACCGGCCGTTCGAGGAAGCGCATCAGGATTTCTGCGTCGCTGCGGTCACCAGCGGCACGTTTCGCTACTGCGCCCAACAAGGCACGGCGATGCTGGCGCCCGGCGCGCTCCTGCTCGGCAATCCCGGCACATGTTACGAATGCGGGCACGAGCATGGCAGCGGCGACCGTTGCCTTTCGTTCCATTTCAGGCCGTCCTACATGGAACGGATCGCGGCTGGCGTGCCGGGCGCCAGGAAACTGGCCTTCGAGACGGCGCGCCTGCCGCCTTCGCCGGTCCTGGCGCCACTCCTGGCCGAGGCGGAAACCGCGCGCGAGACGGCCGACATCGACGCCTTCGAGGAACTTTCCCTGCGCATGGCCGGTGCAGCCGTGGCTACAGCCTCTGGCGCTACGCGTGTCAGGCGCGCACCAAGCCGCCGCGATCAGAAGCGGGTGGCTGAGGCAGTGCGGCGGATCGAATTGGACGCCGACGGACCGGTCTCGTTCACAGAGCTTGCCAGTGAAACAGCGACCAGCCCGTATCATTTCCTGCGTATCTTCCGACAAGTCGCGGGCATGACGCCCTACCAATTCCTGCTCAAGACCCGGCTGCACAGGGCCGCGGTGCGGCTGCGCATGTCCAACGATGCGGTCTCGGCTATCGCTTTCGACGCTGGCTTCAACGATCTGTCGACCTTCAATCGTCGTTTTCGACGGATCATGGGGGAGACGCCGGGCCAGTATCGCAGCCGCCGTGGGGCATGGGCCGTTTCTGCTTCGTGAATCGGCCCCGTGCCCGCAAAGGCAGACACGCAGGCTTTTGCGTCGGGGCGGCGAAAACCGCCTTGGCCATATCGTCGCAATCACTGGTATCCATTTGAAATTACCACCGAAATGACACTGGAAAAGTGCCGTGAAGGTTGGAGTTTCGGGCTTGCTTCCTATATAAGCCTCAAGTGATTCCTGATTAGATTGTGATCCGATTTGACCGACCAGAAGACACCGCGCGGCGCCGATGGCGGCCCCACCGGCATTGAGCCGATATCCATCGTCGAGGAGATGCAGCGCTCCTATCTCGATTACGCCATGAGCGTGATCGTCAGCCGTGCGCTGCCGGACGTGCGCGACGGCCTGAAGCCGGTGCATCGCCGCATTCTCTTCGCCGCCCATGAGAGCGGCTACCACTGGAACCGCAAATATGTGAAGTCGGCGCGTCCTGTCGCCGACGTGATGGGTAAGTACCATCCGCATGGCGACGCCTCCATCTATGACGCCTTAGTGCGCATGGCACAGGACTGGTCGCTGCGCGTTCCGTTGATCGACGGACAGGGCAATTTCGGCTCCATCGACGGCGATCCGCCGGCGGCGATGCGCTATACGGAAGCGCGGCTGACCAAGGTCGCGCACGAGCTTTTGGAGGATATCGACAAGGACACTGTCGATTTCCAGGACACGTACGATGCGTCGGGCAGCGAACCGAAGGTTCTGCCCGCACGGTTTCCCAACCTTCTGGTCAACGGCTCGGGCGGCATCGCCGTCGGCATGGCGACCAACATCCCGCCGCACAATCTCAGCGAAATCTGCAACGGCGCCATCGCCCTCATCGACAATCCGGCGATCGACCTGCCGGCGTTGATGGAGATCATTCCGGGACCGGATTTCCCGACCGGCGGCATCGTGCTTGGCCGTTCGGGCATCTACAACGCCTATTCGACCGGCCGCGGCTCCATCGTCATGCGCGGCAAGGTCAACATCGAACAGCGCGGCAACGACCGCGAGTCGATCATCATCACCGAGGTTCCCTACCAGGTGAACAAGTCGTCGATGATCGAGAAGATGGCTGAACTGGTGCGCGACAAGCGCATCGAGGGCATTTCCGATATCCGCGACGAGAGCGACCGCCAGGGCTACCGCGTCGTTATCGAGTTGAAGCGCGACGCCGTTGCCGACGTCATCCTCAACCAGCTTTATCGCTTCACGCCGCTGCAGACCTCTTTCGGCGCCAATATGGTGGCACTGAATGGTGGCAAGCCGGAAGTGATGAACCTGACCGATATGCTGAAGGCGTTCGTCGCCTTCCGCGAGGAGGTGATCACAAGGCGGACGAAATTCCTGCTGCGCAAGGCGCGCGACCGCGCCCATGTGCTGGTCGGTCTCGCCATCGCCGTCGCCAATATCGACGAGGTCATCAAGCTGATCCGCACCGCGCCGGATCCGCAGACGGCGCGTGAGCAGTTGATGGAGCGGCGCTGGCCCTCTGGCGACGTGGAATCTCTGATCCTCCTGATCGATGACCCGCGTCACCGGATCAATGAAGACGGCACCTACAATCTGTCCGAGGAACAGGCGCGCGCCATCCTCGAGCTGCGCCTGCAGCGCCTGACCGCGCTCGGCCGCGACGAGATCGCCGACGAGTTGAACACGATCGGCGCCGAAATCATCGATTATCTGGACATTTTGTCGTCCCGCGCGCGCGTCCAGCAGATCGTCAAGGACGAGCTTGCCGCCGTGCGCGACGAGTTCGGCACGCCGCGCCGCACCGAGCTTACCGACGGTGGCTCGGACATGGAAGACGAGGATCTGATCCAGCGCGAAGACATGGTCGTGACGGTGAGCCATTCCGGCTACATCAAGCGCGTGCCGCTGTCGCTCTACCGGGCGCAGCGTCGCGGCGGCAAGGGCCGTTCCGGCATGTCGACCAAGGAAGAGGATTTCGTCACCCGGCTGTTCGTGGCCAACACCCATACGCCGGTGCTGTTCTTCTCCTCGCGCGGCATCGTCTACAAGGAAAAGGTCTGGCGGCTGCCGATCGGCAATCCGCAGTCACGCGGCAAGGCGCTGATCAACATGCTGCCGCTGGAGCAGGGCGAGCGCATCACCACCATCATGCCGCTGCCGGAGGACGAGGCCAGTTGGGGCGAACTCTACGTGATGTTCGCCACCACGCGCGGCACCGTGCGCCGCAACGATCTATCCGACTTCGTTCAGGTCAACCGCAACGGCAAGATCGCCATGAAGCTGGAGGAAGAAGGCGACGAGATCCTCGGCGTCGAGACCTGCACCGACAAGGACGACGTGCTGCTGACCGCCAGTTCCGGCCAGTGCATACGCTTCTCCGTCGGCGACGTGCGCGTCTTCCAGAGCCGCAATTCGGTCGGTGTGCGCGGCATAACCATGGCCGAGACCGACCGCATCATCTCGATGTCGGTGATAGAGCATGTCGATGCTTCGCCGGCGGAACGCGCCGCTTACCTGAAGCGCGCGGCAGCAGAGCGGCGTCTTGCCACGGAAACGGCCGGCGAAGAGGAAGAGATCGCGCTGACCAATGAGGAGATCGGCGAGGAGACGGAGCTTTCCGACAGCCGATACGAAGAGCTCAAGGCGCACGAACAATACGTGCTGACGGTGACTGAATTCGGCTACGGCAAGCGTTCGTCGTCCTATGATTTCCGGCTGACTGGACGCGGCGGCAAAGGCATCCGCGCCACCGACGTGTCGAAGGCAGCCGAGATTGGCAGGCTGGTGGCGACGTTCCCGGTCGGCAATGACGACCAGATCATGCTGGTGTCGGACGGCGGCACCGTCATCCGGGTGCCGGTCAACGGCATTCGTTTCGCCAGCCGCGCCACCAAGGGCGTGACCATCTTCAACACGGCTGAAGGCGAAAAGGTGGTTTCGGTCGAGCGGATCTCTGAACCGCAAGCGGACGAGGAAAGCGAAGAGACGGTCGAGGGCGGGGTCGATGCCGCTGCGGGGCCTGACGCCGGTCCGGAGGGTGCGGATTAAGTCCGGCACCCAGGTTTTGACATAGCAACGCCGGCCAGTTGGCCGGCGCGGCAGCAAGTTCAGGCTTTATCAGTAGTGGCGATATGGCTTGCGCGGGCCGAAGCCTTCGAAGCGCTTGGTGTTTGCCTTGACGCGGATGCGTTGTGCCTCCTGATGCAACCCAAATACGGTGGCGATCAGCATGGCGACGGTCATTGCGGTGGCGAGCATGTAGATCAGCATGTGCGTGTTCTCCTGCGCCTAACAACGGTTAGATGGGGTTTTGGTTTCATCTTATTAAGGTGCAACCTAGTGAACGCTGAGTGAAGGCTTCGTGATCAGCGTGTTCATCTGTCGTTCATGTGCCGGAAAAGGTTCACGGCCGGCGCGCCGATCGGATTTGCCTTTGCGTGAGAGGCTCGTTAGAAGCACCTGCCATGACTGAACGCATCGCCCTCTATGCCGGCTCTTTCGACCCGCTGACCAACGGCCATCTCGATGTGCTGAAGGCCTCGCTGGCCGTGGCCGACATCGTCTATGCGGCGATCGGCATCCATCCGGGCAAGCAACCGCTGTTTTCCTTCGAGGAGCGGGTGAAGCTGATCGAGACGGCGACGAAGGCGGAATTTGGCAGCGACGGCGCCCGTATCAAGGTCGTCGCCTTCGACGGGCTGGTCATCGACGCGGCCAGGAAGCACGGCGCCTCGATCATGATCCGCGGCCTGCGCGACGGCACCGACCTCGACTATGAGATGCAGATGGCCGGCATGAACGAGACCATGGCGCCTGAGCTGCAGACGGTTTTTCTGCCCGCCAGTCCTTCGGTACGCACCATTACCGCCACACTTGTTCGCCAGATTGCCTCGATGGGAGGCGACATCCGCCCCTTCGTGCCGGCGGCGGTTGCCGGTGCGCTCACCGCAAAATTCGCGAAATAAGATCCGGGAGATAGATATGCAGCTGAAAAAGCTTGCCTCGTTCCTCATTGTGCTTGCGGGTCTCGTGACCTCGTCTGTTTCGGCCTTCGCCGCCGACCCGGAAAACACCATGATCGTCACGCTGAAGGACGGCGACGTCACCATTGCGCTGAGGCCCGATTTGGCGCCAAAGCATGTCGAGCAGATCAAGAAGCTGGTGCGCCAGGGCGCCTATGACAACGTCGCCTTCCACCGCGTCATAGACGGCTTCATGGCGCAGACCGGCGACGTCAAGTTCGGCAACATCAAGAAGGGTTTTAGCGCTCAGGCCGTCGGCACCGGCGGTTCCGATCTGCCCGACCTGCCGGCCGAATTCTCGCAGACCGAACACTACAAGCGCGGCGTGGTCGGCATGGCCCGCTCGCAGGACCCCAACTCCGCCAATTCGCAGTTCTTCATCATGTTCGCGCCGGCGCCGCCGCTCGATGGCCAGTACACCATCGTCGGCAATGTCGTCAGCGGCATGGAACTGGTGGATCACATCAAGAAGGGCGACCAGGCGGACAATGGCACGGTCTCCGATCCCGACCAGATGATCAAGGTGCGCATCGCCGCAGACAAGTAAAATTGTCAAATAACTCTGTTTTCTCAAAAGGATATCTGACATGGCCGAAATCAAGGACCGCGAGAACGCGCTCATCATGGAAACGACCAAGGGCAAGGTCGTCATCGAACTTTTCCCCGAGCTGGCGCCCGGCCATGTCGCCCGCATCAAGGAACTGGCCAGGGAAGGCGCCTATGACGGCGTGGTTTTCCACCGCGTCATCGAAGGCTTCATGGCGCAGACCGGCGACGTCAAGTTCGGCAATTCCAGCAAGCCTTCCTTCGCGCCGTCCCGCGCGGGCATGGGCGGCTCTGAAAAGCCGGATTTAAAGGCCGAATTTTCCAACGCCAACCATGCTCGCGGCACCTGCTCGATGGCCCGCTCGCAGAACCCGAACTCGGCCAATTCGCAGTTCTTCATCTGCTTCGACGATGCCGCCTTCCTCAACCGCCAGTACACGGTCTGGGGCCAAGTCATCGAAGGCATGGACAATGTCGACAAGATCAAGCGCGGCGAGCCGGTGCAGGATCCCGACAAGATCGTGTCGCTGAAGGTCGCGGCCGACGTCAAGTAAGGGCAAACGACAATGATGGGCGTCGTCTGGTCGCTTCTCGGCATCCTGTCCGGCGCCTTCATTGCCATTCAGGCGCCGATCAATTCGCAGCTGGCGCGCGGCCTGGGCCTCCCGGTCGCGGCGGCTGCGTTTTCGTTCCTGTCGGGCGCGATCGTGCTCGGCATCATCTCCGTTACGGTGGTGAAGCTGCAAGGCATCTCGCTCGACTGGAAAGCGCCGGCACCCTGGCTGTTCGTGGCCGGCGGCATGCTCGGCGGTTTCTATGTCACGCTGTCGACTATCCTCACGCCACGCATCGGTGCCGCTGCGCTGATGGCATTTCTGGTCGCCGGCCAGTTGCTGGCCGGCATGCTCATTGACCGCATCGGCTTCCTCGGCGTCGCGGTGCGTGAAATCTCGCTCGGCCGCATCGCCGGCGCGGTGCTGCTGCTGGCCGGAGCGCTGCTCGTCCGGCTCTACTGATGCGCGTCGACCTCTTTGACTTCGATCTGCCGGAGGAGCGCATCGCGCTTCGCCCGGCGGAGCCGCGCGACAGCGCCAAGATGCTGGTGGTCAAATCAGGCGAAGGGTTCGACGACCGCAGGGTTGGCGATCTGCCGTCCATGCTCAGGGCCGGCGACGTACTGGTGTTCAACGACACCAAGGTCATTCCAGCGCAGCTCAAAGGCATCCGGCGGCGGGGCGAGGCGACGGCGCAGGTCGAAGCCACGCTGCATATGCGCATGGCACCGGACCGCTGGCTGGCCTTCATGCGGCCGGGCAAGCGCATTGCCGCCGGCGACCGCATCCATTTCGGCCATGACGGCAATTCCTGTTTCCTCGGTCAGCTCGACGCCACGGTGATCGAGAAAGGCGAGGGCGGCGAAGCACTGCTTGGCTTCGACCTGTCGGGACCTTTCCTCGACGAGGCGCTGCACGCGGTCGGCCACATTCCGCTGCCACCCTATATCGCCTCGAAGCGTGACGATGACGAACGCGACCGGGCCGACTACCAGACCATCTATGCCCGCGAGGAAGGGGCCGTCGCGGCTCCGACAGCGGGCCTGCATTTCACCCCGGAGCTTTTTGCAGCGCTTGACGCCAAGGGCATCGAACGCCGCTTCGTCACCTTGCATGTCGGCGCCGGCACGTTCCTGCCGGTGAAGGCGGACGACACCGCCGACCACAAGATGCATGCCGAGACCGGTTCGGTCAGCGCGGAAACAGCCGGCGCGCTGAATGCGGCCAAGGCGAGGGGTGGGCGCATTGTCGCCGTCGGCACGACCTCGCTGCGTCTGCTGGAGAGTGCGGCGCGTGAGGACGGTACTCTGGCTGCGTGGTCCGGTCCGACCGATATCTTCATCACGCCCGGCTACCGTTTTCGCACCGCCGACGTGCTGATGACCAATTTCCATCTGCCGCGCTCGACGCTGTTCATGCTGGTTTCGGCCTTCAGCGGCCTCGACACGATGCGCGCGGCCTATGCCCATGCCATAGAGAACCGTTACAGGTTCTATTCCTATGGCGACGCAAGCCTGCTTTTCCGAGCGGAGACAAGCGACCGCCAGTCGCTCGACAATCAGGCGCCGGACGCCCCGATCCACGACAAGGAATTCAATGGCTAAGCCGTTCAGCTTCAAGGTTCTGGCAACCGACGGCAAGGCGCGGCGCGGTGTGATCGACATGCCGCGCGGCGAAATCCGCACGCCGGCCTTCATGCCGGTCGGCACTGGCGGCACCGTCAAGGCGATGTATATGGACCAGGTGCGCGGTGTCGGCGCCGACATCATCCTGGGCAACACCTATCATCTGATGCTGCGACCCGGCGCCGAGCGTGTGGCGCGGCTCGGCGGCTTGCATGAATTCGCGCGCTGGCCGCATCCGATCCTGACCGACAGTGGCGGTTTCCAGGTGATGTCGCTGTCGAAGCTGAGAAAGCTGACGGAAAAGGGTGTCACATTCCGCTCGCATATCGATGGCGCCGCCTACGAGATGTCGCCGGAGCGGTCGATCGAGATCCAGGGATTGCTCGATTCCGACATCCAGATGCAGCTCGACGAATGCACGGCGCTGCCGGCCGAGATGAAGGAGATCGAGCGCGCCATGGAGCTGTCGCTGCGTTGGGCCGAGCGCTGCAAGACGGCGTTCGGCGACCAGCCGGGCAAGGCGATGTTCGGCATCGTACAAGGCGGCGACAATGCGGCGCTGCGGGTGCGGTCGGCGCAGGCGCTGAGCGCTATGGAGTTGAAGGGCTATGCGGTCGGCGGCCTGGCCGTCGGCGAGCCGCAAGCGGTGATGCTCGAGATGCTCGACATCACCTGTCCGGAACTGCCAGCGGATAAGCCGCGCTATCTGATGGGCGTCGGCACGCCTGACGATATCCTGAGATCGGTGGCGCGCGGCATCGACATGTTCGACTGCGTGATGCCGACACGGGCCGGCCGGCACGGCCTTGCCTATACAAGGCGCGGCAAGGTCAATCTGCGCAACGCTCGCCATGCCGACGATCCGCGCCCATTAGACGAGGAAAGCGACTGCCCGGCCGCCCGGGATTACTCACGCGCCTACCTGCATCATCTGGTGCGCTCGCAAGAAGCGCTCGGCGCCATGCTTTTGACGTGGAACAACCTGTCCTACTACCAGAAACTGATGCAGGACATCCGCGCTGCGATCGAGGCCGGCACCTTCCAAGCACGCGGCGCGGAAATCACCGAGGGCTGGGCGAGGGGCGATATCCCGTTGCTGTGAGGCCTTAAGTGCTGAGCGAATTCGAGGCGCGAAGGCTGCAGCCGGTGATCTGGAACGTGCCGTCGGGCTGTTGCTGCAACGTGTAGACGGCTTCGTAATCCTTGCCATCGGGGCCGACGATCAGCACCTGCTGGACGATCGAACCCGGAGCGGTCTCTTCGACCTTGCCGAAGGAATAGGTCTGCGGCTTGCGCACCGGCGGATAGCCGTTGGTCACCATGTTCATGAAGGCATCGACGGTCGGGAAGATCCGCTTCACATTCGGGGCG
Source organism: Mesorhizobium sp. M7A.F.Ca.US.006.01.1.1 (assembly GCF_003997935.1). Taxonomy (GTDB): domain Bacteria; phylum Pseudomonadota; class Alphaproteobacteria; order Rhizobiales; family Rhizobiaceae; genus Mesorhizobium. Next base: position 23,347 of record NZ_RZQL01000005.1, read on the forward strand.
GCGAAGCTGTAGGCGGTGGCGCCGTCATTGGCGATGAGGGCCTTTAGCTGACCGTCGATGACGGACTGGCCTGCCTTGATCTCGGCATCGCCGGCCAATGCCGACGACGCGAAGAGGAATGGAACGACTGCGATTGCGAAAAATGCGCGGCGCATGGCCTGTCTCCGTTATCCCGCGAAATATCTTCCCTCGAAATGGCGCTGTCCGAAGGCGCATCATAACATACGCTTGGCAGCGCATCGCGGTTTCAGCGATCGCGAATAATCGATGGCGATCGGCGGCAGGTTGCATGCTGGTGTAGAGCTGCGGAAGATCGCCGCCCAGGCCTGGGCCGGCTGAGTACGGATTCCAGCGCTTGAAAGCCCGCCTCCAGTCTGCCAGAAGGGCCGCTGGACTTGGACGTTTAGCGGGACGAAGCCATGAAGGCGTTTTTCGTGCAGATCAAATGTGAGTTGGGCAAATCCTATGAGGTTGCCAGCGCGCTTGCCGATGCCGAGATCGCCTCGGAAATCTACTCCACCGCCGGCAACTACGATCTGCTCGCCAAATTCTATGTCGATGACGAGGAAGACGTGGGCCATTTCGTCAACGAAAAGGTGCAGATTCTCCCCGGCATCAAGGACACGTTCACCGTCGTCACGTTCCGCGCATTTTAGCCACCGAGCGCGTGTGCCCGGGCACGAGGCAAAGGCTGATCAAGGTGATATTTCAGCTGCCTCAATTTTAGGCAGGCGCAACATACTGATCGCCCGTATCTCCCAAATCACCGATTACGCTTGATTTTCTCCGGCGACGCCAGTGAAATGGCGTCACAGGGGAGTATGCGATTGGCAGCGTTCGATGAAATGCTTCCGGAAGTCTCCGGATTGAGAAGACCGTATTCGGCTTATGATCGCTGGCTGAAGGAGCAGGATCCAGCCAGGTTGACCGAGAAGATGCAGGACGCCGAGCGCGTCTTCCGCAAGACCGGTATCACCTTCGCCGTTTATGGCGAGCAGGAAGCCTCCGAGCGGCTGATCCCGTTCGACATCGTTCCCCGCATCATTTCAGGCAATGAATGGCGGCGCCTCACGCAGGGCATCGAGCAGCGCGTGCAGGCGCTGAACGCCTTCCTCGACGACATCTACCATCGCCAGGAAATCCTGCGCGCAGGCCGCGTTCCCAGGGAATTGATCGCCAGGAACGAGGCGTTCCTGCCGGAAATGATAGGGGTCAGGCCGCCGGCCGGCGTCTACACCCACATCATCGGCGTCGACATCGTCCGCATCTCGGAGGACGAATTCTACGTGCTGGAGGACAATGCGCGCACACCGTCGGGCGTTTCCTACATGCTGGAGAACCGCGAGACGATGATGCAGCTGTTCCCCGAGCTGTTCCAGAAGATCAAGGTACGGCCGGTGGAGAATTACCCGCAGCTTCTGCGCCAGTCGCTGGCGGCGGTGCGGCCGCAAAGCACCAAGGGTGCGCCGACCATTGCGGTGCTGACGCCCGGTAGTTTCAACTCCGCCTATTTTGAACACGCTTTCCTCGCCGACCAGATGGGCGTGCAGTTGGTCGAAGGCCAGGACCTGCGCGTGGTCGATGGCCATGTCGCCATGCGCACGACCGAAGGCTACAAGCAGATCGATGTGCTTTACCGCCGCGTCGATGATTCCTTCCTCGACCCGCTGACGTTCCGTCCGGACTCCGCTCTTGGCATACCCGGCATCATGGATGTCTATCGCGCCGGCAACATCACCATCGCCAATGCGCCGGGCACCGGCATTGCCGACGACAAGGCGATCTATTCCTACATGCCCGAGATCATCGAATTCTACACCGGACGCAAGGCGATCCTCGGCAACATTCCGACCTGGCGCTGCTCGGAGCCGGACAGTCTGAAATACGTGCTCGAACACATCGACGAGCTGGTGATCAAGGAAGTCCACGGTTCCGGCGGCTACGGCATGCTGGTCGGGCCTGCGGCAACCAAGAAGGAATGCGAGACGTTTGCCAAGAAACTCCAGGCAAAACCCTCGAATTATATCGCCCAGCCGACGCTGGCGCTGTCGACGTGCCCGATCCTGACGGAAAAGGGGCTGGCGCCGCGCCATGTCGATCTCAGGCCCTATGTGCTGGTCTCCGACCGCATCCAGATCGTGCCCGGCGGCCTGACCCGCGTCGCGCTCAAGGAAGGCTCGCTGGTGGTGAACTCGTCGCAGGGCGGCGGCACCAAGGACACATGGGTGCTGGATGACTGATTTTCGTTTGAAGGTTTTTGTATGCTTTTAGGCCGCACCGCCAACGGGCTCTATTGGATGAATCGCTATATCGAGCGGGCGGAAAACATGGCGCGCTTGGTCGATGCCGGCCTGCGCATGGCGCTGACCCGCACCCAAAGCGCCTCGGAAGAGTGGAATTCGGTGCTGCTCAGCGCTGGGTCCGACGTCACCTTCAGCCAGAAATATTCTGACTATACCGCCGCCAATGTCGCCGACTTCCTGTTGCGCGACACATCGAACCCGTCGAGCACGATGGCGTCGATCGAGACGGCCCGCAACAATGCCCGCATGGTGCGTACCGCGCTGACGCGCGAAACCTGGGAAAGCATCAACGAAGCCTGGATGTCGCTGAAGCGGATGCTGGCCAGGCCGATCGACGAGCGTGACCTGCCCAGCGTACTCGACGCGATCAAGCGCGAGACGGCGCTGATCCGCGGCTCATTCTACGGCACCATGCTGCGCAACGAGATCTTCGACTTCTCGCAGCTCGGCACTTATGTCGAGCGCGCCGACAACACGGCGCGCATCCTCGACGTGAAATATTATGTGCTGCTGCCGTCGATCTCCTGGGTCGGCTCGACGCTCGACAATTATCAGTGGGAATCGATCCTGCGTTCGGTCTCGGCGCATCGCTCCTATCGCTGGGTCTACGACGCTGATTACAAGCCGACCAACATTGCCGACTATCTGATCCTCAATGTCCGCATGCCGCGTTCGCTGATGTTCTGCTATCGCTTCCTGTCGGAGCATCTGAAATTCCTCGGCGACGATTACGGCGAACGCCATGCCTGCCACGCAACAGCCGAGAAGACGCAGACAATGCTGAGAGCCGGGTCGATCAAGGGCATATTCGACGCCGGGCTGCATGAATTCCTAGCCAATTTCATTCGCGACAACACCAAGCTGGGCGAAGAGATCGCACAAGATTATCGGTTCAATTGAGCATGGTCCCGAAAGGTGGGAGCCGGTTTTCTCAGACAAACGAAACCGTTTGTCCGGAGATCGTGCTCACAAACGGAATAGAAGCATGCGGCTGAAGATCACCCATCGGACCGAATACCGCTACGATGCGCCGGTGCACTATCTGTTGCAGCGGCTGCGGTTGCTTCCGGTTAGCGGGTCGACGCAGACCGTTCTGTCCTGGGCTCTGGCGATCGAAGGCGCGCGCGAAGAGGTTCGCTTCGTCGACCATTTCGGCAACGACACAAGGCTGTTGAGCGTCGAGGGTGAGCGCGACTTCATCACTGTGGAAGCATCAGGCGAAGTGGTGACGCGCGACACCGCGGGTGTCTCGGGACCACACCAGGGCTTTACGCCGCTCTGGCTGTACAGCCATGAGACACCATTGACGACGATCGGCAGCGGTGTTCGCGATCTCGCCACATCGGTCGGCAAGGGCAGCGACATTGAAAGGCTGCACCGGCTGATGGCTGTCATCGGCGAGCGCGTTGTATACACGCCCGGCACCACCAATGCGACGACGCCGGCAGAGGAAGCCTTGACGCTCAAGACCGGGGTCTGCCAGGATCATACCCATATCTTTGCCGCCGCCGCCCGCGCCATGGGCTTTCCGGCCCGCTATGTCAGCGGCTATCTGATGCTGGATGCGACGGTCGAGCAGGCCGCAAGCCATGCCTGGGCCGAAGCGCATGTTTCTGGACTCGGCTGGGTTGCCTTCGATGCCGCCAATGGCATCTCGCCCGACGAGCGTTATGTAAAGGTGGCGACGGGCCGCGATTACCGCGACGCGACGCCGGTGTCGGGAATTCGGCTGGGACAGGCGGAAGAACAGCTTGCGGTCACCGTCACCGTGGAGCAGTAATCCTCGCAAGATTGCTGCCGAGCGATTCATCGTTTCAAGGAAACGCCGAACCGCTCTATCCCCTTGTTTTAACGCAATTCCGGACGGAAAACCGCTTCACACTTTTCCTGGAATTGCTCTAGAAGAGATCCCATGACCTATTGCGTTGGCCTGAAGATCGACCGCGGGCTCGTGTTCATGTCGGACACGCGTACCAATGCAGGCATGGATTCGATCTCCACCTTTCGCAAGATGCATGTCTGGGAAGAGCCGGGCGAGCGCGTCATCGTTTTGATGTCGGCGGGCAATCTGGCGACGACGCAGGCCGTGGTTAGCCTACTTGACGAGCGCACCAAGGCGATTTCCGAAAGACATTCCACGCTGCTTGAAACGCCGTCGATGTACCAAACGGTCCGCATTGTTGGCGACACGGTCAAGGAGGTCATCGCCAATTCGTCACCCGCTGGCGAGAAGGCGGATTCCTATTTCAATGCGTCCTTCATCCTCGGCGGCCAGATCAAGGGCAGCGAGCCGCGTCTGTTCATGATCTATCCCGAAGGCAATTTCATCGAATCGACCGATGACACGCCGTTCTTCCAGATCGGCGAGACCAAATACGGCAAGCCGATCATCATCCGCGCCTACGAAAGGACGATGAGCCTGGCCGAGACGGTGAAGCTGCTTTTGGTGTCGTTCGATTCGACGTTGAAGTCGAACCTGTCCGTCGGCTTGCCGCTCGACCTGCTCTTCCTGGAGAAGGACGCCTTCAAGGTCGGATTGAAGAAGCGGATCGGCCAGGACGACCAGTATTACCGCACGATCTCGGACGGCTGGTCAAATGCGCTGAAGACGGCCTTTGCCAGCCTGCCGGATTTCCCTGGCTAGGGCGCGCCCGCCATTCGCTGGCGGTTGCATATATTTCACGCGTTAATTAATAAAAGAGACCAGCCGCGAAGGATGGTAGCGATGGATCATGTCGGGAGGACAGGATGAACAATGATGATTTCCGGCAATGGTCGCGGCGCGCCGCCGACTGGGGCGCTGACTATCGCAACACTCTGCGCGACCGCCCCGTGCGGCCGCTGGTAGAACCCGGCGCCATTTCTAGAAGCATAGAGGTTTCGCCGCCCGAAGACGCCGAACCGATGGACCGGATCTTCGCCGATTTCGAAGAGAAGATCCTGCCGGGAATGACGCATTGGCAGCATCCGCGCTTCTTCGCCTATTTCCCGGCCAATGCGGCGCCGGTCTCGGTGGTGGCGGAATATCTGGTTTCGGCGATGGCCGCGCAATGCATGCTGTGGCAGACGTCGCCGGCGGCGACCGAACTCGAAACCCGCACCGTCGACTGGATGCGCCAGGCGCTCGGTCTGCCCGAAGGCTTCGCCGGGGTAATCCAGGATTCGGCCTCGTCGGCGACACTGGCCGCGGTGCTGACCATGCGCGAACGGGCGCTTGACTGGCAAGGCAACAAACAGGGCCTGGCAGGGCAGGCGCGGCTGCGCATCTATTCCTCCGACCAGGTGCATACTTCGATCGACCGGGCGATCTGGGTGTCCGGCATCGGCGAGGACAATCTCGTGCGCATTCCTGTCGGCGGCCGCTTTCGCTCAATGGACACGGCAGCGCTCGAGGCGGCAATCGTCGCCGACCGGGAAGCCGGCATGCTGCCGGCGGGCATAATCGCTTGCGTCGGCGGCACCAGCACCGGCGGCACCGACGACATCGCGGCGGTGGCAGAGGTGGCGCGGCGGCATGGGCTTTATCTCCATGTCGATGCCGCCTGGGCGGGATCAGCGATGATCTGTCCGGAATATCGGCATTTCTGGACAGGCGTCGAAGGCGCCGATTCGATCGTCTTCAATCCGCACAAATGGCTGGGCGCCCAGTTCGACTGCTCGATCCAGTTCCTACGCGACCCCGAAAGCCATGTGAGGACGCTGGCCATCAAGCCGGATTATCTGAAGACGCACGGTCATGACGGCATCATCAACTATTCCGAATGGTCGGTGCCGCTTGGCAGGCGATTTCGCGCGCTGAAATTATGGTTCCTGCTGCGCGCCCATGGCCTGGAGCGCCTGCGCGCGATGATCCGCAATCATGTCGCGTGGAGCGAAGGACTGGCAGCGCGGCTGGCGAGGGAGCCGGATTTCGAGATCGTCAGCGAACCGATGCTGTCGTTGTTCTCGTTCCGGCACAAGACCGTAACCGACGCGGACGAGCACAATCTGCGCCTTGTCAATGCGATCAACGACGATGGCCGCATCTACCTGACGCAGACGAAGGTTGATGGACTGATCGCAATTCGGTTCCAAGTCGGACAGTTCGAGGCGACCGCCGCCGATGTCGAGACGGCTTTTGTGGTGGTTACTGAAATCGCACGTAGCTTGGATCGCTAATTTCATTAGCCGGCTTATGCCTTTTCATCGGTTTCGTTTTCGACTATAGACAAGAAAAACGAAAACGGGAGGTTGCCCATGTATCTGTCGCCGCGCCATGCCGAGATTATCCAGATGGCCAAGGATCATGGCCGCGTGCTGGTCGATGATCTGGCCACCCACTTCAATGTGACGCCGCAGACCATACGCAAGGACCTCAACGATTTGTGCGACCAGCGGCTGCTCTCGCGCATCCATGGCGGCGCGCTGTACCCCTCCGGCATCGAGAACATGGAGTATGAGGCGAGACGCAAGATCGCCGCCGACGAGAAGGAGGCGATCGGCCGTGCGGCAGCCAGGCTGATCCCCGACAACGCCTCGCTGTTCATCAACATCGGCACCACGACCGAGTCGGTCAGCAAGGCACTGCTCGATCACAACGGTCTCATGGTCATCACCAATAACATCAATGTTGCCAATAGGATGCGGATATATCCGTCGATCGAAGTGGTGATCGCCGGTGGTGTCGTGCGCGGTTCCGATGGCGGTGTGGTCGGCGAGGCGGCGGTCGACTTCATCAGGCAGTTCAAGGTCGATTACGCGGTGATCGGCGCATCCGCCATCGACCATGACGGCGCCTTGCTCGACTTCGATTTTCGCGAGGTCAAGGTGGCGCAGGCGATCATCGCCAATGCAAGGCATGTCATCCTGGTTTCCGACCAGACCAAATTCGAGCGAACCGCACCGGTGCGCATCGGCCATCTGTCGCAGGTCAACACCTTCATCACCGACCGTTGCGACATCCCGTCAGTGCGCAAGATCTGCCAGGAGGCCGAGGTTCAGCTGATCGAGACGTCGCTCGCCTAGCCGGTTTTCACCTGATATCACGCGCCCGTGATATTTCGTTTGACATTCGTTATCATTTCGAAATAATTCCGACACGGTTTCGTAACAGCCCAAAAATGGTGCAATGCGAAATCGCTGGAGGAATTTGTGGACGCATCTCCGATCCGTGACATTTTCGTCATTGGTGGCGGCATCAATGGCTGCGGTATCGCCCGCGATGCCGTTGGGCGTGGCTTTTCCGTCTTTCTCGCCGAGATGAACGACCTCGCCAGCGGGACCTCCTCGGGCTCGACCAAGTTGATCCATGGCGGCCTGCGCTACCTCGAATTCTACGAATTCCGCCTGGTGCGCGAGGCGCTGATGGAGCGCGAGGTTCTGTGGAAGAACGCGCCGCACATCATCTGGCCGATGCGCTTCGTGCTGCCCTATGCCAAGGGCCTGCGCCCGGCCTGGCTGATCAGGCTCGGTCTCTTCCTCTACGACCACATTGGCGGGCGCAAATTGCTGCCCGCGACCCGGACGCTGGACATGGCCAGGGATCCGGCCGGCAAACCCTTGAAGCCGCTGTTCAAGAAGGCCTTCGAATATTCGGATGGCTGGGTCAATGACGCGCGGCTGGTGGCGCTGAACGCACGTGATGCCGCCGACCGCGGCGCAACGGTCCGCACCCGCACGAAAGTGACCGGCGCGCGCCGCGAAAACGGCTTGTGGACGATCCAGATCGAGGATCTGCAGACCGGCGAGACCGAGGAGATCAAGGCGCGACTGCTGGTCAATGCCGCCGGCCCCTGGGTCGATCATGTGCTTTCCGGCGTCGTCGGCCTCAACGATGTGCACAATGTCCGTCTCGTGCAGGGCAGCCACATCGTCATCGCCAAAAAATTCGACGATCCGCGCGCCTATTTCTTCCAGAACAGGGATGGCCGTATCATCTTCGCCATTCCCTACGAGGAGGAGTTCACCCTGATCGGCACCACCGACCAGGATTATCCCGGCGATCCGCATGACGTGAAGATCAGCGACACCGAGATCGATTACCTCTGCGCCGCGGCCAGCGAATATTTCGCACAACCGGTCAAGCGCTCGGACATCGTCTGGACCTATTCGGCCGTCCGTCCGCTTTATGATGACGGAGCCTCCAAGGCGCAGGAAGCGACGCGTGACTATGTGCTCAAGGCCGATGGCGGCGAGGGCGCCGCCCCGATCGTCAACGCCTTTGGTGGCAAGATCACCACCTATCGCCGGCTGGCGGAATCGATGCTGGAAAAGATCGAGGGTTTTCTTGGCAAACGCGGCAAGCCGTGGACGGCAAACGCGCCGTTGCCGGGCGGCGATTTCCCGGCCACCGGTTTCGATGCCGAAGTGGCGAAACTGAAGACCGCCTATCCATTCCTCGATGCGCGCCTGGCTCGCCGGCTGACCCGGCTCTATGGCACCCGCGCAAGGATGCTGTTGGGGCTGGCCAAATCGAACGTCGATCTCGGCCGCAACTTCGGCGCCGATCTCTACGAGGCCGAGGTGCGCTATCTCGTTCAAAACGAATGGGCTGTCACATCGGAAGATGTGTTGTGGCGCCGGACCAAGCGCGGTCTGCATCTCAGCCGCGAGCAGGTGGCGGCTCTCGATGAATTCATGCACGGCATAAGCCGGCGCCATGAAGCGGCTGCCGAATGAAGAGGGGTTTGAGCTGATGCGGAAGGCCTGGGAGGAGGCGTCATGCTGGAACTGAGAAACGTCACCAAGACGGTCGGTGCGGTCGAGCATATAAGCGACGTGTCGCTAACGCTCCAGCACGGCTCGCTCAACGTCCTGCTCGGGCCGACGCTTTCCGGCAAGACCAGCTTGATGCGGCTGATGGCCGGCCTGGACGTGCCGACCTCCGGTTCGATCTGGTTCGACGGCCAGAATGTCACCGGCGTGCCGGTGCAGAAGCGCAAGATCGCCATGGTCTACCAGCAGTTCATCAACTATCCGGCGATGACCGTCTATGAGAACATCGCTTCGCCGCTCCGGGTGGCTGGCACCGATCAGGCGAAGATAGACAAGGAAGTGCGCCATGCCGCCGCACTTCTCAAGCTGACACCCTATCTCGACCGCACGCCGCTCAGCCTGTCCGGTGGCCAGCAGCAGCGCACCGCACTGGCGCGCGCCATCGTCAAGAACGCCAGCCTGGTGCTGCTCGACGAACCGCTCGCCAATCTCGACTACAAATTGCGCGAGGAACTGCGCGCCGAATTGCCCCGGATCTTCGCCGCCGCCGGCACAATCTTCGTCTATGCCACGACCGAGCCGCACGAAGCGCTGCTGCTCGGCGGCAACACGGCGACGCTTTCCGAAGGGCGGATCACCCAGTTCGGACCGACCATCGACGTGTTCCGCAAGCCGGTTGATCTGGTGACGGCCAAGACTTTCGCCGACCCGCCGCTCAACACCATCGTGCTGGCCAAGAAAGGGGGGGATTTCCTGCTTGAGGGCGGGGTCAAACTGCCGGTGCCCGCCGATCTCGCCGGCATTGCCGATGCCATGTACACGGTCGGTTTTCAGCCGCATCACCTGTCGCTCGATCTGCCCAATCCCGCCGCTGTCCCGGTGCGCGCCAAGGTGACGATCACCGAGATCACCGGCTCGGAAAGCTTCATCCATCTCGATTTCGCGGACGCACGCTGGGTGATGCTGACCCACGGCATCCGCGACTTCGAACCCGACGCCGAGATCGAGGTGTTCATCGATCCGCGCCATATCATGGTTTTCGACGAGCACGGCCGCGCCGTGGCCGCGCCGAAGCTGGCGGCTTGAGGGGAAAGAGATGGCGCGCATAGACGTCAACCATGTCAGGCATTCCTATCTGCCCAACCCGCAGAAGGACGCCGATTTCGCGCTCAGGGAAGTGCACCACACCTTCGAGGACGGCGGAGCGTATGCGCTGCTCGGGCCATCGGGCTGCGGCAAGACCACGCTGCTCAACATCATTTCGGGATTGCTGCATCCCTCGCACGGCCAGTTGCTGTTCAACGGCAAGGACGTGACCAATTTGTCGACGCAGGAGCGCAATATCGCGCAGGTGTTCCAGTTCCCGGTCATCTACGACACCATGACCGTCTACGACAATCTGGCCTTCCCGCTGCGCAATCGCGGCGTGCCGGAAGCCGATGTCGACCGCAAGGTGCGCGAGACGCTGGAGATGATCGACCTGGCGTCCTGGGCGAAGAAGAAGGCGAGGGGCCTGACCGCCGACCAGAAACAGAAGATATCGCTCGGCCGCGGGCTGGTGCGCTCCGACGTCAACGCCATCCTGTTCGACGAGCCGCTGACCGTCATCGACCCGCATATGAAATGGGTGCTGCGTTCGCAGCTGAAGCAACTGCACCGCCGCTTCGGCTACACCATGGTCTATGTGACGCACGACCAGACCGAGGCGCTGACCTTCGCCGACCAGGTCGTGGTCATGTATGACGGCGGCATTGTGCAGATCGGCACGCCGGCCGAATTGTTCGAACGGCCACGCCACACTTTTGTCGGTTATTTCATCGGCTCACCCGGCATGAACGTCATGCCGGTGGCGATCGACGGCAAGACGGCGACGCTCGGCTCGCAGCGCATCGAACTGCCGGGCGCGCCAAAAGCAGGCAGTGGTGCCATCGAGCTTGGTATCCGTCCCGAATATGTTCGGCTCGGCCGCGACGGCATGGCCGTGCAGGTCAGCAAGGTCGAGGATCTCGGCCGCCACAAGGTGGTGCGCGCCAAGCTCGAAGGCCGCGATATTGCTGCCGTGATCGGCGAGGACGAGACCGTGCCCGCCGATCCGAAGGTGCGGTTCGACCCGGCCGGCATCAACATCTATGCCGATTCCTGGCGCGTCGAGATGGGGGCATAGATGGAAAAGACCTGGAACAACAAGGCCTGGTTCCTGGTGCTGCCGGTGCTGGTGCTGGTGGCGTTCTCGGCGGTCATCCCGCTGATGACCGTCGTCAACTATTCGGTGCAGGACACTTTCGGCAACAACGTCTTCTTCTGGGCCGGCACCGAGTGGTTCGAGGAGCTGCTCTCTTCCAGTCGCTTCTGGGAAGCGATGGTCCGCAACCTGATCTTCTCCTTCATCATCCTCGCCATCGAAGTGCCGCTCGGCATCTTCATCGCCCTCAACATGCCGAAAAAGGGCTGGGGCGTGCCGGTCTGCCTGGTTCTGATGGCGCTGCCGCTGCTGATCCCGTGGAACGTTGTCGGCACCATCTGGCAGGTCTTCGGGCGCAACGACATCGGTCTGTTCGGCTACTACGTCAACGCGCTCGGCATCGACTACAACTATGTGCAGGACCCGTTCGACGCCTGGGTCACCGTCATCATCATGGATGTCTGGCACTGGACCAGCCTCGTCGTGCTGCTCTGCTATGCCGGCCTGGTTTCGATACCGGACGCCTTCTATCAGGCGGCCAAGATCGATGGCGCCTCGCGTTGGGCGGTGTTCCGCTACATCCAGCTGCCGAAGATGAACCGGGTGCTGCTGATCGCCGTGCTGCTGCGCTTCATGGACAGCTTCATGATCTACACCGAACCCTTCGTGGTGACGGGCGGCGGCCCCGGCAACTCGACGACATTCCTGTCGATCGACCTCGTCAAGACCGCGCTCGGCCAGTTCGACCTCGGTCCGGCCGCGGCCATGTCGCTGGTCTACTTCCTCATCGTCCTTCTGCTGTCATGGGTGTTTTACACCGTGATGACCAACTACGACGCGGAGCGCTGAGATGAGCGGCGCCAACGAGAGAGCCGATAGAGTGAGCGAGACCACAGCAGCGGGCAAACTGGCGAGCACACTCTCGCAGGATCAGGTCGCCCGGCTGATGCGCAAACGCGGCGAGGAATCGCACTGGTGGTGGATCGTGCCGACGGTCTACATCATCGTGCTTTTGCTGCCGATCTACTGGCTCATCAACATGAGCTTCAAGACCAATGCCGAGATCGTTTCCTCGCTGACGCTCTATCCGCACCAGCCTACGATCGCCAATTACGTCACCATCTTCACCGACGCCTCCTGGTATTCGGGCTACATCAACTCGATCACCTATGTGGTGATGAATATGGTGATTTCGGTGGCTGCCGCGCTGCCGGCGGCTTACGCCTTCTCGCGCTACCGCTTCCTCGGCGACAAGCACCTGTTTTTCTGGCTGCTGACCAACCGCATGGCGCCTCCGGCGGTGTTCGCTCTGCCGTTCTTCCAACTCTACTCGGCCTTCGGCCTGATCGACACCCATATCGCAGTGGCACTGGCGCACTGCCTGTTCAACGTGCCGCTGGCGGTGTGGATCCTCGAAGGCTTCATGTCGGGCGTGCCGAAGGAAATCGACGAGACCGCCTATATTGACGGCTATTCGTTCCCGCGCTTCTTCGTCAGGATATTCATGCCGCTGATCGCGAGCGGCATCGGCGTCGCCTGCTTCTTCTGCTTCATGTTCTCCTGGGTGGAATTGCTGATTGCCCGCACGCTGACCACCACCGACGCCAAACCGATCGCCGCCACCATGACCCGCACCGTTTCGGCCGCCGGCATGGACTGGGGGCTGCTCGCCGCCGCCGGCGTGCTGACGCTGATTCCTGGCGCGCTCGTCATCTGGTTCGTCCGAAACTACATCGCCAAGGGCTTCGCCCTGGGGAGGGTGTGACCATGAATTTCGACCTTACCTGGATGGCGTGGACGTGGCCGACGGCGGCCTTTTTCGGGACCATTCTTCTGCTGCTTTGCGGCATGGCGGCGTGGGAATACGCCTCGCCGGGCGGCAATCCACGCGTCGGCGTCCTGCGCTTCGAGACGACACGCGGCGACCGTCTTTTCCTGTCGCTGCTTGGCAGCGCCTTTATCCATCTCGCTTGGCTGGGTCTTGTCGGATCCAACCTGTGGTGGGCTCTCGCTCTCTCCGTGGTCTACGCCGTTGGCGTGTTCCGCTACGTATAGAGGGGGAAACTGTTGGAGCGACCGCGTGCCGGCGACCGCTCCAGATCGCGCTTGAAACCTTAAAACAGTGGAGGAAACACATGCGAAGGCAATTTTTAACATCAACGACTGCCCTTGTCCTGTTGCTCGGGGTTGGCAATGCCTATGCCGGAATGGACGAGGCAAAAGCTTTCCTGGACAAGGAAATCGGTCCGCTTTCGACGCTCGACCGCGCCGGCCAGGAAGCCGAAATGCAGTGGTTCATCGATGCCGCGAAGCCTTTCGCCGGCATGGATATCAAGGTGGTTTCGGAAACCATCGCCACGCACCAGTATGAATCGCAGGTGCTGGCCCCGGCCTTTACCGCCATCACCGGCATCAAGATCACGCATGACGTCATCCAGGAAGGCGACGTCGTCGAGAAGATCCAGACCCAGATGCAGACCGGCCAGAACCTTTATGACGGCTGGGTCAACGATTCCGACCTGATCGGCACCCACTGGCGCTACCAGCAGGTGCGCAACCTGACCGACTGGATGGCGGGTGAGGGCAAGGACGTCACCAACCCGAACCTCGACTTGAAGGACTTTATCGGCACCTCGTTCACGACGGCTCCGGACAAGAAGCTCTACCAGCTTCCCGACCAGCAGTTCGCGAACCTCTACTGGTTCCGTTACGACTGGTTCAATGACGAGAAGAACAAGGCGGACTTCAAGGCCAAGTACGGCTACGACCTCGGCGTTCCCGTCAACTGGTCGGCCTATGAGGACATCGCCGAATTCTTCACCGGCCGCGAGATCGACGGCAAGAAGGTCTATGGCCACATGGACTACGGCAAGAAGGACCCGTCGCTCGGCTGGCGGTTCACCGACGCCTGGCTGTCCATGGCCGGCAATGGCGACAAGGGCCTGCCGAACGGCCTGCCGGTTGACGAGTGGGGCATCAAGGTCGACGAGAATTCGCGTCCGGTTGGCTCCTGCACGGCGCGCGGCGGCGACACCAATGGCCCGGCCGCCGTCTACTCGATCCAGAAATATCTCGACTGGCTGAAGGCCTACGCTCCGGCGGAAGCCCAGGGCATGACCTTCTCTGAGTCCGGCCCGGTTCCGGCTCAGGGCGCGGTCGCGCAGCAGATCTTCTGGTACACCGCCTTCACCGCCTCGATGGTCGATGCCGGCGCCAAGGCGGTACTGAACGACGATGGTACGCCCAAGTGGCGCATGGCGCCGTCGCCGCATGGCGTCTACTGGAAGGACGGCATGAAGCTCGGCTATCAGGACGTCGGCTCCTGGACGCTGATGAAGTCGACCCCGACCGACCGCGCCAAGGCCGCCTGGCTCTACGCGCAGTTCGTCACCTCGAAGACCGTCGACGTGAAGAAGAGCCATGTCGGCTTGACCTTCATCCGCGAGAGCACGATCCACGACAAGAGCTTCACCGAGCGGGCTCCGAAGCTCGGCGGCTTGATCGAGTTCTACCGTTCACCGGCCCGCGTCCAGTGGTCGCCTACCGGCACCAACGTGCCTGACTATCCGAAGCTGGCACAGCTCTGGTGGCAGGCGATCGGCGATGCGTCGTCGGGCGCCAAGACGGCGCAGGAAGCGATGGATTCGCTCTGTGGCGAGCAGGAAAAGGTCATGAGCCGTATCGAGAAGTCGGGCGTCCAGGGCGATATCGGCCCGAAGATGGCCGAAGAGCATGACCTCGCCTACTGGAACGCCGACGCGGTCAAGAATGGCAATCTCGCTCCTCAGCTGAAGATCGAGAATGAGAAGGAAAAGCCGATCACCATCAATTACGACGAACTGGTGAAGAGCTGGCAGAAATAAGACTGTTCTAAGCGGGCGTCTGCGCCCGTGTGACATTGGGGGAGGCGGCATCTTGCCGTCTCCCCTGTTTGTGTAAAAGACTAAGCGGGGAGGCATAATGACCGGATACATCCTTGCCATCGACCAGGGCACGACTTCGACCCGGGCGATCCTGTTCGACGGCGAGATGAAGGTCGCCGGCAGCGGGCAAAAGGAATTCGCCCAGCACTATCCGGCCTCCGGCTGGGTCGAGCACGATCCCGAGGATATCTGGGAGAGCGTCGTATCGACCGTGAAGGTGGCGCTGAAGAAGGCCGGCCGGAGTGCATCCGAAGTGGCCGCGCTCGGCATCACCAACCAGCGCGAAACCGTCGTCATCTGGGACAGGACGACCGGCAAGCCGATCCACAATGCCATTGTCTGGCAGGACCGGCGCACCGCGCCGCTGTGCCAGAAACTCAAGAAGCAGGATCTGGAAAAGACATTCACCAAGAAGACCGGCCTGCTACTCGATCCCTATTTCTCCGGCACCAAGATCGCCTGGATGTTGGACAAGGTGAAAGGTGCGAGAAAACGCGCCGAGAAAGGCGAACTGCTCGCCGGCACCATCGACAGCTTTCTGATCTGGCGGCTGACCGGCGGCAAGATCCACGCCACGGACGCCACCAACGCCTCGCGCACGCTGGTCTACAACATCGCAGAGAATGCCTGGGACGACGAGCTACTGTCGATCCTCAACATCCCGGCAAAAATGCTTCCCGAGGTAAAAGACTGTGCCGATGACTATGGAATCACGGAGAAAAATCTCTTTGGCGCCGAGATAAGGATCCTCGGGGTTGCCGGCGACCAGCATGCCGCGACCATCGGCCAGGCCTGTTTCGAGCCAGGCATGATGAAGTCGACCTACGGCACCGGCTGCTTTGCGCTGCTCAACACCGGCAGCGACCTGGTGCGTTCGAAGAACCGGCTCTTGACCACCATCGCCTACCGGCTGAATGGCAAGACGACTTATGCACTGGAAGGCTCGATCTTCATTGCCGGTGCTGCGGTGCAATGGTTGCGCGACGGCATCAAGGTGATCGGCAAAGCCGAGCAGAGCGGCAAGCTGGCTGATGAAGCCGATCCGACCCAAAACGTCTACCTGGTGCCGGCCTTTGTCGGGCTCGGCGCACCGCATTGGGACGCAGAGGCACGCGGTGCCATTTTCGGGCTGACGCGCAATTCCGGCCCGGCTGAGTTTGCCCGCGCCGCGCTCGAATCCGTCGCCTACCAGACACGCGACCTGCTCGACGCCATGCGCAAGGATTGGAAAGGCGCTTCGGCCAAGACCGTGCTGCGGGTTGACGGCGGCATGGTGGCGTCGGACTGGACCATGCAGCGGCTGGCCGACATTCTCGATGCCCCGGTCGACCGCCCGACTATTCTCGAGACGACCGCGCTGGGTGCCGCATGGCTGGCCGGCTCGAAGGCGGGCGTGTGGCCGGAAGCCAGGAAGTTCGCGAAAAGCTGGGCACTTGAACGGCGCTTCAAGCCGGACATGGATGGCTCCGTGCGCGTAGCCAAGCTTGCTGGTTGGCGCGATGCTGTGCGCAGGACGCTGAGCGTGTCATAACCGATTGTCTAATGGGGCGTGAGCAATGCAGCCAGACTGGTATCCTGCTTGGAGCGACGAGGCTATCGAACAGCTGAAGGCCAAGAATGACCGCTTGGAGAAAGAGTTGCAACTCGGCCACTGGTCTCGCTACGATTATGACATCGAGACCAGAAGGCTTTTGTTTCCAACAGCGGAGAAATCAAAGTGACCGCAGAGGTCCAGATTGCCGGGTCCACGAGCGCTAAGTCGCAGAGTTGGCTCTGGCCTGGGCAAATTCAAATTGGCCCGAAGACGTTATGATCGACGCAAAGCGGATTCGATCCTTCGGCGAGACAAATAGCATCGACGAACTGGCCCAGTCTTACGTGACGGATGTCGATGACGACCTGGAAGTGCTTGGTTGGGAACTGAGCGCCGCGGCGGTTCGAATTTGCGACGCCCTTGGAGCATATCGCTCACCTTCGGAAGGCGATGCACGTTTTTACATCATCAAGACCACCAGTTGGGCTGGCTGATGCTGGCTCCCATAGACCCGCGACAAGTTTTGGCACGGGTCTACTCGTCAGCTATTGGCACTCACTCGCAAATCAATAGGGCGAACGGCACTCCTTGCGAGGGCCGTAATTCGGCTGGAACGTGTTGTCCGAAGCACGGTAGCTGCGATAGTGGTCGTAGCACCACTGGACGTGGGCGTTGCCTGCATAGACGCGGTTGTTTTCGTTGTTGATGATGGCGCCGGTAATCAGGGCGCCGGTAGCGAAGGCCGCAAGCGGGAACCAGTAATCGCCATGGCGGCGATAGCCGGGGCGATATTCGCGATAGCCCCGATGGCCGTTCCAATACGCGCCGCGATTGCGGGAAAAATTACGGTCACGCGAAAAACTGCGGTCACGCGAAAAATTGCGATTGTAGCGGTCCTTGCGCCACTCCCGATACTGGACCGTCTGCACATCCGGCACCGCGACCTGGGATTGCGGCACATAATTCGGTTGGGCGTTCACCGACACGGCCTCCGCCGCAACGAATGTGACGGTGAGAGTGGCCGCCAGCAAGCTCGTTGTGATTCTGTTCATTGGTCTTCTCCTCGATGGTTTGGCGGACGTCCCCGTGTCGGGAAAACGAGCGGCGCATACAATTGTTCCCCAGACCGGATGCCGCAGGCAGCCAGAAATGGCAGTGTTCCTTGGCTGTTCTCCGATCGGCGATGCGTCGGACAAGTGTCGCAATGGGGCGAAGCCACCCCTGTTTGCGAGCCCTCTTTTTCCGGTTGACCGGTCGAGGCACTCTCCCTATGTTCCGCGCAATTTCGAGGGCCGCCTTTCGCCCGCGGGAGCGCGTAGCTCAGCCGGTAGAGCAACTGACTTTTAATCAGTAGGTCTCGGGTTCGAACCCCGACGCGCTCACCAAAATCGTTCTAGATCCACTATAGCTGCGGGGAGAAGCCGTCAGCGCTTCCAGAAATCACGGTGCGGTGCGAGCATCTCGTCGGCGATTTCTGGGAAGGGGCCAAAGACCTCGATCTTTTTCTGGCCGGAGTCGAGGACGGTGCGCGAAGAGAGGCTCAGCGTCGGATTCTCCGCGTGATCCCTGGTGAGCGCCAGGAGCTCGGTCTCCTCGACCCCGTAAACCAGCCGCCCGATATTGGCCCAATACATCGTACCGGCGCACATGGCGCACGGCTCGAAGGTTGAGACCAGCGTGCATTGCCACAGGAACTCCGGCTCGTAGGCAGCCGCCGCGCGCCGGGCGAGCTCCGTCTCGGCATGGCGCACCGTGTCGAGATTGCCCTGCCGCATCAGCACGCGGTCGTCCGGTCCGACCAGAACGCAACCGAACGGATGATGCCCATGCGCCGCCGCCTCGCGCGCGACCGCGTCGGCGGATCGAAGGTGGGCGAGCATTTGATCGCGTGTCATGGCGAACTCCTATCATGCCGACATCCACCCGATGAGCGGCGCTGAGGCGAGATTGCTGCCAAGGGACGCGAGTGGCAATTGCCAACCTTCACTTGAGGCCTTTGCGTCGGGATCTCAGATCTTTGCCCACAATCGCCGACCGGTCTTTGTGTCGAACAGATGAGCGCAGGCGCGGCAAAAAGCGGAAAGCCGGATGAAAAGGCCAGCCTCACCGAGCTTCTCGAAGCAGTTCGGCGGCGCGAAATGCGAACAGCGTCAGACGGAAGGCTCCCCGAACACCAGCGAAACATTGCCTCCGGCATGGCGCTCGAGGCGGCCGGCGAGGTCGAGTTCCAGCAGCACCATGAAGACCTGGGCCGGATGCAGGCCGGTGTGGCGGATGATCTCGTCGACCGACACTGGCGTCGGGCCGAGTGCCTCCATGACGCGGGCGCGGTCGTTTTCGCCGGGCGGTGGCGTGGCCAAGAAGTCGGGCGGCTCTTCGAACGGCGGCACGTCGGGCGCTCGCATGCCGGTCAGCGGGGCGATTGCCCTGGAAATATCCGATGCCTCGGTGACCAGGGTGGCGCCATCTTTGAGCAGGCCGTTGGTACCGGCGGCGCGTGGATCGAGCGGCGAGCCCGGTACGGCGAAGACCAGTCGGCCCATTTCGCCGGCAAGCCTGGCGCTGATCAGGGAGCCCGAGCGTTGCGCTGCCTCGACCACCACCAGCCCAAGGACCGCACCCGCGACAAGGCGGTTGCGGCGCGGGAAATCCTGGGCGCGCGGCTGCCAGCCGAACGGCATTTCCGAGATAATGGCGCCGCGCTCGGCGATTTCCTCGCACAGGCCGGCATTTTCAGGCGGGTAGGGCAGGTCGAGGCCGCCCGCCAGCACCCCGATCGTGCCGGTCGCAAGACTGCCCTGATGCGCCGCGGTGTCGATGCCGCGCGCCAGGCCGGAGACGATTGCGTAGCCGTCGCGGCCGAGGTGGGCTGCAAGCATGCGCGCCATCTTGATGCCGGCCAGCGACGCGTTGCGTGCCCCGACGATGGCGACACCCGGCAGCCGAAAGACGGCGGCATTGCCCTTGACCGCCAGCAGCGGCGGCGGATGGTCCATGTTGCGCAATAGGGATGGGTAGTCTGCTTCACCGATCCCGACAAAGCGGGCGCCGGCCTTTCCGGCTAGTTCCAGTTCGGCCTCGGCTTCGGCAACGGAAGGGATGCGAGCGATCCTGATGGCGCCGCCCGAAATCATCAGTTCCGGCAATACCTCCAGCGCCGCCTCGGCCGAACCGAAACGGTTGATGAGGTCGCGAAAGGATGCGGGGCCGACATTCTGGGTGCGGATCAGCCGCAGCCAGCTCAGCCGCTGCCGGTCGCTGAGACGCGGCCCGGCGGTCGGCCCACTCACCACGGCGGCAGGCTCGCTCAACCCTTGGCTCCGATCTTGCCTTCGGTGCCGGCAAGCAGGCGCGAAATGTTTTCCCGGTGCTTGATGAAAACGATGATGCTCATCACCACGAACAAGGCCGCATTCTGCGGCGTGCCCAGGACATAGAGGGCGATCGGCACGATGACCGCCGCTGTAAGCGCTGCCAGCGAGGAATAACGGAACAGGAAAGCCATCACCAGCCAGACGACGGCGAAGATCAGGGCCACCTGCCAGGCAAGGCCGATCAGCACACCGAGATAGGTGGCGACGCCCTTGCCGCCCTCGAAACCGAGCCAGACCGGGAAGAGATGACCGAGAAAGGCACCGAGACCGGCCCAGATCGCCAGGTTAGGCGCGAAATGGCCTGCTATCAGCACGGCGGCCGTGCCCTTCAGCGCATCGAGCAGCAGCGTCGCGGCGGCAAGGCCCTTGTTGCCGGTGCGCAGAACATTGGTGGCGCCGATATTGCCGGAGCCGATCTTGCGCACATCGCCAAGGCCGGCGGCGCGGGTGAGCAGGAGCCCGAAAGGAATCGAGCCCAGGAGATAGCCAAACACGAGCGCTGGGATGAGGCTGTAAGTCATTGTTTCCCCGCATTCCCCCCTGGCTGACCGGGTCAGGCGCGATGCGCGGTGGCCGGCTCAGACGGAGAACACTGTGCGGCCCGCAACCAGCGTTTGCAAGACCTTGCCTTGCAGCCGCGCACCTTCGAAACAGGTGTTTTTCGAACGCGAACGAATGCCGCTCTCACTGACGATCCAGGGTTCGTCGAGATCGACAAGCGCAAGATCGGCGACAGCACCCGGCTTCAGCGTGCCGCCGGGCAGTCCGAACAATCTTGCCGGAGCGGTGGACAAGGTCTCGATCAGCCTCAGCAACGGCACATCGCCATTGTGGTAGAGCCGCAATGCGGCGCCCAGCAGCGTCTCCAACCCGATGGCGCCAGCCGCCGCATCGGCGAAGGGCAGGCGCTTGGTGTCGACGTCCTGCGGATCGTGCGAGGAGACGATGATGTCGATCGTGCCGTCCCTGACCGCCTCGATCATCGCCAGCCGGTCTTCCTCGGCACGCAATGGCGGTGTCAGACGGAAGAAGGTGCGGTATTCGCCGACGTCATTTTCATTGAGCGACAGATTGTGGATCGCAACGCCTGATGTGACGGCCGCGCCATCGGCTTTCGCACGCGTCACGGCGTTTGCCGCCATCGCCGTCGAGATCTTTGCTGCGTGGTACGAACCGCGCGTCAGCCGCGCCAAAGCCAGATCGCGTTCCAGCGGGATGGATTCGGCTTCGCGCGGAATGCCGGAAAGGCCGAGCCAGCTGGCGTAAAGGCCTTCATTCATCACGCCGGACGAACCGAGGTCCGCATCCTGCGTCTCATGCACGATGGTGGCGCCGAAGTCGCGCGCATAGGTCAGCGCGCGGCGCATCACAAGCGCGCTCGATATGGTGTGGCGGCCATCGGTGAAGGCGACGGCGCCGGCTTCGCGCAGCAGGCCGAACTCGGTCATCTCGCGCCCGTCGAGGCCCTTGGTGATCGCCGCAGCCGGAAAGACGTTGACGCTTGCCGTGTCCTTGGCGGTGCGCAGCACGAACTCGACCAGCGCGACATTGTCGATCACCGGGTCGGTGTCGGGCATCATGACGATGGAGGTGACACCGCCGGCCGCCGCCGCGACACTTGCCGACGCGATGGTTTCGCGATGCTCGCCGCCCGGCTCGCCGATGAAGACGCGGCCGTCGATCAGGCCTGGAATGATCGCCTTGCCGGCGCAGTCGATGACGGTTGCGCCCTCGGGCGCGCCCTGGTTAAGCGCCGCCTTGCCGGCGGCAACGATCTTGCGGCCATCGACGATGACGGCGCCGACTTCGTCGATGCCGCGCGACGGGTCGACGATGCGGGCGCGCTCAAAGACCGCTATGCTCATGCGCCGCGGCCCTCTTGATTACGGCGCGGGTCAAGCAGCGCTTCCATGACCGCCATACGCACGGCAACGCCCATCTCGACCTGTTCCTGGATGACGCTTTGCGGGCCATCGGCGATTTCCGAGGCGATCTCGACGCCGCGGTTCATCGGCCCGGGATGCATCACCAGCGCGTCGTCCTTGGCCGCCTTCAGTTTCTCCGCATCGAGGCCGAAATAGCGGAAATATTCGCGCACCGAAGGCACGAAGGCGCCTTCCATGCGCTCGCGCTGCAGGCGCAGCATCATCACCACATCGGCGCCCTTGAGGCCCTCGGCCATCGAACGGGTGACGATGACGCCCATCTTCTCGATGCCGGTGGGCAGCAGCGTCGACGGTGCGACGACGCGCACCTGCGCGCCGAGCGCGTTGAGCAGCATGATGTTGGAACGCGCCACGCGCGAATGCAGGATGTCGCCACAGATGGCGACGATGAGCTTCGACAGCGGACCTTTGGCGCGACGGATGGTCAGCGCGTCGAGCAGCGCCTGTGTCGGGTGCTCATGCGCACCGTCGCCGGCGTTGACTACCGAGCAGCCGACCTTCTGCGCCAGAAGGGCGGCCGCACCGGCCGATTGGTGGCGGATGATCAATATGTCGGGCCGCATCGCATTCAGCGTCATCGCCGTGTCGATGAGCGTTTCGCCCTTCTTCACCGAAGAGCTTGCCACCGACATGTTCATGACATCGGCGCCGAGTCGCTTTCCGGCCAGTTCGAACGACGACTGTGTGCGCGTCGAGGCTTCATAGAAGAGGTTGATCTGTGTGCGGCCGCGCAACGTCGAGGTTTTCTTCTCGGACTGCCGCGAGATCGCGACCGCCCGGTCCGCCCTGTCGAGCAACAGCTCGATGTCGGCGGGGGAAAGGTCGCGGATGCCCAGAAGATGGCGATGAGGATAGGGGGACGAAGCGTCGGTCATCTCAAGGCGCTGCTATAGGGTGGAGACTTTGCGGCTGCAAGCGTCAGCTTTGCATTGGAGCCGTTCTCCTCAATTTTTTCGTGTAGATGGCCGATTGTGTCGGCCGGTATTTTCATCGCGCGCGCTGCATGGCTTGGCTATATCTAGCCGACAGCCTCGGATTCGTGGCTTTCTGACGATAGAAGGATTGGGCGTGACCGACGACGTGACGAACCAGCCGCCGCCGCTGACAGGCGGCAACGCCTGGCGGGGCGATCCGTTGCTGATCCAGCTCGCGGAGCGTTTTTCCGATCCGGTGCGCAAGGATCTCGACGGTCTCGGCCGTTTCGTGCTGACACAGGAGGCGCAGGAACTGGCGCGCCTCGCCAATGTCGAGACGCCGAAGCTCAGGACGCATGATCGCCAGGGACGGCGCATCGACGTGGTCGAGTTCCATCCCGCCTATCACGCCTTGATGCGACGCTCGGTGGCCAACGGGCTGCATTCCTCGGTGTGGGAGAACGGCGACACCGAGATCGGCCGCCGCCATCAGGTCCGTGCCGCCCGGTTTTATCTGACGGCGGAGCTGGAGACCGGGCATCTGTGCCCCATCACCATGACCAACGCGTCGCTGGCGGCCTTGATGGCCAGCCCAAAACTGTTTCGCGAATGGGCGCCGCGCGTGACGACGCGCAAATATGACCAGAGCCAGAAGCCGCCGGTCGAGAAGACCGGGCTGACGCTCGGCATGGGCATGACCGAGAAACAGGGCGGCACCGATGTGCGTGCCAATGTGACGAGGGCGGAACGCGCCGGCAGCGGGTTTTATCGCCTGACCGGACACAAATGGTTCATGTCGGCGCCGATGTCGGATGCGTTCCTGGTGCTGGCGCAGGCGCCGGAGGGGCTGTCGTGCTTCCTCGTGCCGCGCGTCCTCGGTGACGGCTCGGGCAACGGCTTCCGCTTCCAGCGACTGAAGGACAAGCTCGGCAACCGTTCCAACGCATCCTCCGAAGTCGAATTCGTCAATGCCATCGGCGAGATGGTCGGCGAACCGGGTGCCGGCGTGAAGACGATCATGGACATGGTCACCCTGACCCGGCTCGATTGTGCCATCGCATCGTCGGCGATCATGCGCGCGGGCCTCGCCGAGGCCGTTCATCACGCGCGCCATCGTCAGGTGTTCGGCTCGACGTTGATCGAGCAGCCGTTGATGCAGCGCGTGCTGGCCGACATGGCGCTCGATGTCGCCGCCGCCACCGCGCTGTCGTTCCGGCTGGCGCGGTCCTTCGACGAGGCGGCGAGCGACCGCGGCGAGGCGGCGTTTGCCCGCGCCATGACGCCGGTCGTCAAATACTGGGTCTGCAAGATCGCACCGCCGCTGCTCTATGAGGCGATGGAGTGCCTCGGCGGCAATGGCTATGTCGAGGAGGCGCCACTCGCCCGCTACTATCGCGAGGCGCCGGTCAACGCGATCTGGGAAGGCTCGGGCAATGTCATGGCGCTCGACGTGCTGCGCGTTCTTGGCCGTGCGCCCGGCCTGTTCGAGGATGTGCTGGCCGGCATCGACCGTGATCTCGGCGCCGGCGGACGCGGCACGATCGGCGTGCTGAAGGCGGCGATGCAGGTCGCTTCAACCGACGAAGGTTCGGCCCGGCTGCTGACCGAGCAGCTGGCACTGTCGGCTGCGGCGGCGGAATTGCGCCGTCTGGGGGCAGGGCGGATCGCCGACGCTTTCGTCGAGACGCGTTTGGCCGGCCAATGGCGCAACACCTATGGCATGCTCGATTCGCGCCACGATGCACGCATGATCATCGACACGCTCTATCCGCCGGTAAACTGACCCGCGACCATCGCAAATCCACAGTTTTGAGGCGTTGGTGGGTATCCTCACGCGTATTGCTAATTGCTGTTAACCTTAACAAATGGTTTCCGTTGCGATGGTGAGCGGCAAGGCCCACTGTTCCGGCGCAAGCAGGCATGGTTCGGAGTGGCCGTCTCTGCTTTGCGAAGCAGGAACACCGATGCGACAGGTACTGACCTCTTTTCTGGCCTTGCACTGGGCAATTGTTTTCGCCCTGCTTGCGCTCGTCTGCATCGACGGAAACCGTGGTGTGGCGGCGGCGCTCGGCGTGCTGGGTGCCACAATCGAGGGTACCCGCTTCGTCAACCTCGACAATTTCGTTGTCGTGGCGCCGCTAGCCACCGCATTGCTTTTCGTCGCGGTTCTGTTTTTCTGGGCCTTTGTCGAAGCCCTGGTCAACGGCGCGACCAGCGCGGGCGCCGACAGCGTTGCCCGCATCGCCTTCATCTGCGCCTCCGGCGTGTTGTCGCTGATTGTCATCGGAGGTGCTGCGCAAGGCATCAACGGGCTGTTCATGGCTGTCGCCGTGCAACTGGCAGCACTTCTGGCGTCCTATGTCGCCATGCTTGCCGAACGGCGGTCCGTGGTTGCGGCAGCGGCTCCGGGCGAAGGCGAGATCCATGCCATCGCGCACGGCATGGCAAAAGCCGCGGCCCACAATTCACTGCTTTCACTCATATCAGGCCGAACGGTGTCCAAGACCGGCTCCCATCCCAGGGGAGGCCGCTGATGCGCTACATCTTCGGATTCTGGGCGGCGCCGATGGCGATTTTCTGGGGCTGGTTCTATCTGTCGGCCAATGACATCAATTTCGGCTACACGATGCTCAGCCGACAGATGCACGACTTCTTCTTCCAGCTCTATGGTCAGATGCTCGGCATCGATCCGGCGATCATCCCCGGCATGGTGGCGAAGACGTGCGTCTTCGACGGGTTGCTGCTGATGGCGCTTTGGGCCTTCCGCCGTCGCCGCGAAATCGCCGGCTGGGTCAGACAGCGCTGGGCGGGTCCGGTTCCCTTCGAGCGGATGCGTGGAGCGACTGAAGCCGGTCCAAAACTCCCTGCAGAATAAACGCGGCTGCCGCCGAATCGATCTTGCCGGCGCGCTTGCGGCGCGAGAAATCCATCTCGATCAGCGTCCTTTCGGCTGCGACCGTCGATAGCCTTTCATCCCAGAGCACGAAGGGCAGGTCGCTCATCTGTGCCATGTTACGGACGAAGGCGCGCGATTTCTGCGCACGCGGACCTTCCGAGCCGTCCATGTTGATCGGCAGCCCAATCACCACCGCGCCGGCGTTCTCCTTCTGCAACAAGGCGAGCAGCACCGCCGCATCGAGCGAGAATTTCCTTCGCATGATGACCGGGCGCGGATGGGCGAAGGAAAACCTCTGGTCCGAGACCGCGACGCCGATCGTCTTGTCGCCGAGGTCAAGCCCCGCCAGCGTCTTGCCGCCGGTCAGCCGCGCCGGCAATTCTTCGATCGTGATAATGCCCACCGGCCGTCCTTCGCCTTTCACCACCAGGTGTTTTGTCAAACGCGTGGCGGACAAGTAACCCTTTGATCTCGGGGCCATCGGCGTTCTATCCTTTGGCAAGCCAAAAATCGAGGAATGCATTCATGAAACTGACCTGGTACGGCCACTCGGCCTTTCGTATCGAAACTGCTGATGCCAAGATCCTCATCGATCCCTACCTGATCGGCAATCCGTCCTGGACGGGTGGCTGGGAGGGCCCGGCCGAGGGGATCACGCATGTTCTGCTGACGCATGGCCACAGCGACCACATCAGCGGCGCGGTGGAAGTGCTCGGCAAAAGTGGCGCCCAACTGGTCGCCAATTTCGAGATCTGCATGTATCTCGTCGGCAAGGGCGTCAGCGACAAGAAGATCAATCCCGGCAACATCGGCGGCACCGTCGATTGCGGCAGCTTCACCACCACTTTCGTCCAGGCGCTGCACTCATCCTCGTTCCCGGGCGAGGGCGGCCAGAACACCTATCTCGGCAACCCCGGCGGCCTCGTCCTGCATTTCCCGGAAGACAAGACGCTCTACCACATGGGCGACACCGACATCTTTTCCGACATGGCGCTGATCAACGAGTTGCACGAACCGAAGATCGGCATCGTGCCGATCGGCGACCGCTTCACCATGGGCGGTGCGGTGGCGGCACTTGCCTGTCGGCGCTTCTTCAAATTCGACACCGTGGTTCCCTGTCACTTCGGCACGTTTCCGATGATCGACCCGACCGCCGACAAGTTCGAGGCCGGCCTGGAAGGATCCGGTGTAAGGGTGGCGTTGCCGAAAATCGGTGAGACGATTACGATCTAGACGCAGCTAAAGTGGAAACAAATCCATGGTGTTGGGGCGATCTCTTTGCGTTTCGATGTTTGTCGCGGCGTCGCCCGCGCTCGCCGCGGATGATTTCATCGAAGGTGTCTACCTTCAGTCCGAAGAGCTTTGCACGCAGGCCAAAAAGGACACGCTGCAAGCACTGATCGACGCCGGCAACATCGTGCTTTCGGCGCACGGCCTGCAGAGCGTCGAATACAATTGCGAGTTCCTGCAGATCAGCAAGGCGACCGCTTCGCCGAGCTGGGCGGTGACGGCCATCTGCCAGGAACCGGGCTATGTCTTCCCGGACGTCCTCTCGGTGACGCAAATGAACGCCAAACAAGTCGATCTCGTTTCGGTCCGGCCGGCTGGCGACGAGAGCGAAGCAAGCGGCAACAGCGGCAGCTACTATCTGTGCGAGGGCGTTGCCCTGCCATAGACGCATTCTGTGGACCGACGACGGACGGGCCGCCACCACAGCCTGGTCTGCCGCACGATGCATGTTGCGCAGCGCGCGCGGCGCCGCTATAGCCCGAACTGGTTTTCCCCGAGGCAGAAACATGTCCGTAGATCTTCAGACAGTGAAGCGCGTCGCGCATCTCGCCCGCATCGCGGTGAGCGAAGAAGATGCCGAACGCATGACCGGCGAGCTGAACGCCATCCTTGGCTTCGTCGAACAGCTGAACGAGGTCGATGTTTCCGGCGTCGAACCAATGACCTCGGTGACGCCGATGGAGATGAAGAAGCGCAGCGATGTCGTCACCGACGGCGGCAAGGCAGACGACATCGTCGCCAACGCGCCGGCGACCGAAGAGAATTTCTTCCTCGTGCCGAAGGTCGTGGAGTAAACCGGCCGATGGCAATCGACATCGCCATTGAAACGCCACTGCAGGACGATGTGCGCGGTCTGGTCGAGGAACTCAACGAGACCTTGCTCGAACTGACGCCGCCGGAGCATTGCTACCATTTGACGGTCGAGCAGATGGCCGGTGTGGATACGACCGTCTTCATCGCCCGCGACAGCGGCCTGGCCATCGGCTGCGGCGCGCTGAAACGCCATGACTGCGCCATCGGCGAGGTCAAGCGCATGTATATCAGGCCTTCGCATCGCGGGCAGAAGATCGGCGCGAAAATCGTCGAGCGAGTCGAGGCGCTGGCGCGCAATGAGGGGCTGAAGCGCCTGGTGCTGGAGACGGGCGATCGTCATCCCGCGGCGTGGACAGTCTACGAACGCGCCGGGTTTTCGCGCTGCGGCCCGGTGCTGGATTATCCCGATTCCGAGTGGTCGGTGTTTTACGAAAAGAGCTTTTGATGAGCGACCTGACCCAACTGACGATTTCACAGGCCCGCGCCAAGCTGCGCGGCAAGGAAATCACCGCGACCGAGATCACCGAGGCCTATCTCTCGGCCATCGATCGCGCCAATCCTGCGCTCAATGCCTATGTCGCGGTGACCGGAGACAAGGCGCGCGACATGGCCAAGGCGTCCGACGCAAGGCTGGCCAAGGGCGAGAGCGGTGCGCTGGAAGGCATCCCGCTCGGGATCAAGGACCTGTTCGGCACCGAAGGCGTCCATACGCAGGCCTGCAGTCATGTTCTCGACGGGTTCAAGCCGCGCTACGAATCGACCGTTACGTCAAATTTGTGGGCCGACGGCGCCGTCATGCTGGGTAAGCTCAACATGGACGAGTTCGCCATGGGCTCTTCCAACGAGACGTCCTACTATGGCCCGGTCATCAATCCGTGGCGGCGTTCGCGCCTCGACACGGTGGTGATGCCGACGACGCATCAGGGCGACGGCGGCTTCGTCTCGGCCGGTGGCACCAGGACCGCGCGCAGCCTGGACAATGCGCAGCTGGTGCCGGGCGGTTCTTCAGGCGGTTCGGCAACCGCAGTCTCCGCCTTCCTGTGTGCCGGCGCGACCGCGACGGACACTGGCGGTTCGATCCGCCAGCCGGCCGCCTTCACCGGTACGGTGGGCATCAAGCCGACCTATGGCCGCTGCTCGCGTTGGGGCATCGTCGCCTTCGCCTCGTCGCTCGACCAGGCCGGACCGATCGCGCGCGACGTACGCGATGCCGCGATCCTGTTGAAGTCGATGGCATCAGTCGATCCGAAGGACACGACGTCGGTCGACCGGCCGGTGCCGGATTATGAGGCGGTGATCGGCAAGCCCATCAAGGGCATGAAGGTGGGCATTCCCCGGGAGTACCGCGTTGACGGCATGCCCGAAGAGATCGAAGCGCTGTGGCAGAAGGGCATTGCCTGGCTGAAGGACGCCGGCGCCGAGATCGTCGACATTTCCCTGCCGCATACGAAATACGCTCTGCCCGCCTATTACATCGTGGCGCCGGCCGAGGCTTCGTCCAACCTCGCCCGCTATGATGGCGTCCGCTACGGCTTGCGCGTGCCGGGCAAGGATATCGTCGACATGTATGAGAAGACCCGTGCCGCCGGTTTCGGCCGCGAGGTCAAACGCCGTATCATGATCGGCACCTATGTGCTGTCGGCCGGCTACTACGACGCCTACTATCTGCAGGCGCAGAAGGTGCGCAATCTGATCAAGCGGGATTTCGAGACTGTCTTCGCCGCCGGTGTCGATGTCATCCTGACCCCGGCAACGCCGTCCGCCGCCTTCGGCGTCGCCGACGAGGACATGGCTGCCGACCCGGTCAAGATGTACCTCAACGACATCTTCACGGTCACCGTGAACATGGCCGGCCTGCCGGGCATCGCCGTACCTGCCGGGCTCGACGCCAAGGGCCTGCCGCTCGGCCTGCAACTGATCGGCCGGCCGTTCGATGAGGAAACCCTGTTTCAGACCGCTGCCGTCATCGAGCAGGCCGCAGGCACGTTCCAGCCGGAGAAGTGGTGGTAGGGACGTCGCTCGTCTAGCGCATGCCCTGAAAGTCGGAATCGATTTTCGGAAGGATCCTGCGCAAAATCAAAGTGTTAGCGTCCTTTGAGCGCCCACGCCCCCGCGGCGCTGCAATGGGGTGAGCGATGTTCTTCTACCTTTCCAAGATCTTCTGGTTCTTCATCCAGCCGCTCAACCTGGCGATCTTCCTGCTGCTGGCGGGACTGCTCGCGGCCATGATCGGGCGCCGGCGGCTGGCGGCCACCGGCAGCGTGCTGGCATTTCTGGTCCTTGCGCTGTCAGCGTGGACGTCGCTCGGCGCCATGATGCTCAATCCGCTGGAAGAGCGCTTCGCGCGCCCGCCGCTGCCGGAAAAGGTCGACGGCATCGTCGTGCTCGGCGGCGGCTTCGAGGGCGCCATCAATCTGGCGCGCGCCGGCTATGAGCTGAACAGCAGCGGCGATCGGATGGTCGAGACCGCGATTCTCGCCCGGCGCTTTCCCACCGCCAAGGTGGTCGTGTCCGGCGGCACCGGCGCGTTGTTTCTTGATGGCGAGGGTGATGCCGCAACCGCGCCGCGCCTGCTCACCGCGCTTGGGGTGCCCGCCGATCGTCTGATCCTGGAGAACAAGTCCCGCAACACCTATGAGAACGCGGTCTTCACCAAGGAGTTGGTAACGCCGAAGCCCGGCGAGACCTGGCTGCTGGTGACCTCGGCCTTCCATATGCCGCGCGCCAAGGCGCTGTTCGACAAGGCCGGCTTTGCAACCGTTCCCTGGCCGGCCGACTATCGCACCTCGGGCAAAGAAGGCATCGGCCTGTTCCGCGACAATCCAGCCGATTCGCTGCAAGCCACCACCATGGCCATCCGCGAATGGATCGGGCTTTTTGCCTACTGGCTGTCAGGCCGGATCGATCAGCCTTTTCCGGGCGGCTGACCGATCACCGCCTGCCTGGCGGCCGAGAAGAACTGGCGCCGCACCAGAACGGCCAGCAGCAACAGCGTCGACAACACGAACACCATCGGGTCGACGAACCAGCCGAGATAACCGATCGAGAAGAACACGCCGCGCAGGCCGGAGTTGAAGTGCTTTCCGGCCAGCATGTTCATTTGCGCCGCACGCCACACCGCCGTTTCGGTGACCGGATTGCGCGAGGCTTCGCCATGCGGGATCGGCACGGCGCCGATCAGGATCGTGCAATAGTTGAACAGCCGGTACGCCCAGCCGAATTTGAAGAACGAAAACGCCAGGATCAGCACCAGCCCGAACACCTTTATCTGGAAGGCCGCGCGCGACGGGGCGCCACCCAGGGGCAGGTCGCTGAGCACTTCAAGAACCCGGTCGGACGCGCCGAGCAGGGCAAAACAGCCGCCGATTGCAATCAACGAGCTGGAGGCGAAGAAGGCGGTGCCTTGCTGCAGGCCGCTCATGATGGCGGTGTCGACGATGCGGATCTCGCGCTCGGCCATGGTCCGCATCCAGGCTTGCCGCTGTGCATTCATCGCCGTCGTCAGCGACACGCGGCTGACCAGCTTGCCATCGGAGGCAAACGTGTGCAGCAGCCACGCGACGAGGAAGAAGGCCAGCGCCGCGAGATCGGCTGTCGAAAGATCGAGGGAATCGCCCATGGCCTGAATTTATCACATTCAGCGCGATCGCTTCGATGTCCGCATACAGCGATCGCACCAATGTCGCTGCCGGAGCAAACAAGGTCGGCGGGTGCAGCGCCGCGATTTCCAAAAGAGCGGAAACATCGTGGGAATTCCTATATGTAGTCCTCGACCCGACTCCAGGAGACAACGCCGCGTGTTCCTTTCGGTTTTCGACCTGTTCAAGATCGGCATAGGCCCCTCGAGTTCGCACACGATGGGGCCGATGACCGCCGCGGCGCGGTTTCTCGACGAGGTCGCGGGAAACGACTGGCCCCGCCCGGCGGGTGTGAAGGTCGACCGGCTTGGCGCCAGCCTGCACGGGTCACTCGCCTACACCGGCATCGGCCACGGCAGTGATCGCGCCGTCATGCTCGGCCTTGCCGGCCTGACGCCGCAGACGGTCGATCCCGACCAGGCCGATGGCATTGCCAGCCGCATCGCCGCCGAAAAGCGCATTTCGCCGCCCGGCCATCCCTCGTATCGCTTCGATCCGGCCACCGATCTGGTGTTGGACCGCAAGACGCCGCTCACCGGCCACGCCAACGGCATGGCGTTCTACGCCTATGATTCCGGCGGCCGCCTGCTGCTCAAGCGCATCTATTATTCGATCGGCGGCGGCTTCGTGGTTTCGGAAGAAGAACTGCAGCGGATGAAAGCCAAGGGTTCGGTGACAACCGAAGGCAAGAAAGTGCCTTATCCGTTCAAGACTGCGGTCGAGATGCTGGCCATGGCCGGCAAAAGCGGCCTTTCCATCGCCGACATGAAGCGCGTCAACGAGGAGACGCAGATGACGCGCGAGGCGCTCGACGCGGGCCTCGACGACATCTGGAGCGCCATGAAAAGCTGCATCGACCGTGGCCTGTCGCAGGACGGCATCATGCCGGGCGGGCTGAAGGTGCGCCGCCGTGCGCGCATGCTGCACGACAAGCTGCAGGAGCAGTGGCAGCAGAACAAGCCCAATCCGTTGCTCGCCAATGACTGGCTGTCGATCTACGCCATGGCGGTGAACGAGGAAAACGCCGCCGGTGGCCGGGTCGTCACAGCGCCGACCAACGGGGCGGCCGGCACGCTGCCGGCGGTGCTGCGCTACTGGCTGCATTTCCATCCCGAGGCGGACCAGCCGAGCATTCGTGATTTCCTGCTGACGGCCGCTGCCGTCGGCGGCATCATCAAGACCAATGCTTCGATCTCCGGCGCCGAGGTCGGCTGTCAGGGCGAGGTCGGGTCGGCATCGGCGATGGCGGCGGCCGGCCTGTGCGCCGTCATGGGCGGCACGCCCGAGCAGGTCGAGAATGCCGCCGAGATCGCGCTCGAACATCATCTCGGCATGACCTGCGATCCGGTTGGCGGGCTGGTGCAGGTGCCGTGCATCGAGCGCAATGCGCTGGGCGCGGTCAAGGCGGTGACGGCCGCGTCACTGGCCATCAAGGGCGACGGCATCCATTTCGTGCCGCTCGATGCGGCGATCGAGACCATGCGCCAGACTGGCCTCGACATGAATGAGAAGTACAAGGAAACCAGCCTTGGCGGCCTCGCCGTCAATGTCGTGGAATGCTGAAGGCTGGCCTAAACTGCCACTGTGGAGAAGTCGATCAGGCCGTTGACGCACCCGCGCGCCGGTCTAACCTTAAGCGATGTCTCTCAATCTCATAAAACTCTGTGTCGGCTGCGACAGCGTCGAAGACCTCGAAGAGTGGATCGCCTTTCGCCTCGACGAGCGGCGGCGCGCCGGTGAGCCGGTCGAGCAGTATCACACCACCCGCATGATGCCGACGCGCGGCGCCGAGGTCACCGATGGCGGCTCGCTCTATTGGGTGATCAAAGGCAATGTGCAGTGCCGCCAACTGATCACCGAGATCCGGCCGTTCACCGACAGTGAAGGCATCGGCCGCTGTCACCTGATTCTCGACCCCGAGGTTGTTCGAACCGACTGGCAGCCGCGCCGGGCCTTTCAGGGCTGGCGCTATCTGAAGCCGGCCGACGCGCCGCTCGATCTGGGCAAGGGCAAGGCCGGACTGATCGAGATGCCGCCGAAACTCAGGCGCGAGCTTGCCGATCTGGGCCTGCTCTGACCCCAGGGTGGCATCACCGTCTGGCCCTTTGTGCCACCCGATGTGGGGCTTGCAAGCGATGTAACAACGCCACATCTTGTTTTCATGAGCGACAAGAAGCAGTTCGTGCCCGCGAGGGCCAATCCTGCGCCGATCAAGCCTCAATCCAACGCCGGCGAGATCGACGACTTCATTCGTCAGGCGAGGACACTTGCCGCGTCGGCGACCGGTTCGGGCAGGCTGATCCTTGCCCTCGACGCGACGATGAGCCGCCAGCCGACCTGGGATCTGGCCTGCACGCTACAGGGCCAGATGTTCGACGCCGTCGGCAAGGCCGGAACCCTCAGCGTGCAACTGGTTTATTTTCGCGGTCTCGGCGAGTGCCGTTCGTCCGCTTTCGTGAGCGACACCAATGCCTTGAAGCAGCTGATGACGCAGATCGAATGCCGCAGCGGTCACACCCAGATCGGCAAGGTGCTGACGCATGCGTTGAAACAGACAGCAACCGCCAAGGTCAATGCGCTGGTCTATATCGGCGATGCGATGGAAGAGGATATCGACGATCTGGCCGAAAAGGCCGGCAGCCTCGGCCTGCATGGCGTTCCTGTCTTCGTCTTTCAGGAAGGCCGTGATTCCAGCGCGGAGAAGGCGTTCAAGGAGGTTGCGCGGCTGTCCAAAGGGGCATGGTTCCGATTTGATCGGCGGGCTGCCGCGACCCTGGCAGGACTGCTTTCGGCTGTCGCCGTGTTTGCGACCGGCGGATTGAAGGCGCTCGAAGCGAGGGGCAGGCCGGAAGACCGGCTGATGATCGAGCATCTGCGGGGCGGCGGAAAATAATGGGCGCAATCATCGCTTTTGTCGCGTTGCTTCTGCTGCTTCTCGGCGCGGTGACGATCTTTCTGCGCGCCGAGCCGGCGAAACTGGCGGGCACGCTGCGGACGCTCGGGCCGGCTCTTCTGGCAGTTGTCGGCGTCGCCGTGCTTGTGGTCGGCCGTGAAGGCATCGGCGGCATGATCCTCACCGCGGCAATTGCCTGGTATGGTTCCATGCGCATGAAACGCCAGCCGGCCGGGCTTGCGCCAGGCAAACGCTCGACGGTGCGCACAGCGGCATTGGAAATGGAACTCGATCACGATACCGGCCGCCTCGAAGGACTGGTCCTGGCTGGTCGCCACGAAGGGAAGATGCTTGGCGCGATGGAGCTGGCGGAGTTGAAGCATCTCTACCAGGAGCTCACCGGCGATCCGGAGAGCCGGCAGTTGCTAGAGACGTATCTTGACGGCAGATTTCCCGTCTGGCGCAAAAACACTGAGACGAACGGTGGCGAAGGGCTGGGTGTTGCGCCAGGTCCGGGCGCCATGACTAAGGAGGAGGCCTACAAGGTCCTTGGTCTTGAAGCGGGGGCCGCCGCGGCGGATGTCCGCAAGGCGCACCGCCGCCTGATGCAGCGCCTGCACCCCGATATCGGCGGCACGTCTTTCCTGGCGGCGCGGATTAACGAAGCCAAGGACGTCTTGCTCTCCAATCACAACTAGTCTCCTTCGATGCAGAACTTTTCCGGGAGATGACTTCCACGCCGTCCTACTGCTGGACGGCGTAGCACTCGATGTTCTTCTTCTTCAAAGCGGTGCAGGCCTTCCAGGCGGCGGTCTTCGAACCGAAGCCGCCGAAGCGGGCGCGGTAGTAGGTGACGCCATCCTTGTCGAAGGCGACGGTGAAGCCGGACGCGTCGGCCAGCACCTTGGGTGCCTGCTTGGTGGTCTTGTCGAGGAAGGCCTGGGCCTCGGACTGCTTTGGCGACGAGGCGACCTGAATGGCCCAGCCCGACGGCACCGACGCCGTATTGACCGGATCGACGGCCGCTGGCGTTGGCTCGGCATAGGCAGCGACGACCTGGGCCGCGGCAACCTGAGGCGCCGACACGATGACGGTCTTGACCTTTCTGGTCTTGACGACGGGGGCTGCTTCTTCGGCCTGCGCGGTATCGTCTTCCGCGACCGTGGCGTCCTCGGCAACAGTGGCGTCGTCCTGCGCCATAACAGGCTTGTCATCGGGCGTCGGAGCGTCGTGCTTGGGCAGAAGAACCTTGGCAAGGGCGGTGATCGGGTTGTTGCCGCCAGCCTTGGCTACAAGATCGCCACCGCCGCGAGTCGATGCCCTCGGCAGATAGGTATTGATCAAGCTGGCCATCTGATTGTCGCGGCTGCCGCCGGAGCTTCCGCCCATGACCACGCCGACGATGCGGCGATTGCCGTCGGAAACCGACGAGACGAGGTTGAAGCCGGAGGCGCGGGTGTAGCCCGTCTTGATACCGTCGACACCCTTGATGCGTCCAAGCAGGCGGTTGTGGCCGTTGATGCGCTGGCGCCCGTAGAGAAAGGAGCGCTGCGAGAAATAGCCGTAGTACTGGGGAAAATGCTCGCGCAGCGCGATGCCGAGCGTCGCCATGTCGCGCGCGGTGGTGAACTGGCCGGGATCGGGCAGGCCATTGGCGTTGCGGAACACGGTTCCGTTCATGCCCAGCGCACGCGCCTTGGCGGTCATCATGCGGGCGAAAGTGGTTTCATTGCCGCCGAGCATTTCGCCGAGCGCGGTGGCCGAGTCATTCGCCGACTTGGTGACGATCGACAGGATCGCGGTCTCGACCGTGACCGAACCGCCGGGCTTCACGCCAAGTTTCGTCGGCGCCTCGGCGGAGGCCTTGGCGGAAAACACCACTGGCGAGTTCCTGCTGATCTTGCCCTTCGCCATCGCTTCGAAGGTCAGGTACAGCGTCATCATCTTGGTCAGCGAAGCCGGATAGCGCCTGCCATTGGCATCTGCGGAGTAAAGCACCTTGCCGGTCTTGGCATCCACGACGATGGCCGCCTGCCTGGCCGCCAGCGACGAGGCAACGTCGCCCAAAACGAATGTCATCGCCAAGGCGATGATCATCATCGTTTTGAGAGGGGAGGTGGATTTGGAAACGATGCCCAACAACGCCTTACGCACTGGTACTTCCCTTGGATTTCTTCGTTGCGTTGGAGGCGGCAAAGGGTCCTGCCTCGCTTCCGGTCAAGCTACCGGCGCAGCGTTACCAATCCGTTTATGGTAACCGCCGCGTTCACCATTTTCTTCGGGCTTGAAGCTCTCTTTATTCGATTTTTAGCCATTGGCTGCGCAGGCGGGTCCGAAAACCCGTGAAATCTTGACTTTTGTGCGACGCACAATATATTATCTTGCATTGCACAAGGGCGCCCCGAAGAAGGACGCCTCAACCGTCAAGGGAATCGTGAAATGACCCAGACCTATGAGGACTTCAGCAAATACGGCAAAGAGTTCGCCGACACCCGATTGAAGAGCTTCGCGTCGCTCTCCAAGGGCGCACAGGCGATTGCCACCGAGGCTGGTGAATACACCAAGAAGAGTTTTGAAACCGGCAGCGCCACTGTGGAGAAGCTGTTTTCAGCCAAGTCGCTGGAAAAGGCGATCGAGATCCAGTCGGATTATGCCAAGCAGTCCTATGAGGCGTTCGTCGCCGAGGCCACCAAGATTGGCGATCTCTATGCCGAACTCGCCAAGGAAGCTTACAAGCCATTCGAATCGATCGTTGCCAAGGCGAAGTAATTTCCCCCGGGCGAACTAATTTCGCCTGACGTGACCCAGATTCAGCCTTTGAACCCGAGAAAAAGCCCGGCCGCGGAAATGTGGCCGGGCTTTTTCGTGTCAATTTCCGTTGCAGAGCCTCGCGCCCCTTCACGATTGCGAAAATCGTCCAAGTTTGGTGACCTAGCCATATTGTCAGCTAACCAGAAGGGCTTAAAATCGTACATCGAACACCTACATGTCGAACTCGCATGGGGAATCGAAAGAGGCAGGAATACGTGACTTCAGGTTTGACTGCCACGAGACGAGTGGTGCGGATGCAAGACGGCGACGGTAACGGCAATGGGGCCGGCCGTGGGACGGCTGTCATCACGCGCACCAAAACCAAGACCAAGAAGCCCAGCCTTTATCGGGTCCTCATCCTCAACGACGACTACACTCCGATGGAGTTCGTGGTTCACGTGCTGGAGCGTTTTTTCCAGAAGGATCGCGAAGCCGCCACACGCATCATGCTTCATGTTCACAATCATGGAGTGGGCGAGTGCGGGGTCTATACATTCGAGGTGGCCGAGACCAAAGTGTCCCAGGTCATGGATTTCGCCCGACAGAATCAGCATCCGCTGCAATGCGTGATGGAGAAGAAGTGAGGTAACATGCCGGCTTTCTCCCAAGGCCTGGAAAAGGCGCTTCACCAGGCGCTGACGCTCGCCAATGAGCGGCACCATGAATATGCAACCCTAGAACATCTGCTGCTCGCGCTCATCGACGACACCGAGGCGGCCGCCGTCATGCGCGCCTGCAATGTCGATCTCGATGAGCTCAAGCACACGGTTCTCACCTATATCGACACCGAGCTGGACAACCTCGTCACCGGTTACGACGAGGACTCCAAGCCGACGGCCGGTTTCCAGCGCGTCATCCAGCGCGCGGTGATCCATGTGCAGTCGTCTGGCCGCGAGGAAGTGTCGGGCGCCAATGTGCTCGTCGCCATCTTCGCCGAGCGCGAGAGCCATGCCGCTTATTTCCTGCAGGAACAGCAGATGACCCGCTACGATGCGGTCAACTACATCTCGCACGGCATTGCCAAGCGTCCGGGCGCGTCGGAGACACGCTCGCCGCGCGGCGCCGATGACGAGCAAGGCGGCCAGAACGGCGCCGAGCCGCAAGAGGAAGGCGGCAAGAAGAAGCAGCAGCAGGACGCGCTGACGGCTTATTGCGTCAATCTCAACAACAAGGCCAAGGCCGGCAAGATCGACCCGCTGATCGGCCGCGAGTCCGAGATCAACCGCACCATCCAGGTGCTGTGCCGCCGCTCCAAGAACAACCCGCTCTATGTCGGCGACCCCGGCGTCGGCAAGACGGCGATCGCCGAGGGTCTGGCCAAGCGCATCGTCGAGGGCGACGTTCCTGAAGTGCTGCACAACGCCACCATCTTCGCGCTCGACATGGGCACGCTGCTCGCGGGCACGCGCTATCGCGGCGATTTCGAGGAACGGCTGAAGCAGGTCGTCAAGGAGCTCGAGGACTATCCTGGCGCCGTGCTGTTCATCGACGAGATCCACACGGTCATCGGGGCAGGAGCAACATCAGGCGGCGCCATGGACGCGTCCAACCTGTTGAAGCCGGCGCTGTCGTCGGGTGCGATCCGCTGCATCGGCTCGACCACCTACAAGGAATTCCGCCAGTTCTTCGAAAAGGACCGTGCTTTGGTGCGGCGTTTCCAGAAGATCGACGTCAACGAACCGACCATCGAGGACGCGATCGAGATCATGAAGGGCCTCAAGCCCTATTATGAGGAGTTCCACAAGGTGAAGTTCACCAACGAGGCGATCAAGGCCTCGGTGGAGCTGTCAGCACGTTACATCAACGACCGCAAGCTGCCGGACAAGGCGATCGACGTGATCGACGAGACCGGCGCCTCGCAGATGCTGGTTCCGGAAGCCAAGCGCAAGAAGACCATCGGCATCAAGGAGATCGAGGCGACGATCGCCACCATGGCCCGCATCCCGCCGAAGACGGTTTCGGCCGATGACGAGAAGGTGCTGCAAGGTCTCGATATCGAGCTGAAGCGCGTCGTCTATGGCCAGGACACGGCAATCAGTGCGCTGACCTCGGCGATCAAGCTGGCACGTGCCGGCCTGCGCGAACCGGAGAAGCCGATCGGCTCCTACCTGTTCTCCGGCCCGACCGGCGTCGGCAAGACCGAAGTGGCCAAGCAGTTGGCCGCGTCGCTCGGCGTCGAGCTGATCCGCTTCGACATGTCGGAATATATGGAACGCCACACCGTCTCGCGGCTGATCGGCGCGCCTCCCGGTTATGTCGGCTTCGACCAGGGCGGTCTTCTGACGGACGGCGTCGACCAGCATCCGCATTGCGTGCTGTTGCTCGATGAGGTCGAGAAGGCGCACCCGGACCTGTTCAACATCCTGTTGCAGGTTATGGACCACGGCAAGCTGACCGACCACAACGGCAAGCAGATCGACTTCCGCAATGTGATCCTGATCATGACCACCAATGCTGGTGCGTCGGATGCGCAGCGCGCGGCGATCGGCTTCGGCTCGACCAAGCGCGAAGGCGACGATGTCGAGGCGATCAACCGGCTGTTCACGCCGGAATTCCGCAACCGTCTCGATGCGATCATCCCGTTCGGCTCGCTGCCGGTGCCGGTCATCCATCAGGTGGTGCAGAAGTTCGTCATGCAGCTCGAAGCCCAGCTTTCCGAGCGTGGCGTCACCTTCGACCTGTCGGCGGATGCGATCGCCTGGCTCGCCGACAAGGGCTATGATGAGCGCATGGGAGCGCGGCCGCTTGGCCGTGTGATCCAGGAGCACATCAAGAAGCCGTTGGCCGACGAGGTGCTGTTCGGCAAGCTCAGGAAGGGCGGCACGGTGCGCGTCACCGTCGAGAAGAAGGAAACCGGCGAGACCGGCCTGAAGCTCGAATCACTGGCCGACGAGGCGCCGGTGAAGCCGAAGAAGGAAGAGCCGGAAGAAACGCCGAAGCCCAGAAAGGCCGTAGCGAAGAAGCCGGCGGCCAAGAAGCTGGTGGCGCAGAAGCCCGAAGCCAAGGGCAAGGACGGCGGCAAGCGCAGTCTCGTCCCGCAACTGCCCAGAAAGAACTGACCTTGAGGAAAGTCGAAAAAGCCCCGGAAACGGGGCTTTTTCATTGAACGAGGAAACACATGGCCGGGCAGGTCATCATTCTGAACGGTGCACCGCGATCGGGAAAAACAAGCGTCGCCAAGGCTATTCAGGAGCGCTTCGATGGCGTCTGGATCAATCTCGGCGTCGACGTCTATGAGCAGGCTACACCGGCACGCTATCGGCCTGGGATAGGATTGCGGCCCGGTGGCGAGCGTCCGGACCTTGAGGCCCTCGTGCCCGGATTGTACGCCGCGCTCTACGAATCGATCGCCGCCCACAGCCGGCTGGGGCTGAATGTCGTGGCGGATGTCGGCCATCACGATGCCTATTCGAAGCCACTTCAGATTCTGGCCGATTGCGCGCGCCGGCTCGCTGGGCTGCCAGTGCTTTTTGTCGGTGTTCGCTGCCCGATCGAAATCATCATGGAAAGGCGTGCCGCCAGCGCAGCGGACAAGGGATATGTGACCGGCTCGGCGGACGATCCAGTGCCGTTGCCCGTGCGCCTGTGGCAGGAAGAGGTGCACCGGCCAGGCGTGTACGATCTGGAAGTCGATACCTCGCTTTTAAGTCCTATACAGTGTGCCGATGCAATTCGCGTATTATATTAGAGAATGTTAATTTGACGGCGTGTCAGGGGCTCTTGGAATCTTGGTAGGAGCCCCCTTGGAGCTCTTGGACCGTCTGCGATTCGTATTCACACTGAATTAACGCCAGATTGCCATATTTCAGAGATGGTCTTACTGCCTGCGGAACAGACAATACTGGGTGTTGTGTTGGCACTGGTCGCCGTCTGCTTGTTCCTTGCGTGGGACAAGGACGTCACCGTTGCGCTTCACAGCCATCTTTTTTCCATCGGCTTTGCCATTGTCATGACCGCCCTTGGCCAATTCTATCGCCGGGTTCGCAAGGCGGAGCGGATCGCGCTCACTGCGCATGCCCTGGCGCTGTTCATCCTCTTTTCAGTCGTTGCCTCGCTCTTCAACCTTCTGCTTTTACCGCGACATTCAAAGCCGATCGACGCCACCCTGGTGTGGATCGACTCCTGGTTCGGCTACTCGTGGCCAGACGCTTGTGCATGGATTTCCCAGTACCCGTTTCTCTCGCACACCCTCAGGCAGATCTATAGTTTGACGCTGGTCCAGATCCTGTTTGTCTTTCTCTTTCTGGGGATGGCCAACGATCGGAAGCAACTGCACGCCGCCATGCTGGCGATGGTGTCTGCCGCGCTGGCCACTATTTTTTGCTGGGCGCTGTTCCCGTCCAGCGGGGCTTCCGCCTATTGGACCTTGGACCCTGAAATCGATCGCATCGTTGGACCTGTGGTCAATTCCGCCTATGGAGCGGAATTGAATCGCCTGCTGGTCGAAGGCACCAAGGACATTTCAGCCATGCGGGTGACAGGGCTCATAGGATTCCCTTCGTTCCACACGGTCATGGCTTTGATGTCGCTTGTCGCGATGTGGCCGTATCCGCTCGTGCGTCTCGTGTTGATTCTCGTCAACGCCACGCTGCTGCCGGCAATTCTTGTCCATGGCGGGCACAATCTGATGGACGTGTTCGGTGGCGCGGTGATTACAATGAC
Organism: Mesorhizobium sp. M7A.F.Ca.US.006.01.1.1; assembly: GCF_003997935.1. Classification (GTDB taxonomy): domain Bacteria; phylum Pseudomonadota; class Alphaproteobacteria; order Rhizobiales; family Rhizobiaceae; genus Mesorhizobium. The sequence continues at coordinate 65,219 of NZ_RZQL01000005.1, forward strand.
CAGCTGGCGAGTGGGTCTGTGGGCATTCGAAGCGCAGCAGCGTCGGCCATCCTCAAGGCCGAAATGCGAGGTGCTAACGACCGAGAGCTGAGCACTACCGTGCGGCAAGCGCTGCCCGTATCTTTTCGGCGTTCCCGACCAGAATCTCCGGCTTCTCCATCCCACCCGTGTGCGGCTTCAGCGAGATGCCGTCGAAGCGCGGAATGACATGCACATGCAGATGATAGACGGTCTGCCCCGAGGCCGGCTCATTAAACTGCATGACGGTGACGCCATCGGCGCCGAAGGCCTTTTTCACCGCCAGCGCCACTTTCTGAACGACGCCCAAGAGATGGCCGAAGATTGACGGATCGGCGTCGAGCAGGTTGCGCGACGGCGCTTTCGGCACCACCAGCGTATGGCCCGGCCCCTGCGGCATCACATCCATGAAGGCGATGACCGCTTCATCCTCGTAGACACGGTGCGAAGGAATTTCGCCGCGCAGGATCTTGGCGAAGATGTTGTCGGTATCGTAGGCGGCCTCGGTCATGGCGAACGCTCCGGATTGTGCCTTTCGTGTAGCGAAGGCGCCGAAATTCGGCAAGATGATCGTCGCCCCCAGCAGGCCAGCCGGGCCGCTACTCCTCGAGATCCTTGCGGAACGGGGTATGCTCTTCCAGATATTCGCTCATCCGCTCCACCTCTTGCCGTTCGCGCCTGAGATAGTCGGCGACGGCATTGCGCAGGCCTGGGTGCGCAATGTAGTGCGCGGAATGCATGGTCACCGGCCGATAGCCGCGCGCCAGCTTGTGCTCGCCCTGCGCGCCCGCCTCGACCACTTTCAGCTTGCGCTCGATGGCGAAGTCGATCGCCTGATGGTAGCAGACCTCGAAATGCAGGAAGGGATGGTCTTCGATGCAGCCCCAGTTGCGGCCATAGAGTGCATCGGAGCCGATGAAATTGATGGCGCCTGCGATATAGCGCCCATTGCGCCTGGCCATCACCAGCAGGATGTCGTCGGCCATGCGCTCGCCGATCATCGAAAAGAATTGACGATTGAGATAGGGCCGGCCCCATTTGCGGCTGCCGGTGTCCATGTAGAAAGCGAAGAAATCGTCCCAGGCCTTCTCGGTGAGGTCCTTGCCGGTCAGCCGGTCGATCGAAATGCCGTCGCCAAGCGCTTCGCGCCTTTCCTTCTTCATCGCCTTTCGCTTGCGCGAGGCAAGGGTGGCGAGGAAGTCGTCATAGGTTGAAAAGCCTTCGTTGAAGAAATGGAATTGCTGGTCGGTGCGGTGCAGGAAACCGGCCGCTTCCAGCACCTCCACATCGCTCTCTTGCGCGAAGGTGACATGCGCGGAAGAGACACCGAGCTTTTGGGTCACTGCCTTCAGGCCCGCCGCGAGACCGGCCTTCACCTTTGTACTGTCCTCGCCCCTGGTGACCAGCAGGCGAGGGCCGGTGACCGGGGAGAACGGCACGGCACTTTGCAGTTTGGGATAGTAACGGCCACCGGCGCGCTCGAACGCATCCGACCAGCCATGGTCGAACACATATTCGCCCTGGCTGTGCGATTTGAGATAACAGGGCAGCGCGCCCAGCAATCTGCCTTGCCCGTCCTCCAGCCTGAGGTGGTGGCCCTGCCAACCGGTGCGCCGCACGGCGCATCCGGAATCCTCAAGAGCGCTTAGAAAAGAGAATGAAACCAAAGGATTGTAACTGGTTTCTGAATCTCCGCGCGCGGTTCCGGCAAAGCCGTTCCATTCATCACAGGTGAAGGCGCCAATGCCGGCGGCGACGCGGATCGAATAGTCCGCATTGGCCGTTTGTCCGTCACCCTCGTCGCCCTGATCCATGAGGCTTATTTAAGCTCCGTCCGGCCTGGTACAAGTCACGTTTCAGACACTCAGGCGACTTTGACCAGATCGGGTTCGAACCCTTCGAACGTCATCTGGTCGGCATATCTGAAGGTCAGGTCGATCGCCGGCTGGTCATGCACCGTCCAGGTGATAACAGGCATTTTCAGCTTTTCGCGCACGAAGCTGACAAATGGGTTTGGCAGGTCGCCGGCGGCGTAGGAGGTGAAGGCGATCTCATGCGCCAGCATGGCGAAATGCGCCTCGATCAACCCGACGTCCTTGCCGTAGGCGGTGAGCCCCCCTGGAATACCCGGCGCGTCCTTCGGAAAATCGCGGATCAGCCAATGGTCGAACGACATGATCGCCGCCTTGCCCTTGTAGCGCTTGAGCATCTTGCCGACGCTTGCCACCAGGCCTTCGTCATAGCCGGGCGTGCCTTTCAGCTCGACGACCAGCGGCACGCGGCCGTCGACCAGGTCGAGCGCTTCCTTCAGCGTCGGCACATGGTCCGCCGTGCCGCCGACCCTGAGCGCCGCGAGTTCAGCTGCGGTACGCTGCCAGACGAAACCATCCTGGCCGGTCAGGCGCTTGAGATCGCCGTCATGGATGATGACGGGAACACGGTCGGACGACAGGTGCACGTCGCATTCGATGGCATAGCCGCGCTCGGCGGCCGCGGCGAAGGCCGACAACGTGTTTTCCCAGCGCGTCTTGTTCATGTCGTGGAAGCCACGATGGGCGACGGGCCGGGCGGTCAGCCAGGATAGGTCGGTCATATCTGTCCCCTGGCTCATTCGACTTCAAAGATGGCTTCGATTTCCACTGCGGCATTAAGCGGCAGGCAGGCCGTGCCGACGGCGGAGCGTGCATGCTTGCCGCGCTCGCCAAGGGCCGCGACCATGAAATCGGAGGCGCCGTTGGCAACCAGATGCTGCTCGACGAACTCAGGTGTCGAGGCGACGAAAACGGTGATCTTCACCAGACGGCTAATCTTCTCGAGGTCGCCGAGTGCTGCCTTGGCCTGCGCCAGGATGTTGATCGCGCAGTATTTTGCCGCATCCTTGCCGCCTGCGGTATCGAGATCGCGGCCTAACAGCCCGCTCGCCTGCAGCTTGCCGTCCTTAAGCGGCAATTGCCCGGCAGTGAACAGCAAACTGCCGGTCCTGCAATAGGGCACGTAGTTGGCGGCGGGCGCGGCGGCGACGGGAAGCGTCACACCCAGATCGCTTAGCCGCTTTTCGATTGTTTCACTCATGGTATTTCCCTATTGCTTGGTGACGCCGCGCCGGCCGGGCCGAAATTGCTATTTTTGCCTCGCTTCCGCCACGACTTTTTTTAAGCTGGACCATCTTTCCCTGCGGCCTGCCATCAGTCGCGACGATCGGAGTACCTCATGCGCGCAACGCGCCTCGCATTCCATGCCGTCCTGTTGTCGGGGGTCTTCGCGATAGGCCCCGCCTTTGCCGCGCCGGCGCTGCAAGCCCACCGCGCCGTTTACGATCTTACCCTGAAAAAAGCGTCCGATCAGTCCGGCATCACGGGCATATCCGGCCGCATGGTCTATGAGTTCAATGGCTCGGCCTGCGAAGGCTATACGGTGAAATTCCGCTTCGTCACCCAGATCGTCACCGCCGACAACACCAGGTTGACCGACCAGCAGACGACCACTTTCGAGGATGCCGAAGGCAAGACCTTTTCGTTCGTGACAAAATCCTTCGTCGACCAGAATCTCGACAAGGAGGTCAAGGGCGTCGCCACGAAAGAGACCAAGGGCCTCAAGGTCGACATCGATAAGCCTGAAAAGAACAGCGTCGAGCTGGCGACAACCCAATTCCCGACCCAGCATCTGGTCGAGCTGATCGGCAAGGCCGAAAAGGGCGAGAATTTTTACGAAACCAACCTGTTCGACGGTTCCGAAGACGCCAACAAGGTGATGACCACCACCGTCGTCGTCGGCAAGAAAACCGATGCCGACAAGGCCGACCCGGAAGCTTCGGCACTGGCAAAGCTCGCCACCGACAAATATTGGCCGGTCGACATCGCCTATTTCGACGACACCAACAAGACGGGCGAAGAAGTGCCGGAATACCGTATCAGCTTCAAGCTGCATGAGAACGGCATCACCCGCGATCTCGTCATGGACTATGGCGACTTCTCGATGACCGGCAAGCTGGTCAACCTGTCGCTGTTCAACCAGACGAAACCTTGTCCCGCCAAATAGTGCCGGTCTAGGCAGTTGATTGGCCACGGCACGGCGTGGTCGTAACGATCGACTTGAACGTGCCGCAATCGTCTCCCAATCTGCTTCCCAGCGTCCAGGCGCGAGGGGGATCAGCTTGAGCAGGATCGATACATTCGTGGCGCCGCGGCCCAACCCGGCACTGATCAGGGCCATGACATCCGTCAACCGGATCGTCATGCTGCGCGGCATTCCCGGATTTCGGGATCTGTTGCCGTTCAATCGCCTGGCCGGTCTTCGCGGCTTCGCCAATGTCCGCCATATCGACTTTCCCGACGCCGACCTTGAGCGGCTGAAGGCCAGTTGCGGGGCAGGGAAGGCGACCTTCATCACGCCCAATCATCCCGAGTTCTTCACCGACTGGATGATCGACAAGGAGATCGTGTCGCAGGTCAGCCCGCTCACGGCCTCATGGGCAACCAATGGTGTCGTCAACGGCCTTGGCCGGCTGATGCAGAAGTTCTGGCTGGCCAACAATCTGATCGCCCAGATTCCCGGCAACAGCGGGGCAGCCAAGGAACACTCGATCGCCTGGGCCTTGAAAGGCCATGGCGTGCTGCTGCATCCCGAAGGCGGCGTCGGCTGGCATGCCAATGTCGTTGCGCCTTTGCTGCCGGGTGCCGTCGAGATGGGGCTGGAGGCCCTCAAGCGCGGTCGGGCCACGGATCCGGATTTCAAGGTCTGGATCGCGCCAGTCGTCTGGAAGCTTGCCTTCACCGGGAATGTCGAAGTGGCGCTGGCGAAGGAATGCGCCTATGTCGAGAAAAACCTCAAAATAGAACGCCAGGCGACCGACACGCTGCCGCAGCGCATTCACCGCATCTATTCGACGCTGCTGGCCCGCGATGAAGCCGCCAGCGGCATGCCGTTCGACCAAGGCGCTTCCCATGCCGAGCGCCAGAGGGTTTTGACCACCGGGCTCGGCCGCGAACTCGGCAAAGGCATCTCAGCCGACATTGATGTCACCGACACTGCCGAGCTTCTGCGGCGTGCGCGTCGCTGGCAGCGCGAAAACATTGGCGATGCGGAACGGCAAAGGCAGGTCCGCGCGCTCGCCGATAGGGTTCAGAGGCTGCAACGCGTCGGACCTTGGGCCTCGGCCAATCCGCGCATCACTCAGGAGGAGATCGCCGAACATCTGAAACGGATCCGCAACGACTATTGCCGGGGCGGACTACGCGACACGATGAACCGGTTCGTTCCGCAGCCGGCCGGGCCGCGTTGCGCCCACATCCGGGTGCCGGAGGCACTGGGCTTGCATGAGCATACGGGCTCGATCGACGATGCGGTTGCCGAGCTGCACCGTCGCATGCAGGATACAGTCACCAACATTGTGGCCGAGCTTGCGGCCAATGGCGGCTTCATTTTCTATCCGAATCCATTCTATCGTCCCTGACATCCTGACGGCCACGTGGCCGGCTGTGGTGAACGATGGAAGGCAAACAGCAAGCTTCATGGCGGTCTATGTCGACGCAGCGATCTGGAACTGGGCCGGCCATCGCTGGTGCCATCTGTTGGCCGACGACACCGACGAATTGCATCGCTTTGCCGCCCGGCTCGGCGTCAAGCGCTCATCCTATCAGGGGCCGCCCAAGACATCGGCGCCGCATTATGACGTAACCGGCTTCGAGCGCGACCGGGCGGTGCGGCTCGGCGCCATCGAATGCAGCCGCGAAGAGATCGTCGCGGTCTTCCGGCGGGTGCGGGTGCCGAACGGGAAGATAAAGCGCTGACGGCAGGGCGCGGATCGTCGCACGCGGCACCACAGATCCCGCGGCGCTTGCGTTTGTCGCGCATCCCCTCTATATGCGCGCTCATTCCACACACGGACTTTGGTGTCTGCCCGGGAGAAATCCGGCTGAAACCTCCGGTGGCGTTCGAGGACAAAGTCCAAAAATGCCTGTGTCCGTGGAGGCTAACCGGAAAGGAACTTTGAATGGCACTGCCTGATTTCAGCATGCGCCAGCTTTTGGAAGCTGGCATTCACTTCGGCCACCAGACACACCGCTGGAACCCGAAGATGGCGCCCTACATCTATGGCGCCCGCAACAACATCCACATCATCGACCTGTCGCAGACGGTGCCTTTGCTGCACCAGGCGCTGAAGCAGGTTTCCGACACTGTCGCTAAGGGCGGTCGCGTGCTGTTCGTCGGCACCAAGCGCCAGGCGTCCGACATCGTCGCCGATGCTGCACAGCGTTCGGCTCAGTATTATGTCAACTCGCGTTGGCTTGGCGGCATGCTGACCAACTGGAAGACGATCTCGAATTCGATCCAGCGCCTGCGCAAGCTCGACGAGATGCTGGCCGGCGAGGCGCAAGGGTTGACCAAGAAGGAACGCCTGAACCTCGACCGCGAGCGCGAGAAGCTCGACAAGGCGCTGGGCGGCATCAAGGACATGGGCTCGACGCCCGACCTGATGTTCGTGATCGACACCAACAAGGAAGCGATCGCCATCCTCGAGGCCAAGCGCCTCGGCATCCCGGTCGTCGCCATCATCGATTCGAACTGCGATCCGGACAAGATCGACTTCCCGATCCCCGGCAATGACGACGCGGCCCGCGCCATCCAGCTCTATTGCGATCTGATCGCCAAGGCTGCGATCGACGGCATCGCCCGCCAGCAGGGCGCGCTCGGCGTCGACATCGGCGCTTCGATCGAAGCTCCCGTCGAACCCGCGCTCGACCCGGCTCCGGCCCCGGCATCGGAAGCTCCCGAAGCTTGATAATCGAAGGCCGGTTGCGGCCTTCATCTTTCTCATATTCTGGCACGCTAAACAGACGCACCATCGAATACCGATGGTGCGTCGGTGCATTTAAAACAAAGAGGCGACAATGAGCATTTCGGCTGCACAGGTCAAAGAACTCCGCGACTTGACCGGCGCGGGCATGATGGATTGCAAGGCTGCGTTGACCGAGACCAACGGCAACATCGAAGAGGCCGTCGACTGGCTGCGCAAGAAGGGCATCTCCAAGGCCGACAAGAAGGCCGGCCGCACTGCGGCTGAAGGTCTGATCGGCGTCGACAATGGCGTGCGCGAGGCTGCCGTCGTCGAGGTCAATTCCGAGACCGATTTCGTTGCCCGCAACGAGCAGTTCCAGGAGATCGTTCGCAATGTCGCCAAGGTCGCGCTCGCTTACGGCACGACGGAGGCTGTCGCTACCGCAAAGTATCCGGGTTCGGACAAGTCGGTCGCCGATACCATCAAGGACGCCGTCGGCACCATTGGCGAGAACATGAGCTTCCGCCGATCGGCCAAGCTCACCGTCCCGCACGGCGCTGTCGCTACCTACGTTCACAACGCGGTTGCCGACGGCCTTGGCAAGCTCGGCGTGCTGGTCGCGATCGAGACCACGGGCAATGAGCATGCCGCCAACGCCTTTGGCCGCCAGGTGGCCATGCATGTTGCCGCCACCAACCCTCTGGCGCTGACGGCAGAGCAGATCGATC
>NZ_RZQL01000061.1 GCF_003997935.1 Mesorhizobium sp. M7A.F.Ca.US.006.01.1.1
CTATCCCGAACTGTTTGCCGGCGGCGCGATCATTGCCGGGCTCGCCTATGGAAGTGCCTCGACGATCTCCGAAGCCTTCGACCGCATGCGCGGCCATGGCGGTCCGTCCCAAGCCGACCTCCAGCGGCTGTTGCGGGCGGCCTCGCCGCACAGGGGTCCGTGGCCGCGTATTTCGGTATGGCAGGGCTCGGCCGACACGACTGTTGTGCCTGCCAATGCGGATGCAGTCCTGGCGCAGTGGCAAAGCGTGCACGATCTCGGCGAAAAGCCAACACGCATAGAGAAGGTCGACGGCCAGACGCGGAAGGTCTGGAGCGACAGCAACGGGCGCGAGGTAGTCGAGACGTTCACCATTGCCGGCATGGGCCATGGAACGCCACTGCAAACTGGCGGCGGCGATGGTCTCGGCGACGCAGGGCCTTTCATGCTGGATGTTGGGATTTCCTCGACACGCCACATCGCCCGCTTCTGGGAATTGACGAAGCCGGACGTGCGACGCAAAGCCAAAGCCGAGGTCGCTTCAGGCGCATTGCAGTCCTTTGCACCAACGGAAAACCCGCGGGCAGTCCGTATCGATCCCACGCCGGAGCGAGCCAGTGCGCGCGGTCCGGCAAGTGGGATTTCCAAGGTCATGGAAAATGCTCTGCGCGCGGCGGGGTTGATGCGCTGAATTGTTGTGGCGGAGGAGCTCTTTGTCTGGACCCTGCTGAACCAAGAGCCCACCATCGATAAGGCAGTGAGCCCCTGCTTACCCAAGACAGCGGCGTCGTTTGGGCCAGGGCTGTTTACCATCGGCCCTGGAAAGCGCTCTTGAAACAGGCCGGCCTGGCGGATGTGACGCTGCATGAGCTGCGGCATACCTATGCCAGCACGATGGTTCGAAATGGCGCTCCGTTGATCATCGTGGCGCAGGCCCTTGGTCACAGCGACACCCGAATGGTGGAGAAGCACTGTGCTCATCTAGCCCCGTCCTATGTGGCGGACATCATTCGCCGATGACGCCGCTCGGCGCGTGGCCGAGGCATTGGGGCCAACCGTGCGAGAAGCTGTGGCACGGCGATGGCAAAGCCACGGCGCTCCGAAACCTATTAAGCCCAACTCGAGCTACGCCATTGCCGTGAGGCGCTTGCCCGCGCGCTCGTGCACGAAGGTGGCCATGTGAATAATAGGACCGACGGCCCCACCTTCCGTGTCGTTACAGCTTTTCAGAGCGATCGACAGTTCCACGCATTTGCGACGCCGCTTGGGCTTCGAAAAAGCTGACCGGCTTATCCGACGTCGCCCAGACGCAAATTCCGTAGGCAATCCCGAAGGAGATCAACAGGGCGGGCAAGATGGGTAAGCGGTGCATGGATCGGCTGGGCCTCTTTGTTGCAGACCCGCCCACAACCTCCTGCAACCCGATCGGTTCGACATAAAATATTTACCGTGTTGGCATGGTTTACGGATGGTTTCGCAGGCCATCGCGGATGCTTGCCACTGTGTCTGCTGGCGAAGACAAAAAAAAGCCCGCTGCCGGGAGGAGGTGGCAGCGGGCTCGATTTTCGAATGTGGCGCGGGAGGAGGTGCGCCTCATTCAGCGCCGGCATCGCATCTGGGAGGAGTAGATGGCCGACAATCAAAATCTACCCGCTGCCCAGCGATTTCTGCAATCGTGGATCGTGCATAGCTGCTGTGCAGATTCGCTTGTGCCGACACACGTGTAGCATCAGGCCTCCGAATTGGGCAATTTTGTAAGCTCATCAATCGAGGGAAGGCCGGTCCCGATCCTTGGAGGCGACACCAAGGCCATTCGTGACGCAGAGGAAGAGGACGTGTTCGACAAGATCGCCGCCCGGCCCCGGAAAAAGTTTGCCAGCGGGTCGGAACCTACTACTGCTGCTCCGGCATTTCAGTATTTTCCTGAGGGTCTTTTTTCACGCCCGGGCTGGGTGACGTATCCACTGGCGCATTACCGCCCTGGTTTTGCACAGGAGCACGCTTGAACGGTGCCGTCTGCCAAGAGCCGTTCGATAAAGGCGTGAGTACAAAGAATGCCATTAGGCCTAGGAAAATGACGGCAATAACCGCCACGCCCCACGCCATGAGTCTTCGCGTGCCGCGTTGTTCTTCCCTGCGAGATAGATTGTCCACCATTGCTCCGGCCTCTCGTGAAGTGGCGCCTGTTGCGAAAGCATCTCCTTCCTCGAACTTCGCTATTGCATCAAAGTTCCGGCCCCGGTGCAGCATCCGCGAAAGAGCATTTTTAAGCTTAGCGCTCTAACGGCGTCGCCGGCGCATTGGGGGAATAGGCTTCGGGTTTAGCCTTAGCCACTGACCGGCGGCGAAGTTCCTCGCGAATTCCTCGGTCTCGAAAAGATGCTGGGTGGTTTCACCATTCTCGACGAGTTGTACCGCCCACTGGCCGTCGATGTGTTCGATACGAACACCAGCCCTTTGGTCATCGTCCACGGCCCGCACTCCCACACACGACGAAGGCACCAACAAATCATAGCACCCAAAGCGCTTCAACGTTCGAAATGTACAAAGCGAAGGAGAAGTTCCTGGACCGGCGTGGTGCGCACACTTCTGGAACGCTGGCAACCGAAGGGGCGATCACGAAGACGGTCATAGGCGAAAATGCGACTGACGCGGCATCCCTGGATTGCTCGGTCGCGCTCGGTACGCTCGGCCTGGAGGTCACTGTTACCGGCGTTGCAGCAAATCCTACGGCTGGAATGCCGTCGTGCGGATGATAATAGGGCGCACTCGTTGGATACCAGGGTCACCGGCTTCATCAATATAGGCTACGTATTCGTAGTCTGGCGCGTCAGGAAAAACAGATAAATGACCAAAGACTCAAAAGAGACTCAACACGAAAAGTTTCAGAGAGTAGCACGGGAACTTGAAACCGATGAGGCAGAGGAAGCCTTTGACCGCGTGTCGAAAAAGGTGGTGAAGTCGCGGCCGCCGAAGGGCGAAAAGGTCGCTAGTTCCAAAGTGGCAAAGCGGCCCAATTCGCCGGAAACCCCGCGTGACCGATCTTGATGTTTGGTGCTGTAGGAAATTGCGCCATATGAGTCTTCAACCGATCGGCCCAATTGGTTCGCGGATTAATTTGTTTCAGTAGCAGCCTCATTATGGCCAAAGCCGCGTAGAGCCTGCGGTTAGCCCCAGCCATCTGCGATAGGTGGTCGAGATCAGGGATTTCCCCATGGTTCGGCAAAGCCGGTTGATCCACGAGCGGCTTATTCCAATGCCGAGAATGATGCGCGCAAACGTTCCGTATACCGCTGAGTGACCGCGTCCATGACTTGATAAGGAGTGGGCGCAGGCCACCATAGCTCGCAGAAATTGCTTGTACGTCTGAGTACCGCATCCCCGACAAGAAGGGGGATAGTGGGCCGAAATCCAACAACTCGACTGCGATCCAAACGGGCATCGTTTCGCCCGGATTCTTGGTTCTGAAATGGACGGCAAATTCCTCTTTGGAAGTCGCCGCTCGTTCATCTAGCTTTCTAAGCCATCCCGTATGCATCGAGTCCACAAAGGCGGGGTTTTTTGCAGTCGTGAATCTCTTATCAAGCAGAGCTGGTTCGCATTGGGCACGAGGATCGTGCCGGCCAATTGAAAGCGCCACCTCTGTTCGAACGGAGATTTCGATGCGTTCGATTGCATCGAGTACCAAAAGCCGAAGTCCCTTGTCGAAGGCGTACAAGTCCGTCGAGTGCTTGAACTGGGTACCCGCTTTAAACGCATTGCCGAGTGCGAAAGAGTTGTCTTGCTGCTGAACCAGTTTGCGAAACGGATACCAATATGCGCTGAGCCGGTAGTACCCTATTTGCTGTAAATATTCCTCAGCTTTCGGCACATCAGGTACGGCCATATCCCTCGATTCCAGCAGCGTACGCCGCTGAGGGATCGTCAAATATGGCTTGATATGGCATGAAAAATAAAAAGGCCGACGCTTGCATTGCAGGGGCGCCGGCCGTGTCGACCTTGTAGGTGGGTGATTTGACCGGTAATGTCAAGTCACGCGATTTCCCCTCCTACCGCGTGTTCACGAAATAATACTTAGCTGGTTACTGACCAATTGCCAATGGCCCTGCCATTCCCCCACAGCTGGGTAGCGCCATCTGGACTCCAACAAGCAAGAGTCGCATTCTTCCCATGGGGAGAGGGTTATGGGCGTCCACAAACAGAAGCCTATAATGCGGCGTAGGCGTTCGCTGTTAGAGCAGCGGGCGCTGATCCCAGTTTTGCTTTGCGGTGTTGCCGGGGCAAGCTATCTCATGCCGCCGCAAGCCAAACAGCATCCCCTTCCCACAGTGCACCGTCTGGGTAGCCCTAGCTCGCCAAGTGGATGCAACATTAAGGGCAATATCAGCGTAACAGGCGACCGTATCTATCACATGCCAGGTCAGCGCTATTATGACGAAACGGTCGTTAACCCGGCCAAGGGGGAGCGCTGGTTTTGCTCTCAATGGGATGCTTGGTGGGCTGGCTGGCGAAAGTCGAAGGTATGACGGCAACTGAGGCTGCGGAATCGGCAAAAACGTCTGGCTAGGTGACGGCGCGCAGAGAATATTAGCAATCGGGAACATTCGGTTCCTGCGGAAGTTTCTCGGGTGAAGGCACCTCAGGGAGGTTGCTATGAGAAAACTGTTCCTTGCTTCCGTGATTGCCATCGCCTGCGCCGCAGCCGCGGTCGCGCCTGCGGATGCACACTTCGGTTCTGGCATCGGCTTTTTTGGTCCGTTCGGCGGCTTCAGCCCGTTCGGCGGCGGCCCGTTTTACGGCGGTGGCCCCTTCTACGGCAGAGGTCCGTTTTACGACTATGGCGGCCGCTACTACGGCCCCCGCTATCCTGGCTACGTGGCCCGCTACCCGCATCGCTACTATTTCCGGCATCGTCACCATTGCCGCGTGAAGTGGGTTAGGCACTGGCACCATCACCACCGGGTGCTGGAACGCGTTCAGGTTTGCCGGTACTGACAAGCCGGATTGGCCTACCGCCCGTCTTTGGCCTTGGCATAAGCATTCGCCTGCCCCATGCCCGAATGCTTCTAAGCCACCTCGTCCCCCGGTCGGGTCGGATGCTGTCGATTTAGCAGGATAGACAAGGCCGTGATGATCTGAGGTATCGCAAACGGCTTGCTGATCATTATGCTTTCCGGAACGCCTTCAGCACTCCAATAGGGCGCGCCATCGCCGCTGATGTAAATCACGGGGATGGCGGGGTTCACTCCCCGAAGATCTCTGGCCAACTGCCACCCGTTTTTACCAGGACCAAGTCGAATATCCGTAATCAAGCTGCTAACCGGCGCTTCGTCAAACGCCTTTATAGCCGCTTCGGCTGTTGTCACCCCGACAACCCGGAAACCAGCCTCTTCCAAAGCCGTCTCAAGGTCCAGCAGGATTAGTGGCTCGTCTTCAACGACCAGAACCGGGATTTCGTCCATTCCCCACTTAGCACAGCCCCTGTTGCAGGCGCAACTTCACTTTAGCCACAGCTAATAAACGAGCAGAAGCATACGCCTGTGCTTAGGGCACTGGAAGCAGGTGGCTTGGTCAGCGCCCGTCCTTAGCCATGGCGTAAGGATTCGAAACGCCCATGCCGGAATGCTTCGTCGGGTCGAGCGTGTAGCTGAAACCGACGCTTCGCTGTTCGCAATTCGAGCAGCGCATCTTAGGCGCGAGATCAGCGGCCATCGCTGGCGCATCAGCGCCGCACCGCTCGCGCAGCGCCTCCAGGTCGAGCGTGCGGGAATGATTGCAGCGGGCGCAATGCGCCGTCACCCGCATGCCGCTTTCGATCAATGAACCAAACGTCCATCCCATGGCGTGAACATAGCAAGAGCGGGAGCGGCGATCAACGATATCTCAGTGGCCGGCGCCCTTTGGCGGGGTGCTTCGGAGATGGACGCCGGCCTGGCGGGCGGGGTTGGCACGCCACAGGATGGTGGTCGACACGGTCAGATACCAAGCGACGGTGACAGAACCGTGCCGACCAATCTGGGCACGAGGGTGGGCCCAGTGCCCAAAGTTTACGCTACTCGCAAAACGACAGCGCAGCAATTAAACCTCATGGACTAGTTCGCGCAGTACGATCTTCGAACAGCCGGAACTATTCTTATTGGCACAGTGGCGGTCGATTCTCAGGATGTAGCCGCCCTAATTGCGACCCGTCGTGCTTGGCCAACGCGTCGGGTTCTGCGCGTGTCATCCCTTTGCAACCATTTTAGCTTAATCTAATTTAACCTCGGTCAGTCCGAGTTCGCGTATGTTGAAGTTCATCCGGCCAATGTTCCCCACGCTTGTCGAGGTGCCGCCGACAGGGGACAACTGGATTCACGAAATCAAGTACGATGGCTACCGGACGCAAATCATAATCGAGGACGGCACGGCCCGAGCGATCACGCGAAGAGGCTATGACTGGTCATCGACGTACAAGATGATTGTCGAGGCGGCGGCAACCTTTTCCCCCAAGTCGGCAATCATCGACGGCGAGGCAATCGTCCTCAACGGGAAGGGCGTGTCGGATTTCCATTCGCTGCGGTCCGCGATGCGATGGGCGCCGGATCGGATTATCTTCGTCGCCTTCGATCTACTGCACCTGGACGGGGTCAACCTGCGCCCAGCACCTCTGCTGGAACGTCGGGAAAAGCTGCTCGAACTCGTCGGGCCTGCCAAAGGCGTGATCCAGTACAGTCACCATGTGCATGGCGGCGGGGCCGACTTCTACGCTGCGGTTGATCGCATGGGCCTGGAGGGCATGGTGTCGAAGCGGCCTGATAGCGTTTATCGGTCAGGCGACACCGAAGCGTGGCTGAAAACCAAATGCTACGAGGAAGTCGACTTTGAAGTGGCAGGCGTGCAGCTAAAACCGGGATCGGCACCACTCGCTTTGATGGCAACCCGCGATGCGGAACGCCGCTACGTCGGATCGGCTCACATCGCGCTGACCAAAGCCATGCGAGAACGCCTGTGGGCCAAGGTGCAGGAGGGGAAAGGCACGCCCCCGAAAGGCGCGGACAAGCCCGACGCTGAATGGATCAAACCTGGCCTTGTCGGACGAGTGAAGACCCTTAAGCGCGAGGACAAGCTACGCCATGCGACTTTGCGGGCGATCCGCGAGGCTAAGGCATGACGCCCCGGCCGCTCCACCATGTGAACGTCGAACCCAACTCCCCTGTGGCAGTCGATCAGCGTGCAGCCTTGAAGCTCGTCCGAATGGCCATCGAGCAGGTATGCCGTGCCGGCGTGCTGCCTAGCGAGGAATGGGTGACGGGCTACTATGGCCCAGAGCCCGATCTATGAAGGCGAGGCATTGGCCAAGGCGATCATTGAGACCGTGGAGCGCCTGACGAAGTAAGCCCGCCGCTGAGGACACAATTACAGCGGCGGGCCTTGCACTTGCACCAGAGCTTGGATTTGAGGAGGGGAATCTCAACCAAGCACATTTCCAACTTCGATCTCAGAAACAGGTTCCAGCCCTACGAAAAAGATTCATCGCGGGTGGCCCGCCACCGGGTCTCGAAGCCAGCGGCGGGCCTTGCTTGGCTGTTTCAAGGAGATTTCCTTACCAAGCGCATTCCGAACTTCGACTGCGGACGCATGTTCCTCCCAGGTCGGTGCAAGAGTTTATGCACCCGGTGGCAATCGACGCATTGGCCAAGGGACGCCCAACAGGTCAACAGACCTTAAATCGGCTTTCCAGCGCGCAACATGGCCCGCGCAATTGCGAGTTGCGTTTCCAGCCTGGCGTTCTCTTTCTGAGCCATATTGTCGGCCGCTATGAGCCGTTTCAGCGCCCGCAATGTCTCGCCTCGCGTCCATCCCGCCTCCAGCATGCAATCGACAATCACCTGAAAGCCTGGCTCCATGGCCTCCTGGCAGTCGATGGCTCGGTCCTGATAATCGTCCTGTCGCTTGGGCGGATTGACCATATCTGCGTTCTCAGTTGGCGGGGCCTTTGGGCTTTGTCTCGGACGTAGATCCGTCGAGGAGATCGAGAAATGAGTGCAACGCCTTCACCATCATCCGAGCGCCGTTTTCGCTCAGGGTGAAGGATCGCTTCCCCTCGGCAGTCAATAGCCCGACAAGGCAGACCTCGGGATTATCGCGGTCATCGATTTCGATTGTGACGCCCGAGACCGCTGGCAGCATTACGTCCTTTGGCTTCTTCGGCATCACCACAACCTTGATACGTTCTCACTCCGTTCCCATCTTGGGCGGGCCTCGATCCTTGTCAATGAGACGACCTGAATGTGTGGACGCGTTTTTGTAAAATCGACCATCCCGGACATGGTGCGGCGCTTCGAGTTCGCGCACCCTGGCGACGTTGAGCGGGCAACGGGTTCCCGGTCTGGAATGGCGCGCCCAGCCTGACCTATCCAATCATTGTACGTGAAGAGCTTTCCACGAGCATGGCCGGTTTCCTTTCTGCGAAGTGGGGGCTGGTTCCCGGCTGGGCGCGCGATGGCGGCGGGCGGCCACCGCCTGTCAATGCGCGGTGCGAGACGATTGCCAGCAACGGCATGTTCCGAAAAGCATACGCCGCGCGCCGTTGCCTGGTGCCCGTCGACGGCTATTTCGAATGGCAAAAGCTCGATGGTTCGGGCACGAAAAAGCAGCCTTACGCTATCGCGATGACGGAGGACGAGCCTTTTGCCATGGCTGGAGTATGGGAAGAATATGCCGACAAGGCGACCGGCGAGTTGATCCGGACCTTCGCTGTCGTCACCTGCGAGCCCAATACGTTGATGGCGACGATCCATGATCGGATGCCGGTTATTCTGGCGCCTGCCGATTACATGCGCTGGCTCGGACCGGAACTGGATCCACGCGACCTCATGAAGCCATATCCTTCGGAGCTGATGAAGATGTGGCCGATCGACAGGAAGGTCGGAAGCCCGCGAAACAACACGCCGGACATCATTGACGAAATTGGCGTGG
This sequence comes from Mesorhizobium sp. M7A.F.Ca.US.006.01.1.1, assembly GCF_003997935.1. Lineage (GTDB taxonomy): Bacteria > Pseudomonadota > Alphaproteobacteria > Rhizobiales > Rhizobiaceae > Mesorhizobium. Next base: position 8,938 of record NZ_RZQL01000061.1, read on the forward strand.
GACCAAACGACCTTTTCGACGTTTGAGCCTTTACACTGAACGGTCGCGGTAGGAATATTGTCCTCAGGTGGGGCGACTCTCAAAAGGTGTCGCAATGGCTAGGTCAAAACCCTCAAAGCAGTTATCACAGGCTGAAATCGAGCGCTTCCTGGTGGCAGCGGAAGCGCTGCACCTAAGCATCATCAAGCCGTTCATATCACCACATTGCGACCACTACAGGCAGACGCGCGTCCTGCACGAGGTGCTATTGAAGGCCGTGCGGGACGTCACCGGGAAAGAGGTCGAGTTCATCCGGTGGAACACCACTGGACCGGTGCTGCCCCCCTAAGGCTGGGTAAGCGCCTGGCTGCCGGGGATCGATCAGGCCGAACCCGCAGAACTGACAATGCCAGCGATGCGGATAGCGACGGCATCAAGTCCGCCGTCGTAAATTCTCGTGAGGACGTGTTCCGCAGCTTCAGCCCGTTGGGCAGTGCAACCGCGAACGTCGCCACCGCCCAACCTTGCCGGCCTGTTGGCGACGCAATCCCAAACTCCCCACAATCCGTCGCGCTCAATATGACAATAGAATCTGTGCTTGTGATTTTCCATGCAAGGTAAACTCCCCGCATCCCCATTGGGGTCCGATCTATCCAGGAAGGTGGTTAATGGGCCCGCGTTCGCCGATCGCACTTTAGGCTGGCCGCAGTGGTCCGTCGCCGCACGATGGACTGCTCACTGCACCGGCCACGACATCAGCGCGGTCAGACGGCTGCCGATGCGGAATCGGCGAGATGCGGGAACAGAGTTCAGACGCCGACGTTTTTTCCCCAGGTCACGCGATTTTGCGCGTGTAGAACTAACGGAGGTAAAAATGAGCATCAAAATGCTTACGATGGGCGCGATGGCGCTCGCAGTGATGACGGGCTCAGCGCTGGCTGGCAGCAGCACCACTTCCGCGCTCGATGATCCTGCAAAGATGTCACCTTTCTTCACGGATGCCGGCATGAAAACCTTGAGGTCGGAAGCGGATTTCAAGACCGCATGGATGTCCATGAAACCGGATGAACAAAAGGCGGTGCTGAAAGACTGCGGCGACACCACGCTCAACAAGTCGCACGCTGATTTCTGTGCCATGGCCAAGAAGATGGGCGGCTGAGAATAACCGCTCTAGGCATTGTTCCCGAAACGTATTTGGCCCGTCCTTAGGGACGGGCCTTTTTTTCTGCGGGCCATTCCCTTGCGAGCCATGTTGCTAAGCGCTCCCGTCGGTCTCGCTTTCCTCGTCAATCATCCGGACTGGTAGATAAGCATTCGTTTCCAGCCACTCACGCAAGACGATCTGAATGAGCTCCGACCGGCCGATTTTCATTTCAGCGGCAATGGAGTTCAGTGCGTCCTGTGTTGCTGGCTCTAGCGGGAGGCCGGCGACGTTCCGGAGCATCAACGCAGCGCGCCGAAGCATGATCTGAAGATCCCCTCGCGACATGTCGGCGATGCTATCGGCGGCGTTCTCCAGTTCTTTGGCGAAGGATGATAGGGGCATGGCTCTCATCCTAAAGATTGGCAGCAGGGATCACGGTTCACCTGGGCGGGCATCAATGGATGAAAGGACATGAGATGCACCTTGCTGAGCTTACCAAGTATGCGGTCCAGGGACAGCGTCATTCACAGCGTATGCAGAGAACCGGCATCGGCAACGGCGGCTGGCCACTGTGGACCGAGGCGGAGACAGAAATATGCCGCTCGCTCTATCCAGACTACAAGGCCATGCGCAAGGCGTTGCCACATCGCACCCAAGCCGCCCTGGCGACACGATGCCAGACACTAGACATAGCTAAGAGGCGCCGTATCTGGACGGCAAGAAGTGATGCATTGTTTCGGAGACTCGATCGGACAGCAAGTGCGTCAGAGCTTTGCGCCGCGTTTCCTGACCACAGCCTCAAGAAATTATGCTGCCGAGGCAGCGCCCTGGGTCTTTCCCGCCCTAAAGTTCGCTACAAGCCTACTGGTTTGCTTTACTCGACGAACTTCGATCGGATTGTTCGCGACGAAACGTAACCATGGCCGAACTTGACGAATTTGCGAGGTCAAAGCGCTACTTCCGTCACAAAAACTGGAGGGGCGCCCGAGGCTTTGTCGACTACAATGCCATTGTGCGCGGAATACGAGAACTCGGCGGTACAGTCCACATCGAATGGAGCGAGCAATGAGCGCCTTCTTCCGGTGCCGGGTCGAGGCGACGATCGAGCACATGATAGCCCTTCTGGATGAGATGGATGGTGATCCGAACATGCAGGCGGAACCTGTCGAAGAACAGCATGACCGCGAAGCCGTCGACCTCAACTCTGTCATTGAACGCGTAACTGCGAGGGTTATCCACAGGTCGCCAAGATTGGTAAAACGCTCCGAGCTTCGTTAAGGTCTCGTTAACACTCTGAGAGCATCGTTTGCGTGGGTTCTGAACCCCTAATCGCCTACGAAGCCCGCTGCCTAACCCCAAGCCCCCCGCCCAGGCAGCGGGCTTACTTTTCCAAAGAGAGCCACGTTAGCAGACAGCACTCACCGGCGGAGCCGTTCGCCAAAGGCTTGGCGGAACTGCGAGAGCTTAGCAGCCGGCATCGCTGCCCAATCATGTGCGCGGAAGCCGTCTGCTGGCGGTGCCACCGCCGCATTATTTCCGACTACCTGCTGGAGAAGGCGAACGCGTCATGCATACTCTTGGGGCCGGTCATGCTGAGGAGGCCAGCCTGACGCCAGGCGCTGTGTGCGCGATGATGGAACGATCGTTTATCCCGGAGAGCATCTCCTCGGGACGCAAGCATGGATCATTGCAAGATCGCGGCCATGGCGATCGCCAGACGTTGAAAAGCCTTCCGCGCCAGGCACAGGGTCTGGCGGAACAAGCTGTGACCTCGAAGGTTGGGTCACGCAGACAGCTTCTGAGGCACGCGCATGGCGTTGGACAGAGACGGGGCGAAACTAGCGGCCGGATTGTCCGTCGCTGCATTAGCGGCACTAGCGGGATACAACGCCATCCGCGCCAAACGTGCGATCGCCAGCCTGACATGCGGACGTATGATGGCAATTGATGGTCTGCGCCTGCATTTTATCGAAGCCGGAACCGGCATGCCGCTGCTTCTCCTGCATGGATCCATGGCGGAGGATTTCAAGTCGAGCGGCGTCTTCGATGAGGCGGCAAAGACCTACCGGGTGCTCGCATTTGACCGTCCCGGCTTTGGGCGAAGCTCACGTTCGCGCACCCGGCGCTGGTCCGCTTGCGACCAAGCCGACCTCATACATGCCGCCGCCGGCAGATTGGGTATTAAGAAATATCTCGTGCTTGGACATTCCTGGGGAGCCTGGATCGCCCTCGAGTTGGCGCGCAGGCATCCTTCATCGGTCGCTGGCATTGTGCTTGTCTCAGGCTATTACTATCCGCCACCGCGGCTGGATCTTGCACTGGCCGCACTCCCGGCATTGCCGGTGATCGGAACGGGGTTTCGCCACACCTTGTTGCCGCTGCTTGTGAGGCTTGCCTGGCCTTGGGCAATGGAAAAGATATTTCGACCCGCTATGATCGCCAGCGACTTCGCCGCATCCGCCAAGGATGCCGCCAGCCGCCCTTCCCAACTGGGGGCGGTTTGTTCGGAGTCAGCATCTATGCTGGCCGCGGCCCTGTCGGAGAAGGCCAGCTATAAGGACATTTCCGTACCGACCGGCATCCTGGCGGGATCTGGAGACCGGTTGTTCGATGCGGAACGGAATGCACGGCGCCTGCATGGCGAAGTTGGTGGGTCTCTCCTCGAGGTGATTCCGGGCGCTGGCCATATGGTTCATCAGAGCGCCCCGCAGGCAGTAGTCGGTATGGTGCACACGATTTCAGCACGGCACGCCCTTTCCCAATCGAACCGTCGGCAGCGACGTAAGCTGCGTGCCGACGAGTTCAAGCCAGGTCCGGCTCCGCAAATGTTCCAGGCGGGCGACAAGTGACGCCGCTTGCACCAGATCGTCGTTCAAACGAGCTTTCCAAATGAGCGACCAACGTCCAGCCAACATGCATTCGGTGCTCCACCAGAACATAGAGGCACTGGTCGAGCACAGGCGACAACAGGAGGAGCACCAAAGCGTTCAGGTGCGGATTGCCGGCGCTATTTCGCGCTTCGCGGGGAGCATGACTTTCGTCTATCTGCATCTCGCAATCCTCGTGGCCTGGATCCTTGCAAACCTAGGCGCGATGCCAGCCATCCCAGCTTGGGACCCAACTTTCGTGATCCTGGCCATGGTCGCTTCCGTCGAGGCAATCTTCCTGTCTACCTTCGTGCTGATCAATCAGAACAGAATGGCCGAACACAGCGAGCGCCGAGCGGAACTGGATTTGCAGATCAGCCTCCTTAACGAACATGAAACCACGCGGCTGATCGAGATGGTGGCTGCCTTGGCGGTGCGTCTGAATGTCTCCACCCCGGCCGACAAAGAGCTGCGGCAACTGGCAGAGAATGTCGATCCCCGAAAGGTGATGACCCAAATCCAGCAGGCTTCTGAAGATCAGCAGGAAGCTTGATCAAAGCGACCGCGCCGGCAAGCCGCCGCAGCGTACCAACCCAACACGAGCTTACAGCGAGAAACCATTCGCGCGGCTGCTGTAGGCCTGCAATCGTCCTCATCGTCTGGCACTTGGCTGTCGAAGCACCAAGCCCGTCTTGGCGTTGTCCAAGGCGACCTCAGGACGTCAATCGATCGCGGCAGCGTATCAGCGGCGATAGCGAGGTACACTGGGGAGCCGAAGGTGTTCCCAACAGCATAATATGATCACCAAGCCCTTCTTTCTGCCGCAGATCATAACGGCCGTACCTCAACTCTTAAATGCTCAGCAAGGTCCAGAAACTCACATCCAGGATTCGGATCTTGGCCCGAGCTGCTGACTGGATCGCACGCCGGCAAGTCTTACATGCCGTATCCTGCGCCGTGCTTCTGGCTCTTGGCCAATTATTTTCGCCTCACCAAAACTCCCGGAACATTCTGTCCATCCTGCGTTGGGCCGCGCCGGACAATCCCTCTTGCACAATCGCCTGTTGCCCGGCATCGGAAGCTGGATCCCCACAGCTTCAGCCCGCCTCGGCTCCCCACCCGAGGCGGGCGGCGCGGAGTTGATGCAAGCATAGAGACGCCTTCACCCCATCAGAGCTGGCCGTACTGAGCCGCGTTTTGGCGCGCAGCAACCCCAAAAAACGAGACCGAAACCAAGAGAGAACGGAGTGCATCGCGCATCCTGGCTTACTACCAAGCTGGGATAACGGACGAGGACGAACTCGAACAGCTTTCTCGACAATCCCTCGCGTGGTTATCGACATTTCGGCAATTCAGCATGTGCACATACTAACTCCGGCGGACGGGCCACCGCGCGGCATGGCCCGACGCACAGAGCGTTCTGCCGGCGTCGAGCGTGATTCACAGCCGCCAGTTCTTAGGGCAGCTAGGAAGCAATGCATCAACGCCGCACCGGCTGCCCCGTCCTGGAACACTTTAATGCGCGCCGCCAGGAACGGGGTCGCTGTGCTGACGTTCTTCTGGGGACAAGGTGAGATTTCAGTGAACAGGCATATTTCGCGGACGGATGTCGAACAAATCGATCACACGGATGACAGCGGGTTTACGATAGAGCACGGCGTCCCGCCATCTTCAGCTATCGCGGCAGCGCTGGCCGGTGGGCTGGAGGCCAGCCGGCACAAGCACATTATCCATATAACTGCCTCGGAACGCAGCGCCGACGAGATCGTCGGGGCTTTGCGTCAGTTCCTGCCGCACGCGGAGATCATCTTGCTGCCGTCCTGGGATTGCCTGCCTTACGACAGGGTGTGGCCCACACGCGCCAATATGGGGCGGAGGCTTCGTGCGTTGTGTCACATGGCAACGAAGCCCGATCGTGCGCGCATCGCTGTAATGTCGATCGAAGCCAGTCTGCAGCGGGTGCCGCCCGCCCAGGTCATTGCTGGCGGTTTCGCAATTCTGGAGGTGGGACAAAAGTTCGACCGGGATGATTTCAGAACAAGGTCCGAAGCTTTTGGCTATGTCGTCGACGAGAGGGTCGACGAACCGGGTGAAATAGCTTTTCGGGGCGATCTCATGGACATCTTCCCCGCTGGCGCGGAGGACCCCGTTCGCGTCGTCCTTGGCCCAGACAGCTGCATTCGAGAGCTCAAGACCTACGATCCGATCAGTCAACTCAGCGACCAGGTTCGAGACTCGATTGCTGTCGGACCGGCATCCGAGCTGATGTTTAAAGCTGGTGATCATCCTGAGCTGACAGCGATGCGCGCGACGTCGATGGAAGAGCGCCTGGTCGCATTATATGGCGCGATGCCATCTGTCTTCGACACTGCGTCGAGCGCCTCGATCTCCTTCCTTGAAGGTATCGACGGGCATCCGCTCGACAAAATTCTGGACCTGATCGAGGATGCACGCCGTGCCAGGCAGGAGGCTGCCGGGCGCGAGAAACCTTTGCCGGAACAATTTTACCTGTCGCGTGAAGAGTGGGATGCTTCCGTGCGCAACCGCTCCACGAGACTTGCCGTTTCTGCCGAGCGAGTTCCCAAATTCTTTCGCCTGGCCCGGCCCGGGTACGAATTCGCTGAATTCGTGACAAGGCAAACAAGCGCCGGGGCCAGGGTGGTGTTGACCGGCGATGCCTCTGAACTGCAGCGAGCAGATCGCCTGCTCAATAGAAAGCTAGGCCGGCGGGCTGAGGAAGCGGTCGACTCACCGCAAATACTTTCGGCCGCGAGAGGCTCTCTTCTCAAGGCTGGCTTCGTCCTCGATGAAGGGTTTGTCGACGCGCAATCCGGTATCGCGATGGTCGCCGCAGCCGACCTGTTTGGCCCTGCGCTGAAGGCGGATGCCGGCATGGCCGCAAGCATACTCGAACCCGAGTTGCGCATCGGCGACGTCGTCGTCCATGAAGACCATGGCCTGGGCGTGCTCGCGGCGGTCGAACAGGTCGACTTGGCTGGTCAGCACCAGGATGTTGTCAGGCTGGAATATCATGGCGGGGCTTCCTTGCTGGTTCCGGTCGACGACTTTGGGAAAATATGGCGCTACGGCTCGGAACCGGAGGCCGTGTCGCTCGATCGCCTCAACGGCGAGAGCTGGCCCAAGCGACGCGAGGCTGCGTTGCGCGAGATCGACAGGCTGGCCAAGCGCCTGGTGGGCCTTGCCGAGATGAGGTCCAGCCAGCCCGCCGAGATCATCAAGCCCTCCCACGCGGACTTGGCCCGTTTTGCGGCGAAATTTCCCTATACCGAGACTCCTGACCAGGCCGCCGCCATCCGCGCTGTGCTCGACGACCTTTCCTCGGGGAGAACAATGAACCGGCTCGTCTGCGGTGATGTTGGCTTCGGCAAGACAGAGGTGGCTTTGCGTGCTTGCGCCGCCGCCGCCCTCTGCGGGAAACAGGTTGCGGTCATAGCGCCGACAACCGTGTTGGCACGACAGCACTATGAGACGTTCAGCCGCCGTTTCGCAGGAACGGGCCTGCAGGTCGCCCACCTGTCAAGGATGGTCGGGGCAGCAAAGGCAAAAGCGGCAAAGGAGGGCCTGCGGAGCGGCCAGGTTACGATCGTCGTGGGTACTCAGGCCTTGTCGTCCAGGAGCGTCACTTTCGCCAATCTTGGACTGCTGGTGATTGACGAGGAGCACCGGTTCGGCGTCAAGTTGAAGCTGGCCCTGCGGAACATGGCGCCCTGCCTTCACACGCTGAGCATGAGCGCCACGCCGATACCGCGGACGCTGCAATCGGCGCTGTCGGGCATCCAGGATGTCAGCGTTCTAAACTCTCCGCCCGCCAAAAGACGTCCCGTCCGCACGATCCTGGCAGCGTTCGATCCAGCATCGGTGCGCGCGGCCCTCTTGCGTGAATTTCACAGGGGTGGACAGAGTTTCTTCGTGGTTCCTCGCATCGAGGACATTGGCCCGGTCTCTGACCAGCTGAACAGGCTGGTGCCGGAACTCGGCATCATGACGGCGCACGGTGAAATGAAAGGGAGGCAGCTGGACGAAGTCATGGTCGGATTCGCTGACGGTGATGGCGACATTTTGTTGAGCACCGACATCATCGAGAGTGGGCTCGATGTGCCTCGAGCCAACACCATCATTGTCTGGCGCCCGGACCGGTTCGGTCTGGCGCAGTTGCACCAGCTACGGGGTCGGGTCGGTAGAGGAGCGATGCAAGCGGCTGCGTTTCTTCTGACGGAACCTGGCGTTGAGCTGGCCGACGGCACCAGGGCCCGGCTTTCGACAATGCTTGCGCTCGATCGGCTTGGCTCCGGCCTGGCAATCAGTCAAAGGGACCTCGACCTGCGCGGCGCCGGCGATCTGTTCGGCGAAGATCAGGCTGGGCATATGAAACTGATCGGAGTGGGCCTCTACGAGCACTTGCTGGAGCGGGCGGTCTCGGCGGCTGGAGAAGGGGCCGACCCCAACAGGCAACTTGCCAACATCAACGTGCCTGCAAAAGGGGCTTTTCCCGAAAGCTATGTAAACGAGCCTACTGTCCGTGTTGGCCTCTATGCGCGGCTCTCTCGTATTCGTTCTGACTTGGACCTTGATGCATTCAGCGAGGAGCTCGAGGACCGCTTTGGTGACATGCCTGGCGAAGTGACCGTTCTGCTGGAACTTACCAGGTTGCGGATAGCAGCGTCGGAACTGGGTGTCGGCAAAGTTGATGTTGGGCCCGAAGCCGTCGCGATCACCTTGCGCAACAAGCCTCTGGCGTCACGATGGCGGGACAGGAAGGTGTTGGGCCTGGAGTACCGAAACGGCCGCGTGATTTTCAGGCGGATCGAGCCCCGCGTCTCAGGCATCGATGCCGTTCGCTTGGCGCTAGATGCCATACGTGCAGTTCAGCCAAAGCACGAGGTCTGACGAGCCTTTTATCTCCACCCCGGCGGTACAATGTACCAGCTTCATATCACCTCAGCCAAGACTAGCAGGGCGAGGTTTAAGGCATCGTTCCGGCTTGATGGGCCGTCATGGCGGCCATGTTCTCGTTCAGGTGGGCCATGATCCAAACCGAGCCCAGGACCACCAGCGCAACGATCAGCACGCCGAAGGCCAAGGCCAGGATGTTGTTGGTGTTGTCCGGCCCGGTGGTCAGGTGCAGAAAAAAGACTAGATGCACACCCATCTGCGCAACAGCGAGCACCACCAGGGCCGAAATCACCGCCGGCTGGTAAATCAGATCGGTTTGAGCCGCCAGGAATGACGCGATCGTGAGCAGGATGGCCAGGCCGTAGCCGATCACATAGCCCAACAGCCCTCCAGCCACTTCGTGCTCGGTTATACGTTCCTCGCCCGGTGCGGAATCGCGGCGGTCCTGCATCTCGCCGGGCCTGCTCTCGGTGTCGGTCATGGCGATGCTCCCAACAGATAGACCAGGGTGAAGATGGCGACCCAGATGATGTCGAGTGCGTGCCAGAAAAGCCCGAAGCAGTGGAGCCGCCGCAAAATATCCGACCGAAAACCCTTGACCCATAGCTGCGCCATCATTGTGCCCAGCCAGAGCAGCCCCAGCCCGACATGGGTGCCGTGGCAGCCAACGAGCGCAAAGAAGGCTGATAGAAATGCGCTGCGCGAAGGCCCCGCCTGCTCGCCAATCATCGCCGCGAATTCCTGTACCTCCAGAAACAGGAAGGCTGCCCCGAGCAATCCGGTGACGAGCAGCCAGGCCTGCGTGGCAGCCATCGATCTGCGATGGGTCGCGAGTGTCGCCAGGCCACCGGTGAAGCTCGACGTGAGCAGAAGGCCCGTCTGCACCGCAACGCGGGTGGGCTCGAACAAATCCTTGCCGGTCGGTCCGCCGGCGGTCGCCTTGGCAAGCACGGCATACGCCGCGAAGAAGGCCGAGAATATGATGATGTCGGACAGCAGAAAGATCCAGAAGCCATATGCCACGGTGACGAATTTCGAGGCCGGGCCGCCTTCACCGTGGCCGGTCGCGGAGCGCACGCCGTGTCGGCCGCCCTGACCAAGCCGATAGGGGTCTCGGGCCTGGGTGCCCGCGCCGAAGTCGCCGGGTAGCGCGTGATCGCTCATGCCGGCCGCTCCCAGCGCCGCAGCCGGGCTGACTGTGCGGCCTTGTGGTCATCGTCGATGCGCGCGACCTCTTCGGCGGGAATCTCATAATCCCCATGATCGCGCCAGGCGAAGACGACGAAGGTCGCGTAGGCGCCGATGAAGCCGACGATCGCCAGCCACCATATGTGCCAGATCAGCGCGAACCCGATCAGCGTGCTGAAGAAGGCGGTGACGAAGCCTGTCGGGCTGTTGCGCGGCATCTCGATAGGCTCGTATCCTTCCTCCGCACCGGGCCTCTTCTCCTCCCTTGCCCGTTGCTTGATGCGCCAGTAGGGCTCTTCATCCTCGACGTAAGGCAGCCGCGCGTAGTTGAAAACGGGGGGAGGGGAAGACGTCGACCATTCCAGTGAACGCCCGTCCCATGGGTCGCCTGTCTCATCGCGAAGCTTGTCGCGATGTCGGATCGAAACGGCGAGTTGCATGATCTGCAGTGCGGCGCCGGCGATCATCACCAGCACGCCGAACACGGCCACCACCAGCCATGGCGCCCAAAGATCCATGTCGATATGCTGCAGGCGCCGCGTCATGCCGAGCAGACCGACGATATAGAGCGGCACGAAGACCAGAATGTAGCCGGCCAAGGTGACCCAGAATGCGGCCTTGCCCCAGCCTTCGTGCAAGCGGAATCCGAACGCCTTGGGAAACCAGTAGGTGAAGCCGGCGAACGCGCCGAACAGCACGCCCGAAATGATGACGTTGTGGAAATGCGCGACGAGGAAAAGGGAGTTGTGCAGCACGAAGTCGGCCGGTGGAACGGCAAGCAGAACGCCGGTCATGCCGCCGACGGTGAAGGTGGTCACGAAGCCCAGCGCCCAAAGCATCGGCGTGTCGAAGCGGATGCGCCCGCCATACATGGTGAAGAGCCAGTTGTAGATCTTCACCCCGGTGCCGACGGCGATGACCGACGTGGCGATGCCGAAGGCGGCGTTGACGTCTGCTCCGGCGCCCATGGTGAAGAAATGATGCAGCCAGACCATGAACGAGACGATGCAGATGAACATCGTGGCCGCGACCATCGAACGGTATCCGAACAGCGGCTTTGACGAGAATGTCGAGAAGACCTCGGAGAAGATGCCGAAGGCGGGAAGCACCAGAATGTAGACCTCGGGATGGCCCCAGGCCCAGATCAGGTTGACGAACATCATCTGATTTCCGCCGGCTTCGTTGGTGAAGAAATGGAAGCCGAGATAGCGGTCCAGCGTCAGCATCGCCAGCGTGGCGGTGAGGATCGGGAAGGCTGCGACGATGAGCAGGTTGGACGCGAGCGAGGTCCAGCAGAACATCGGCATTCGCAGGTAGCCCATACCAGGCGCACGCATCTTGAGGATGGTCGTCACCAGGTTGACGCCGGTAAGCAGCGTGCCGACGCCGGAGATCTGGATCGACCACAGATAGTAATCGACACCGACGCCCGGCGAGTAGGTGGTCTCCGACAAGGGGGCATAGGGCAGCCAGCCGGTGCGCGCGAACTCACCGATGACAAGCGAGATGTTGACCAGCAGGGCTCCGGAAGCCGTCAGCCAGAAGCTGACGGAATTGAGTGTCGGAAAGGCTACATCGCGTATGCCAAGCTGCAGCGGTACGGCGAAATTCATCAGGCCGATCATGAAAGGCATCGCCGCGAAGAAGATCATAATCGTGCCGTGCGCGGAGAAGATCTGGTCGTAATGCTCCGGCGGCAGGTAGCCCGGCCCGTGGATCGCCAGCACCTGTTGCGTGCGCATCATGATGGCATCGATGAAGCCACGCAGAAGCATGAGCATCGCCAGCACAATGTACATCACGCCGATGCGCTTGTGGTCGACCGAGCTTATCCACTCGTTCCACAGATAGGGCCAGTAGCCCTTCACCGTTATCCATCCAAGCACGGCGACCGCTGCCAGAAAGACGCCGAGAGCCGCGACGAGCGGGATGGGTTGATCGAAGGGAATGGCCGACGAGTCGAGCTTGCCCAGCATCGTCATTCCGCCCCTTCTGCCTGTGGATGATGCCCCGTCGGCGGCGCCGCCGCGGGCAATGCCTTTGGGCTCACCTGTGGCTCGCCGCCGGCGGCACTTTCGGCCGGCCCCGGACCCGGGGGCAATATCTGCTGAGCGACGGCATCGAACAGCCCGGGCTGAACATGGCCGAACGTGGACGGCGGCACGTTGGTGCTTTGCCGGGCGAGCTCGCGATAGGCATTCGCGTTGAGCACGCCACCGCCGCCACGCAGCGACGACGTCCAGCGGGTGAAGGCATCGGCTGAAACCGCGCTCACGCTGAAGTTCATGTCCGAGAAGCCGTCGCCGCTGAAGTGCGCCGACTGGCCGAAAAAGCTGCCCTCGCGGTCGGCCTGCAGATGCAACTCGGTCTGCATGCCGTTCATGACGTAGACCATGCTGCCAAGCTGGGGCACGAAGAACGTGTTCATCACGCTGGCCGAGGTCAGCTTGAAATGAACTGGAACGCCGGCGGGGATGACCAATTGATTGACAGCGCCCACGCCCTGCTCGGGATAGAGGAACAGCCATTTCCAGTCGAGCGCCACCACCTGGATGTCGAGCGGCGGCTGCGCGGAAGGGATCGGTTTGCGCGGATCGAGCTGGTACGATCCGTAATAGATCAGCCCGCCAAGGAAAAGGATGGTGAGCGTGGGGATCGACCAGACGATCAACTCGATGCGCCCCGAATAGGTGAACTCCGGGTCATAGCGCGCGTCGCTGTTCGAGGCGCGGAATTTCCATGCGAAGGCCAAGAGCGCAACAAGCGTCGGAACAACGATCACCAGCATCACCGCCAGTGAGTTCAAGAGGATCGTGCGGTTGCCCGAGCCAATGGGTCCTTGCGGGTCGAGCACACCCCCCGCGCAACCGGGCAAGAATGCGATTGCCGGGATCCAGAGCAGTTGCCGCCCCGGCTTGGGGCTGGATGGCAACAACACTTGCTCGGCCACCAATCCTGGAGAGGACGCGTTCTTGGGGCACGCGCTCTTGGCACTTCTCATCTGAAGCCTTCCTCTGAACCAACTTCAAGGCGCGTGGCCGGGGTGCCGCCCTCCGCCGGACGAAGGACCTAACTGGCGCTTCCTAGGTTTGTTCCTCCTCGCTGGCTCGTGCACAGACTCCATTCGGCGGCACGGCGATGGAGCACAGCTAAGTCGATCACCCCATCAAGCTGGTGGAGCCGGGACGGGGCTGGCCGCAAGTCGCCCAAGCGTGCGACGCCTAACTGGCACCTCCCGGGATTGTTCCGCTTGTCAGTGTTTGGGCGACATGGGCGCGACCCGAGGGGGAACTCTACCTGCTCGAGAGATGGAGTTGTCCAACGTGACCATATTCACAACGACGGCGGCTCGGTTACCTCAGCTATTTGCAGCCATCGCTGGCTCGCGTACGAATTTTGATTTCGGCGGGACGGCGAACACCGTGAAGCGCTCAGCCAGACTGTCAAGAGCTTTACGCATGCCCACTCCAGCGGCAGCCGCACCGTGTCCAGTGATGACCATCTGAGGGTTCAGGGCAGCCAGACGCTTCACAGATCTTTCCGCCGCATCCCAGTCCGGCGTGAAGTAGCGCGGCGGACCGTGCATCTCGAGATCCTGGACGGCGACCTCATAGACCGACTCCTGACCGGTGGTGATGAAAGCGTCCCCTACGATCAGCGAGCGGTCTTCCTCGCGCCAGAGCGAAATGTGACCAGGGGCGTGCCCGGGTGTGTGCAGCCATTGCCATCCGGGCATTCCGGGGACCGATCCGTCGGCGGGCAAGAGTTCCAATCGGTTGCCAAGATCGATCGGCCCGCGTGGAAAGAGCGGCGAAAGCAGCGCCATCAGTCCGCCCCCGACCCAGGGATCCGGTGCCGGATAACATTCAGTTCCGTCCAAATAGGGCCGCTCGAGTCGATGCGCGAAGACGGGCACCTCCCACCTATTCGCGAGGTCCAGAACCGTTCCCACATGGTCAAAATGGCCGTGTGTCAGGATAACCGCGGCAGGCCGTGCGTTGGTGCCAAACCGCTTTTCCGCGACCGCAAGAATACTGCTTCTCGACGTCGGCAACCCCGTATCTATTAGCACCCAGTTCCGATCTCCGCTGCGCGGTGCGCCGAAGAACACGACATTGACGATTGCCAGCCGCAAATAACCCAGGTCCGGTGCGATGCTCCAGGCACCGTCGCCATGATCTTCGCGCCTGGCGTGGTCGATCTCGGAAAGTCGAATCTGAACGGTCATGATCCCGTGCCTCGGTTGTTGCTGCGCAGCCGCTCGAGTTCATCGGCGGCGGTGGTACATGCCCCGAACTTGGGCACGGCCCCCTTGTTCCTTCCTTGATCCTCGTTCGCCACCCGGATTGCAGACAGCGCGACTAACCCGACGTTATTTATTAACATTTATTAACTGGTTACGAGGCGGTTCGCCCAAATTGAGTCAAGAAGCTAGGCCACCCATTCGCTGGCTGCATTTATCTTACACCCCTTGGCAGCTTTGCTGCCCAATCTTGGTCATTGAGAGATTAGCAGCCGCTTCCAAAAAGCATACATCACAGGGACTGCGTCGTAGCTCTGATGTGCCTCAGAGCGCTTCTTTTAAGCAAACAGAAGCTGCTGTTCGTGAGCTAATACCGAGATCTCCTGGGTCGCCAGCTTTCTTAGCGGCGAAACGGTAAAATGGTTAGCTCCGTTTGTCGGGCTGGCCAGCCCGATTGAAGCGGAGCACGATCATGCCCTTCAAAGCACGTGGAAGGATGCCAGGGGCCTAGGTGGACGGGGTCCCCCTGTCAGACTTTCCGGCTGGCCAGCAGCCTTGTAAGCCAGTCCGGATCCATTTCCGGTACGGACGACAAAAGCCGTTCGGTGTAAGCGGCATGGGGAGGTGTGAGAACTTGGCTCTTCAGTCCCTGTTCAACGACTTTGCCCTGGTGCATGACAACGATTTGGTCGGCTATCGCCCTTACGGTAGCAATGTCGTGGGTAATGAAGATGTAGCTCATTTCGAGTTCACGCTGCAGGCGCATGAGAAGCTTGAGGATTTCCTCTTGGACGATCTGGTCGAGCGCGGACGTGATCTCGTCACAGATGATAAGCTCTGGATCGGCTGCCAACGCCCGGGCAATGCAGACGCGTTGCTTTTGGCCGCCCGATAGCTCGCCAGGCAGGCGTTCCAGAAAATCCTCGCTCATCTCGACCATGTGCATAAGTTCGCAGATCCGGCGATCCTTCTGCGCGCCCTTTAGGCCGAGGTAGAATTCGAGCGGCCGAGCTATGATTTCTTCGACCGTCTGGCGCGGATTCAGGGCGTTGTCGGGCATTTGGTAAATCATCTGCATGCGGCGCAGGACCTCCTTCGGCCGCGTCTTCAGGCTCGTGGAAAGGGGCTGCCCGGCAAAAGAAATCAAACCTGAAATTGGCGGCAAGAGACCGGTGACGACTCGCGCGAGCGTCGATTTGCCCGAACCGGATTCGCCGACCACAGCCACGGTTCTTCCGCGCGGAACCTTGATGGAGACATCCTGGAGCACCTTGACCTTTCCTGCATAGGCCGCGGTAACGTTGTCTATCGTCAGCAGATAGTCATCGGCTGGAACTTCGGGCTTGTCGAGCTTGCGTACGGCCCAGAGCGTTTTGGTATATTCTTGGCTGGGCGAGGCCAGCATCTGGCGTGTATCAGCCTCCTCCAGGGTGCGTCCGTGGCGCAGAACCATGATACGATCCGCCATTTGCGCCACCACCGCCAGGTCATGCGTCACGTAGATTGCAGCGGTGCTGAATTCCTCCACGATGTTGCGAATGGAAGCTAGAACTTCAACCTGCGTGGTCACGTCGAGCGCGGTTGTTGGCTCGTCGAATATTATGAGGTCCGGACGACAAGCCATTGCCATCGCTGTCACTGCCCGTTGCAACTGCCCGCCGGAGACCTGATGAGGATAGCGAAAGCCTATGGTCTCCGGTTCTGGGAGTTGAAGGCGTCGATAAAGATCGACGGCGCTCCGGTTCGCCTCTTCCCGGCCGGCAATTCCATGCGCCACCGCTGTTTCGACGGTTTGTTCCAAGAGCCGATGTGCCGGATTGAAAGAGGCAGCCGCGCTTTGTGCGACATAGGCAATGCGGGAGCCCCTGAGGCGACGGCGCCCTTTTTCATTGACTGCCAGAAGATCAATCCCGTCGAACAGGACCGAGCCTTGCATGATCCGGCAGCCCGGCTTGGCATAACCCATTGCGGCAAGGCCAATGGTGGACTTGCCGGCGCCTGATTCGCCGATCAGGCCAAGAACCTCGCCCCGCTTCAGCGTCAGATCGATCCCGCGGACAATCGGATGCCAGCGCTCGTCCGAGAACCCCTCCACATGCAGATTGCGGATTTGAAGTAGATCCTTGCCTTTTTCGCGTGAGCCTGGACCGCTACTTTTCATCACGCAACCCGCTTGTTGCGTGCAGGAACCAGTCCACAACGAAATTCACGGACACGGTAAGGAGAGCAATCGCGCCGGCCGGAAGTAGCGGGGTGACGTCGCCGTAGGTGATCAGGGTCGCGTTCTCGCGCACCATTGATCCCCAATCGGCCGTCGGCGGCTGAATACCGACGCCGAGAAACGACAGCGCCGCGACTGTCAGGAACACGAAGCAGAATCGCAAGCCGAACTCGGCGACCAGTGGCGGCATGACATTGGGAAGGATTTCCTTGGCGATGATCCATTTTGGTCCCTCGCCGCGTAATCTTGCCACCTCGACATATTCCATCACCGCCACGTTAAGCCCGACGGCGCGAGAAAGCCGAAAGACCCGGGTGGAATCGAGAAGCGCAATGATGACAATCAGGCTCGTGATCGAAGAGCCGAAGATCGTCAGCAGCACCAGCGCGAAGATCAGACTCGGGATTGACATCAGCACGTCCACCGCACGTGACAAGATCTGGTCGAGCCACCCCCTGTACAATGCGGCAAGAAGGCCGAGCGAGACGCCGACCGCGAAGGACAGCAACGTGGTCGCGACCGCTATAGCGATGGTGTTGCGCGCACCGTAGATCAAGCGGGTGAGCATGTCGCGGCCGAGCTGATCGGTTCCCAGTTTGAACTCCTGGCTCCACGGCGCGAAGGCTTCGCTGAAAACCTGCGTCTCGCCATATGGGGCTATCCAGTGCGCGAAGACCGCAACAAAGACGTAGCCGAGGATCACGACGATGCCGAACCACGCGCTGAACGGTGCCTTCTTCAGCGCAGTTTTCGCCCGGGTGGCACGCGAGCGCCTCAGCCTCTGAAGCTCCGCGACAGATTCGGATCTGGTCATCGGGGGTGCAAGAGCCTGGGATTGGTGGCGATGGAAATAATGTCGGCTAGCAGGTTGAGAAGGATATAAGTCGCGGCGAAAATCAGGGCGCAGGCCTGGACAACCGGAACATCCCTGGATTTTACCGCGTCAACCATCAGCTGGCCGATGCCGGGGTAAACGAACACGACCTCGACCACGACCACTCCGACGATGAGATACGCCAGATTGAACGCGACCACAGTGACGATCGGAGCCCAGGCATTGGGCAGGGCATGCCTCAGCACGATCACCATCGGGGACATTCCCTTGAGGCGCGCCATATCGATGTAGGGGCTTGACAGCATGTTGATGATGGCCGCTCGGGTCATGCGCATCATGTGGGCCACGATTACAAGCGTAAGGGTGATTGCCGGCAGGGCGACTTTCCAGAGATGCTCCCAAAATGGCGTCTGATCGTTCACATTCGACAATGTCGGAAATTTGGGAACCGCATTGAGCGCCCAGTTCAGCGAGACAGTGAGCCAATGAGGCAGCGTTTGAGCGAAATCGGATCCGATGAACGTGTCGCGCGAGATCACCAGGTAGGCGAGCATATAAGCGACGAAAAATTCCGGGAATGAAATGGTTGTCAGTGTCGCGACATTCACCAGCCGGTCGAACCAGCCGTTGCGGTACAGCGCAGCCAGAATGCCAAGCCCCAAGGCCAGGGGAACGGCTATCAGCGCCGTCACTGCTGCAAGGAACATCGTGTTGTAGAGGCGGGGTGCGATGATCTCGGCCACGGTACGCCGATATCCGGTGCGGCTCGCAAACGAAGAGCCGAAATCGCCATGGAGCATCTGGGCGACCCAAGCGAAGTAGCGCTCGACAGGCGGACGATCGATGCCGATCTCCCGCTGGAACGCGGCGACCGTTTCGGGCGTCGCCGACTGCCCGAGCGTGGCCTTGGCGAAGTCGCCTGGGAGCATCGCGATCGCAGAGAAGATGATGATGGACACGATAAACAAAGTGACCAGACCGAGGCCAAGGCGCTGCAGGACCGTTCTTGCGACGGGGTTCATGTGCGTGGCGTTTCCCTTTGGGCGGCAACCCTGCACTCGGAGCCAGCTGACCGGAGCCTCAAAACCATCGCGGCTCCGGCCCGCCATCTCATGCCGTGGCGATCCACCAGCGTTCGGCCATTTTCAGTCCATCGTTCTACCAGTTGGGCGCCACATCACCGTGTGCGAGCTTTTTGGATTGGGCGCTGACGAAATTGTTGAAGACCAGCACGATGCTGCCGCCGTCATCGTGGGTTAGTTGCTGCATCTCGGCATACATCGCCGCTCGTTTGGCTTCGTCCGTCTCGGCGCGTGCCTGGACAAGCAATTCGTTGAAGTGGGGATTTTTCCAGAACGTTTCGTTCCAGCTGGAGTCCGCGGCAAAGGCTTGCGTGAACATCCAGTCGGCGGTTGCCCGACCGCTCCAATAGGAAGCGCACCAGGGTTTCTTCAGCCAGACATTGTCCCAATAAGCGTCCTCGGCCTCACGCACGACATTGACGTCGATGCCGCATTGGGCTGCCGTTTCGCGAATGAGCGAAGCCGCATCCACCGCCCCCGCAAAGGCGGCATCGGCCACCGAGAGGTCCACCTTCAGGTTCTCCATTCCGGCCTTTTTCAGGTAGTGCTTGGCTTTTTCCGGATCGAAGCTGTGTTGCGGTTGCGGATCCTTGGCGAATTTGATGGCCGGCGCGATCGGGTTGTCGTTGGCCACAGTGGCGTGGCCAAGAAAGATCTTGTCGACGATTTCTTGGCGATTGATCGCCCATTTCAATGCCATTCGCACGTCCGGATTATCAAACGGCGGCATCGTGACATTCATCGGCAAGGTATAGTGCCCGTAGCCAGTGACCTCGACGATTTCCACCTTGGGATTGCGTTTCAACATGCCGAGCGTCTTGAGGTCGGCGCGGCCGATATAGTCCACCTCCCCCGTGGATAGCGCCGCCATGCGAGCGGCGAGATCTGTGATGGCGATGAACTCCACCTCGTCGAGATAGGGCTTGCCATTCTTGAAGTAGTTTGGATTGCGCTTGAGCTTGGCCGAAACGCCGGGCTGGAAATTCTCGAGGACGAAAGCACCGGTGCGAACGCCTGAAGCCCAATCCGCCTTGCCGTCCTTGGCCGGCATGATGACCAGATGGTAGTCACTCATGATGTAAGGGAAATCGGCGTTGCCGCTCTTGAGCGAGAAGACCACCGTTTCCGGGCCGTCCGCCTTGACATCGGCGACGGAGTCCAACAGCGACTTCGCCGCCGATTTGGTGTCCTTGCCCATGTGATATTGCAAGGAGGTCACGACGTCATCCGCCGTCACGGTCTTGCCGTTGTGAAAGGTTGCGCCTTTGCGCAGCTTGAAGGCCCAGGTTTTGGCTCCATCCGAAGTTTCAAAGCTCTCGGCGAGGTCCGGTTGGACATTGCCTTTGGCGTCGACCTCAGTGAGGCTGTTGGACAGCGAGCCCGAAAATGCGGTTTGTGTGAACGTGTCGGGGTAGCCGGCCGGATCGATCGAGTCCGTCGTCGCGCCATGAGCCATGCCGAGCTTGGCGAAGCCGCCCTGCATCGGTTCGGCCCGCGCCGTGCTCACGAACAGCCGGTCGGCGGCGGCAACGGTCAGGCCCGCGGCCAGCCCAAGATGAATGAAGTCGCGGCGGGAAACCTTGCCGCCTCCGATCAGGCTTTGCGCGATACCAAGCTTGTATTCAGATTCTGACATTTGACTCTCCCATTGCGGAGTTCCCCGCGTTATTTCTCGTCAAGCACCGGCTAACAAATCTGCTTATTGGCTCCGCCACCTTTCCTTCGAATTTTTCCAATCCCAATCGGCTTGCGCCAATCAGGCCGTCACGTAAATGCCGCCGGCTTCGACGGTGACTGGAAATGTGCGCGCGCGAACGGAGGGATCGACCAAGGCCGCGCCTGACTTGATGTCGAACTCCCACCCGTGCCAGGCGCATCGAACGATCTCGTTTTCGCGATGATAGATGAATTGCGCCTGTTCAACGGGCGCGGTTGTGCCGCATTGCGGCCCCTCGCAAAGCGGAGCGCCGCGGTGCGGACAGACATTCAGCAGCGCGTGGAATGAATCTCCGATACGGAAAATCCCGACCGAAAGGCTGCGGATCTTGGCGATGAACGGAGACCCTGTTTCGATCTCGTCGACGCGGCAGATATATGTCTTCTCGGGCATCGTATGCTTCCTCAGGCGGCATTCGCGGCTTGCGCGCGGGGGATGCGTTTGTAGACTTCCAGCGCGTTCAGTCCCATGATCTTGCTCTTCCATGCAGGAGGGATTTGCAGCGTGTTGGCATCGTCGTAATCCCAGTGCGGATAGTCTGATGCAAACATCAGCGTGTTTTCGCCGTCCATCGATTCGAGCGTGGACCAGAGATGTTGGATGTTTGCAGGCTGCTCCAGCGGCTGCGTGGAAAAGCGGATGTTGCGCCGGCAATATTCAGACGGCAGCATCTTCAGCCATGGCGTCTCCTTGCGCAGCGCTTTGTAGTCGGCGTCCAGGCGCCAAAGGACCGATGGAACCCAGGCGACGCCGCACTCGATGATCACGAAGTAGAGGTCCGGCCATTTCTCGAAGACGCCATGGG
>NZ_RZQL01000062.1 GCF_003997935.1 Mesorhizobium sp. M7A.F.Ca.US.006.01.1.1
GCCCTAAAGCGAATTGTCGACCGCCTATCTCTACAAGCAGCCCGACATGTCGCGGCCGCCGGCCTGCGGCTGCAACGCCGCTGCGCAGGGTTTCCAGATCATTGCCGGCAACCCGCCGAATCCGCAGCAATCGCAGCCCGAGACAGACGCGTCACCATTCATTCCAGTCCCGGTTGCAAAACCTGATCCGGGCGCCGATTCCGAAACGCTGGCCAATCTGGAAGGTGGGCTCGACCGCGAGGCGATCAAGCGGCTTTCCGCCAAGCCGGTGACGTCGCCCGTATCCGCGCTGCCGCCGGAACAGCGCAAGGTCAGGGTCGTCGGGCCAACGTTCCTTCCCGACCCATCAGCGGCAATAGATCTGCAAGCTCCGGCCCCGAAGGCAGTCCGGTAAGGGCTGTCCTGAGCGGCATGAACAACGCCTTGCCCTTGCGGCCGGTCGCTTCCCTGATCTTGCCCGTCCAGTCCTTCCAGATCGTCGCGGTCCAGGGTTCCTCCGGCAACAGGTCGAACGCCTGTCGAAGAAAGTCGCGGTCCTCATCGGAAAATTCCGGCGTCTCCTGAGGCCCTTCGCGCAGGATGCGCCACCAATTGACCGCATCGGCCAGCCTGTCGAGATTGCCGCGCACCGCCAGCCAGAACGGTTCGGCCTGCTCGCCAGAGACGCCGAGCACGATCAGACGATCTTGTGCCTCGGTGAACGGCATGTGGTGCAGCAGCGACCGGTTGAGCACGAACAGCTCGTCGGGATCGAACTTGGCCGCGGATTTCGATGTCGCCGCCGGATCGAAGCGTTCGGCGAGTTCGCCCATCGTCGGCATTGCTGCGACATTCTCCGAAGTGCCTACCAGAACGGCCAATGATGCGACGGCCATCGGCTCGATGCCGTCCTCGCGCAGGCTCTCGATGGAGAGCGCGCCGGTGCGCTTCGACAAGCCCTCGCCCGATGCGGTGGTCAGGAGATTATGGTGGCCGAACACTGGCGGCTCGGCAGCCAGCGCCTGGAACAGGACGATCTGCACGCCGGTGTTGGTGACATGGTCGTCGCCGCGGATGACATGGCTGACGCCCATCTCGATGTCGTCGACCACGGAAGGCAGCGTATAGAGATAGGTGCCGTCCTCGCGCACCAGAACCGGGTCGGAAAGCGAAGCGAGGTCGACGGTTTCCTCACCGCGCACCAGGTCGTTCCAATGGATTTCGGTGCGTTCGGGCTGTTGCGGATCGTCTGAGAAATTGGGGAGGAGAAAACGCCAGTGCGGCCGGCGGCCATCGGCCTGGTACTCGTCGATCTGCTCTTGCGCCAGCGTCAGCGCCTCGCGGCCATAGACCGGCGGCAGGCCGCGCGTGCGGCGCACCTTGCGCCTGAGATCGAGTTCCTCCGGCGTTTCATAGCAGGCATAGAGAACGCCTGCCGTCTTCAGCCTCTCGACCGCGGCGTCATAGACTTCGAAGCGCCGCGACTGGTACTCGGTGGCGTCGGGAAAAATGCCCAGCCAATGCAGGTCGTAGAGGATGGCGTCGGAAAACTCCTGCTTCGAGCGCGCAATGTCGGTGTCGTCGAAGCGCTGGATGAAGCGACCCTTGTTGTTCATGGCGAACAGCCAGTTGAACAGAGCCGTGCGCGCATTGCCGATATGGATGCGGCCGGACGGCGAAGGGGCGAAACGAACGGTAACTGTCATGAGCGGGGCGTACCGGATGCTTTTACGATTGACAAGACGCGCCCCCGCGCTGTCCGGCAGACATAGAACATGGCGGCTGGAATGAAAAGACCGGGCGTTGGACGCCTCAGGAGGCGCCCAGTCAGCAGGCGGCCTTTGTAACCGAGCGCTGCCAGCCGCTGGGGCCGACGACCGGCTGAAGGCGATCAGCGGCCGAAATCATCGGAACTGAGGCGGGTCCAGCGGTCGCCCATCAATCCACCGATAAAGATGTCGCCGGAACGGACCGCTTCCGTGACCTCGGCGATCCGCGAGCGGACCATGGTTCCCCCGGCATAGCGGAAGAAGACATTCTTGTAGCCAAAGAGTTGAGATATGAATCTCGTCTGCGTCTGTCCGGTGATGCCCACGCAGCCCATCTCCCATGCGGCGGCGACAAGCGCATCCAGCGTCGCACCCCAGTGCGATCCGAATGCCTGGATTTGCAACAGGCTCGCCATGTCGCCGGCTTGACCATAGAAGGCATAACAACCGAGCATTTTGCCCGTTTCGTCGTAGGTCCCACCGAAATGAAGGGGGCCGTCGGCCCGCTTCTCAGCCGCCAGCGCAAGCAGCCGTGGCAGCTCCCCATCCTTCCAACTCGGCCGAAGAGCGTAACCAGACAGGAGGGTCGGCAGCTTCTCGGCAAATTGCACGGCATTGATCGGCTCACGGTGGGTGCGATGCGACGATGAATGCTGGACGGGGGGCTCGAACCTTCTTTTCGCAAGAGCATCGAATGCTCGCGCAAAGGGGTCGAATACAAGGTGAGGCAGGCCGGGCCATTTGCGGTGCAGTGCGGCGGCGGCCATTCCCGCCGGCCGGAAAACATATGTCCATCCCAGACAATGCACCGGCAGGAGTTGATACTTCATCGGACGCGCGAAGGCCAAGGATGTCCGGTTGGCTGAATCGGTCAGCTGCAGATCGAATTCGCCTAGATGCAAAGCCCGCAGCAATTGCGGTCCGGCCGAGCCGTCATCGGTGCCGGGGTCGGCCATGAGCGGCCCGATGATCGCCGCACTCAATGGCGCTCCATTGAGCTCGTAGCGGGCTTTCAGAACGCCGAGGAATCCACCCAGACGACCCTGCCGATTGATCTGGACAAGAGCGTTGCTTTCACCGGACTGGCTGGCAGGGTCGAGATAAATCTCTCTCATATACGCGGCCGTCTCTGCGATCGCTCGATCGACGAGGTGACGGCGCCGCCGGCGAAACTTCGTCAGGAAGAGTGTGGCGACGCGCTCGAGATCTTCGGCAGCGAGCGGCCGAACCGAGCCATGCTGAGATTCCAGCACTGACGGCGCAGCCAACTTATCCTCGGCATTCGCAGAAAGATGCATCGTGAAGAACGTCCGTAGGTTGCCTTCCATCGGATATATATCAACCAATGGTAGAAACAACGTATCTCAGTCAGTATGATGAACAGAGGTCCCAAGACTTCCTATCCGGAACAGGACTTCACAGGCAAATTTGGTCGGCCAGCATTACGGCGCTGACGGGCATGTCGGCTGCCGCCCCTGCGATGGCATGCCCTGCTCCGCTGGACTGACAGTGCCGGACAGAGGCGGCCTCCGGCCTAAGCTGAAGGCCGCCTCAGATCAGCTGACAAGTCCCTTGGTCAGTTCCAGCGCCTGGCGTTCGAACAAGCGACGGTAGATGCCGCCTTTTAGCCGGATCAGTTCGTCATGCGAGCCTTCCTCGACGATGTTGCCGCGATCGAAGACCAGCAGCCTGTCGAGCGCCCGCACCGTCGAAAGCCGGTGCGCGATGACCAGCGTGGTGCGGCCGACCATCAGCCGCTCCATCGCCTGCTGGATCAGCACCTCCGATTCCGAATCGAGGCTCGATGTCGCCTCGTCGAGGATCAGGATGCGCGCATCGGCAAGGAAGGCGCGCGCGATCGCCACGCGCTGACGTTCGCCGCCCGACAGTTTCACGCCGCGCTCGCCGACCAGCGTGCCGTAGCTCTTCGGCAGGTTGGTGATGAAGTCATGCGCACTCGCCAGTTTCGCGGCATGCTCGATCTCCTCCTGCGTCGCACTCGGCCTGGCATAGGCGATGTTTTCGGCCAGCGACCGGTGGAACAGGATCGGCTCCTGCTGAACGATGGCGATCTGCCCACGCAGCGAGGCTTGCGCCACCTGCGAGATGTCCTGGCCGTCGACCAGGATTTTCCCCGCATTCACATCATAGAGCCGCTGGATAAGCTTGACGAAGGTCGTCTTGCCCGACCCCGAATGGCCGACCAGCCCGACGCGCTCACCTGGCGCGATATCGACCGAAAAGTCGCGATAAAGCGCCGATCGGTGATGGCCATAGTGAAAGGTGACGTTGTCAAAGCTGATCCGTCCTTCGGTGATCCTGATCGGCTTGGCATCTGGCCGGTCCTCGATGCCGAGCGGTTCGGACTGGAAATCGACCAGCTCTTCCATATCGTTGATGGAGCGCTGCAGATTGCGGATATGCGTGCCGATATCCCTGAGATAGCCCTGCAGCACGAAGAGCGAGGTCAGCACGAAGGCAACGTCGCCGGCGCTCGCTTGCCCCCACGACCACAGCATCAGCGCCAGGCCGATCACCGCGGCGCGCATGACCAGCAGCAGCACCCCTTGCGTGGTACCGTTGATGGTGCCGCGCACCCAGGTGCGCCGTGTACGCGCACGCCATTTGGCGACGACCTTGGCCAGGCGGCGTTCTTCGCGCTCCTCGGCGCCAAAGCCCTTGACGACGGCGTTGCAGCTGACCGCGTCGGCCAGCGAGCCGCCGAGGCGGGTATCCCAGGTGTTGGCGAGCCTCGCCGCCGGCGCGACATAGCCAAGTGACAGCAGTGCCGTCACCGTGATGAACAGCACCGAACCGGCAGCAACGACCGCACCCATCAAAGGCCAGAACCAGCCGAGCAGCAACGTCGAGCCGACCAGCATGACGATCGACGGCAGCAACGCGATGAGGATGGTGTCGTTGAGCAGGTCGAGCGCCCACATGCCGCGCGTCACCTTGCGCACGGTCGAGCCGGCAAAGCTGTTGGCATGCCAGTCGGTGGAAAAGCGCTGGACGCGATGGAAAGCATCGGCGGCGATGTCGGCCATCATCTTCAACGTCAGCTCGACGATCCCCATGAACGCCAGGTTGCGCAACACAACCCCGGCCAGCGCCAGCGCCATCAGCATAGAGAACGCCATCAGCGCGGCATTCCAGGCAATCGCGTCGGCGCCGGCGCTGCTGGCGACGGCGTCGACCAGCCGGCCGGAATAGAGCGGCGTCAGCACATCGGCCAACGTCGACAGCAGGAAGCTGCCCATGATGAGCGAAAGCCGCCACGGCTGGCGCCGCCAATGGGTAAACGTGAAGCCAAGAACGCTGCGAAAGGCGCTCGCGCGCAAATCGATCTTAAAACGAGCCATGATGTCATTCGGGCACAAACGAGCCCGATCCCAATAGGTCGAAAATTGAAGAAGCCGCGCAAGGGGCCAATGAGTGCCCGGAAAGCGGAGTGGCATATTTGGCGTCTCGCCCATGATCGGGCGGCGACCGGCATCGGCATAAGCCTGTGCTCGATCCGGCATCAGCACGAAGGGCAAACCTTCGCGGAGCGCCGGATGAGACCTAGGCTTCGCGGCCTCGCATTACCATGTGAAATACTGCCATTCGGACCTCCCGCAAGACAATTGCGGAGGGGTCCTTATAGAGACGCTCCGATAAATCGCCAAGACGGGGTAACGCCAAAAGCGTATCTGGTCCAACCACTGCGATTATTTTGCAACAATGGCGTCAAGTCATCGCCGCATGCCGCTTCATCCGGGATCGCGATCGAACCGCATGTAGCGGCCATCGGTCGATGGCTTGAACCCGAGCTTTTCATACATGCCATGGGCATCGCTGGTCGACAGGCTCCAATGGAAAACGGTCCTGACCTCCGGATGGTCGATCAGGGCCTGGACGAGCCGGCTGCCTATGCCCTGCCCGCGGTTCTCCGGCCAGATGATGATATCGGCGAGATAGGCGAACACCGTGCGATCGGTGATCGCGCGGCCGAAGCCGACTTGCTTGCCATCGACATAGGCGCCGACGCACAGTGAATTGGCAAAGGCGCGGCGATGGACTTCGTCAGTGCGTCCGGCGCCCCAATAGCTTGCCATCAACAGGTCCGATGTCGCACGGAAATCGATCCGTGACATATCGAAGCTGATTTCACAATCGGGCATGGCTGTCCCCGGCCGCGCGGCCGCGCTTTCGGTACTTAGCTGCGATCCCTGAAACGATTGGTGATGGGATAGCGGCGGTCGCGGCCAAAATTCTTTTTGGTGATCTTCACGCCCGGCGCCGCCTGCCGCCGCTTGTATTCGGCGATGTAGAGCAGATGCTCGATGCGCGTCACCGTGGCCCGGTCATGGCCGCGCGCAACGATGTCGTCGACGCCCATCTCGTTTTCGACCAGGCATTCGAGGATATCGTCCAGCACCGGATAGGGCGGCAGCGAATCCTGGTCGGTCTGGTTCTCGCGCAATTCCGCCGACGGCGCCTTGTCGATGATGTTCTTCGGGATCACCTCGCCCGAGGGCCCCAGCGCGCCCGGCGGCACGTGGCTGTTGCGCCAGCGCGACAGCGCGTAGACCTGCATCTTGTAGAGGTCCTTGATCGGATTGAAGCCGCCATTCATGTCGCCATAGAGCGTGGCGTAGCCGACCGACATCTCGCTCTTGTTGCCGGTGGTGACGACCATCGAGCCGAACTTGTTGGAGATCGCCATCAGGATGGTGCCGCGCGCGCGGCTCTGCAAATTCTCCTCGGTGATGCCTTCCTTGGTGCCTTCGAACATCTGCGTCAGCGCGTGCAGGAACCCCTCGACCGGCTCGAAGATCGGCACGATGTCGTAGCGGCAGCCGAGCGCCCGGGCGCAATCCTCGGCATCTTTCAGCGAGTCCTTCGAGGTGTAGCGGTAGGGCATCATCACCGCGCGCAGGCGTTCCTCGCCGAGCGCATCGACGGCCAGCGCCGCGCAGATCGCCGAATCGATGCCGCCGGACAGACCAAGCACCACATTCTTGAAGCCGTTCTTGTTGACGTAGTCGCGCAGGCCCAGCATGCAGGCGCGATAGTCGGCCTCCTCCCGGTCCGGGATTTTCGACATCGGCCCTTCGGAACAGACCCAGCCTTCGGAATTTCCATTTTGCGCGCCTGCGGCGTCGCGGGTCCGCTTCCATGTAGTGACGTCGACCGCTTCCTCGAACTGGCTCATCTGGAAGGCAAGCGTCTTGTCGGCGCCAATGGCAAACGAGGCGCCGTCGAAGATCAGCTCGTCCTGGCCGCCAAGCTGGTTGGCATAGATCATCGGCAGCCCGCATTCGATGACCTGGCGGATGACGACCTGATGGCGGACATCGATCTTGGCGCGGTAGTAGGGCGAACCATTTGGCACCAGCAGGATTTCCGCCCCGCTTTCGGCCAGCGATTCGCAGATATCGACATCGCCCCAGATGTCCTCGCAGATCGGAATTCCGATGCGCACGCCGCGGAAATTGACCGGCCCTTGTATCTCGGGCCCGGCCTGGAAAACGCGCTTCTCGTCGAACTCGCCGTAATTCGGCAGATCGAGCTTGTAGCGTTCGGCGATGATCTTGCCGCCGTCGGCGAAGATGATCGAATTGTGCGTGCCGCTCTTGCGCTTCAGCGGCGTGCCGATGATGACGCCGGGACCGCCATCCGCAGTGTCGGCGGCAAAGTCCTGTGCCGCCTTTTCGCAGGCTTTCAAAAAGGCCGGCTTCAGCACCAGATCCTCCGGCGGGTAGCCGGCGAGGAAAAGCTCGGTATAGAGCACGAGATCGGCGCCCTGACGTGCGGCATCCGCCCTCGCCTCGCGGGCCTTGGCGAGATTGCCAGCAATGTCGCCAACAGTCGGATTGAGCTGGGCGACGGCGATGCGCAGGATATCGAGCTTCTTGGTCATGCCTGCTGACTTAGCGCGGCAAATTTGCCCGGGCAATGGCGTTCGTTTGGACCAATTCGGAGCGAATGACGAATGTCATTCGTGTCCAGACCGATCGATTCGATCGTGTTTGAGCGATCGACGAATGCCGATCGTGGCGAGCGACCAGGTATCAATCGTCGCCCATATATTCTCGCAGCGCTTGCGGCGAATGGTTCTCGCCGATCGACATCGCCAGGATGCGTGAAATATGCCGGCGCGGCAGATGCGTCTCCGCTGCCCATTGATTGATTTGTCTCTGGATCTTGTCCAGATCCTTCTTCGAAGTCGGGCTTTCGGCGATGTCGAGGCCGGCGTCGCGCAACGCCGCGGCCATATCGCCCGAGATGACGAACGCATCCCAACCCAGCCAGCGCAGGAAATACTGGCCCGTATTGCCGCCCAGCCGGCTGCCATGCTTGCCGAGCCAGGCCATCAGCCCGACCTGGTCGTCAGCAGGCCAGTTGGCGAGGAATTGGCCGAAGCCGCCATATTCCTTCGACACGCGCTCGACGAGGGCAGCGTTGTCGCGCACGGATCTGATCTTCTGCGGGTTGCGTACGATGCGCTGGTCGGCCGTCAGATCGTGCCAGAAATCATCGGGCTGGAACAACAGCCGCTTCGGCTCGAAGCGCAGAAACGCCTCCTCGAAGCCAGGCCATTTCTGCTCGATGACGCGCCAGACGAAACCGGCGGCGAAGACGCGCTCGGCCATAACGGAGAGAATGCGGTCATCGGGGATGTCAGCCACGGCGGCATTGTCAGGCGCTGGGCCCAACAGGGACGTCAGTTCCTCCTCGCCACACTTGCGTTTTGCGGCACGTGCACGGATTTTTGCGAAATCGGGCATTCTGCTTCCATCCCTACGTCGTGCTTTTGACGAAGCGGCATCTTCCTATATGGAAACCAGGCTGCCAAGCCGATGCTTTGTATGGAGACATCCATGAACAAGACCGTGCCCGAACTGGCCAATCGTTGGTTGAGGCGAAATCCGGAGAATTTGAGCGAGCTTGAGAGGCGGGTGCTGCAGAGTACCGTCGACCGCAAGCCCATATCGCAGGACATCAACGACAGTCTTGCCAGCCTTCAGGGCGCGGGCGACCGTATCGCCGATGCCATTGCGCGCGTCGGCGGTTCGTGGACGTTCATCCTGTCCTTCATCGCCTTCCTGATCCTCTGGATCGGCGCCAATTGGTGGCTGCTGGGGCGAGATTCGTTTGACCCCTACCCTTTCATCTTCCTCAACCTCGTCCTCTCGATGATCGCCGCCTTGCAGGCGCCGGTGATCATGATGTCGCAGAACCGCCAGGCGGCGCGCGACCGCATCGACGCCGCTCACGACTACGAGGTCAACCTCAAGGCCGAGATCGAGATCATGGCGCTGCACGAAAAGCTGGACGAGTTGCGCCACAGCCAGATCATCGGCATGCGCGACGAGATCGCGCAGATAGCCGAACAGCTGAAGCGAATTGACGAACGGCTCAACCCCCAGACCCAACCCTCATGACGCAGGCCATCCATCATTTCATCGAACAATACGGGCTGCTCGCGGTCTTTCTCGGTTGCATCGCGGAGGGCGAAAGTGCCGCCATTCTTGGCGGTTTCTTTGCCCACCAGCAGGTCTTTGTGCTGTGGCACGCGGTCCTAGCGGCCGCGCTCGGCGCCTTCGTCGGCGATACTTTCTTCTTCATCCTCGGACGAAGCTTTGCCGACCATCCCTATGTCGTCAGATTGCGCAAGCGGCCCGGCTTTCGCCGCGCCTTTCGCCTGCTCAACACCCATCCCGACATTTTCGTGCTGTCCAACCGCTATATCTACGGCATGCGTCTCGTCGGCGGCATTGCAGCCGGGCTCTCCAATATCCCTGCGCCGCGCTTCGTCATCCTCAACGCCATCTCATCGGCGATCTGGGCGGTACTGTTCGGTACGATCGGTTATGTCTTTGGACTTGGCGCAGAGCACTTCATCGGCCAGGCGTTGATGCATCACGAACGGTTGCTGATCGGGCTTGGCATCGGCCTGACCGTGGCCGTTCTGGCATGGCTCGTCGCCCGTCACATCGCCAGGAAGGAACGCGCCAGGGAAAGCTGACGATCAATCCACGCCGAGCGCTTGATCACCCCGATCGAGGATCAGCGGGATGATCAGGTCTTCCTCGTCGGCAAGATGCCTTGTCAGCATGGCGATCAGCCGGCTGTTTTCGTCGGCATAGACGTCGGCGGCGAAGCGCTGTCTGTCTTCGCTCTCCTGAAGCGTCTTGATGAACGCATTGGCCGCCTCGGCATTGCGCTCCAGCCCTTCATGGATGGTGTGGTGGTCGGCATCGAGAATCTCGAAGCCGCGCTTCAAACGGGGCTCGGCCTTGGCGAAGACCGGGAAATATTGATAATCCTCGACATTGTGGTGACCGTCGAGGTGCCCAAGAAAATGATTGAGGCGCGGCGCGAACCAGCGCGCGAAATCAGGCGCCGTCAGCCGTCCCTCACGGTAGTCGCCAATACCGTCGGCCAGCATGCCGCCAAGTTCGCGGAACATGTCGTGCCGCTGCAGCCACATATTGGCGATGCCATGGATGTTGGCATGGTCCTGCCAGTTTTCACGCGGGTATTTTTCGACGAGCCAGCGCAGATCGTCTGGCAGGCCCACGCGTTCGAGAAACAGAAAATTGGCGGCCCCGGCCATGACAGTCTCCTTTGGTGACTGGCATATAGGCATCGAAAGGCTAGATCGGTAGTCCCGTGATCCGCTCGATGATGGCGATGCCCCAGACGCCGGCGACGATGAGTACCGAAATCAGCACCGCCAGCGAACCGCAATCCTTGGCCAGCTGGATGTCGACATTGAACTCGCGGCTGAAAGCGTCGCATGCCGCCTCGATGCCGGTGTTCAGCACCTCGACCATGATCAAGAGCAGCACCGCACCGATCAGCAAGGCATAACCGCGCCACGAGATCGAAACGAACCAGCCGAGCGGCAGTGCCAGCGCCAGCAGCATCAGCTCCTGCTGGAAAGCCTTCTCGCTGGTGGCCAGCTTGCGAAACGCCCGCACCGAATTGAAATAAGCATCGATCAGCCGCTGCATGCCAAACCCCTTTGCGAATCACCGGCACGGGATAATGCAATGGCTGGCCAGATCAATGGAATAAGGTGACTTGTCCAAGATTCATTCAGCAACCGGTATGGACGGTGTCGACTTTTCAAACTGCGGCAGCCCGTCGTCGATCGAATAATAGTCGCCCTTGTCACCGACGAAGATATGGCATTCCCCCTCAAGACCTGTCGGCCTGTCGAACGATCCCGCCATGACCGAAACGTAGTCCTGGTCTCGCGGCTTCCAGAACAACACCGAGCCGCATGCCTTGCAGAACCCACGCCTGGCGAAGGTGGAGGCTTCATACCAGGTGATACTTTCCTCGCCTTCGATCACGATGTCGGCGTTGGCGACATTGGTCGCGGCATAGAAATGGCCGCTCTGCTTGCGGCATTGCGAGCAATGGCAATAGACGACGCCACGCAGCGCTCCATTCGTTCTGAAGCGAACCGCTCCGCACAGGCACGACCCCTGGTGACCATCACTCACGTCGATCCTCCTTGAAGAAAAGTGCCTGGTATCGCCTTCAGGATTCCAGCTTTGCGGCGCACGCACGCAAGCAAATGCGACATGTACTGGCGTGGAGAATCCGAAATTCGGTTTCATTTTCAAGAGTGCGATGCGCGAATCGCGAATTCAAGCCGCCGCACCGGCGTTGTTTCCAACTGTTGGACGCGCGGATTAGAGCTTTTGCAGCCCGCAGACAGAGAAAACCCGCTGAACCTCTGTCAGTTAAGGAAACTTTAGCGACAGCGCATTTATGGTCAACTGCAAGCGAAGGCCGTAGGTGGGGACGCATCTTTCGCAAGTTGTTCCGAAGCGTCGGTCGCATTCCCCAGGGCTCGGCGACAAAGGGAATCCGCGAATTCCGCGGAACATCCGAGGGGAAGAACCAATGCAGCCGGCAGCTGTCCCGACCGAACGAAGCACCGACATCGCAGCCACTGTTGTCGCCACAATGCGCCAATTGGGCGTGCTCGGCCTGCCGCGCAATTACGAGATCTTCTATGAGGCCCTGAGCGGTACCAATCGCGAACTCAGCCTGGCCGTCGTTTCGCTGAGCAGCCGGCCGACACAGGATGAACTGGATCAGATCGGGCGCACTTTCTTTGCCCACAACCATGGTCCTGGCATCGTCGAGCATGCCCGAGACGTCATTGCCAGGGAGCTCGAGGAGGTTGCTTCGCTGCTGCGGAGCGAGCGCAGCCACATCGAGAAATACGGCAGGATTCTCGACGAGACATCGAGCGGCCTCAGCGGCCGCAGCCTTCTCTCCCAGGATCTTTTGCACAAGATCGCCAACGCCATGGCGACTGCCACCAATTCGACGATCGATCACGGCCGGCAGGTGGCCTCGACGCTCAGCGACAAGACGGCCGAACTCGAGAGCGTCAAATCGAAACTCGAGGAGTACAAGCGGCTGGCCGACACCGATCCCTTGACCCACATCTGGAATCGCCGCGCCTTCGACAAGGAAATCGCCAGGATCTACAACAGCAACAGGGGTATCCTGTTCAACGCCCTGGTCCTTGCCGACATCGACCGCTTCAAGGACATCAACGACCGCTACGGCCACCCGGTCGGCGACAAGATCATCCAGAGCATCGCCGACATCTTCCAGACCAGCATTCGCGGCGACATGTTCGTCGCCCGCACCGGCGGCGAGGAGTTCGCGCTGATCATCGAGGGCGCCAGCGAGGACGCCACCTATGACGTTGCGGAGCGTATTCGCGCCCTGATCGAGCAGACGCCGTTCACCAGCAGCCAGACCGGCACGAATTACGGCACCGTCACCGTCTCGATGGGTATCTGCATGGCATCCGAAGCCGAAGGACCCGAAGACCTCTACACCAAGGCCGACCGGGCGCTCTATCGCTCCAAGGTCAGCGGCCGCAACCGGGTCACCAAGCACTCGACGATGGCAGGCCGGGCCGGCAAGAGCTGGTTGCTCTACAAAAAGGACTGAGCTTCTCTGTCTATCGCTTCCGCGGATTGTTTTGCATCCGCCCCTTTCCATATGAATTTTCGTGGCCTATATTTTCCACAGAAATAGGAAAGCACCGCGATGCAACCTCAAACCGCTGCCAAGACAGCCGAAAACGCAGTCCTGACCAAGGCCACGCTGCGCGCGGCCGATCTGCTGGACATCACCGCCAGGATGCTGGCCTCGGTGATCGGTGTTTCGGAGGCCACGGTTTCGCGCATGCGCAGGGACGAATTCCTGCTCGAGCGCGGCACCAAGCCATTCGAGCTTGCCGTGTTGTTCGTCAGGCTGTTCCGCTCGCTCGACGCCATTGTCGGTGGCGACGCGGTCGTCGCCCGGGCATGGCTGAAGAACGCCAACACGGCGTTCGACGCCGCTCCGCTTGAAAAAATCCCCACCATCACCGGGCTCGTCGATGTTATTGCCTATCTGGACTCCCGACGCGCTCTCGTCTGAGACCGTCGGCATCGACGGCAAATACTGGCGCATGGTCGAAGCGCAGCACCATGTCTCGACGCTGAAAATCGTCGACACGCTCGACGAGCAGGCAATGCTGGAAGACCTGATCGAGGAAACCAAGCCGCAAATCCCGATTGAATGCCGCCATCTCCACTATCTCCTGGCGACGCCCTTCCGCTACGGCTCGGTCTATCCGCACGGTTCGCGCTTCCGCCGCGCCGGCAGGACCAAGGGCGTCTACTATGCGGCCGAGACCATGATGACCGCGGTTGCCGAAATGGCCTTCTACCGGCTGCTGTTCTTTGCCGAGTCGCCCGGAACACCATGGCCAGGCGACGCCGCCGAATACACGGCCTTTGCCGCGGCGATCAAATGCGCTGGAGCAATCGATCTCACCCGGCCGCCGCTCGATCGTGACGCCGCTGCATGGGCGCATCCGACCGACTATGCCGCTTGCCAAGCCATTGCCGATACTGCCCGCGAAGCCGGGCTGGAGGCGATCCGCTACCGCTCGGCACGTGACCCCAGGGGCGCCAACATTGCGCTGCTGACCTGCCGCGGCTTTGCCAAGGCCCAGCCGATGGAGCCGCAGACCTGGCGGATCCGCCTCGGCGCGTTCGGCGTGCAGGCGATCTGCGAATTTCCAGAAAAACGGATCGAATTTTCCAGAACCGCCTTTGCCGATCCCCGTCTAACCGACTTGCGCTGGAAACGCGGGCACTGAACCAACCAAAAGAAAAGCGCCGGATTTCTCCAGCGCTCTTTTCATCAACGTTCAGGCCGAAAACAAGCTTAGCCGTTGACCGCCTGCTTGTGCTGCACCGGGTGGCTCTTCTTCAACAGATCGGAGACCAGGAAGGCCAGTTCGATCGCCTGGTCGGCATTGAGGCGCGGGTCGCAATGGGTGTGGTAGCGGTCCTGCAACTCCTCGGCGGTGATGGCGCGCGCGCCACCGGTGCATTCGGTGACGTTCTTGCCGGTCATCTCGACATGGATGCCGCCCGGATGCGTGCCTTCGGCGCGGTGCACTTCGAAGAAGGTCTGAACCTCCTTCAGGATGCGGTCGAACGGCCGCGTCTTGTAACCGGCGGCCTCGATCGTGTTGCCGTGCATCGGGTCCGACGACCACACCACGGAGCGGCCTTCCTTCTGCACCGCGCGTACCAGCTTCGGCAGATGGTCGGCGACCTTGTCGGAACCGAAGCGGGCGATCAGCGTCAGCCGGCCGGGCTCGTTTTCGGGATTAAGCAGGTCGATCAGTTCTAGCAAGCCGTCCGGCGTCAGCGACGGGCCGCATTTCAGGCCGAGCGGGTTCTTGATGCCACGGCAATATTCGACATGTGCATGGTCGGGCTGGCGCGTACGGTCGCCGATCCAGATCATATGACCCGAGGTGGCGTACCAGTCGCCGGAGGTCGAATCGACGCGGGTCAAAGCCTCCTCGTAGCCGAGCAGCAGCGCCTCGTGGCTGGTGTAGAAATCGGTCTCGCGCAGCGCGTAGTTGGTTTCCGAAGTGATGCCGACGGCCTTCATGAAGTCCATCGTCTCGGTGATGCGGTTGGCGAGCGACTCGTATTTCTCGCCCTGCGGGCTGTCGGACACGAAGCCGAGCATCCAGCGGTGCACATTCTCCAGGCTGGCATAGCCGCCTTGCGCGAAAGCGCGCAGGAGGTTGAGCGTCGCCGCCGACTGGCGGTACGCCATCTCCTGGCGAGCGGGATCCGGGATGCGCGACTTGGGGTCGAATTCGATGCCGTTGATGATATCGCCGCGATAGCTGGGCAGCGTCACCTCGCCCTTGGTCTCGTTGTCGGACGAACGCGGCTTGGCAAACTGGCCCGCAACGCGACCTACTTTCACCACCGGCTGCGCGCCGGCGAAGGTGAGCACCACCGACATCTGCAGGAAGACGCGGAAGAAGTCGCGGATGTTGTCCGCGCCATGTTCGGCGAAGCTCTCGGCGCAATCGCCGCCTTGGAGCAGGAATGCGTCACCGGCAGCGACGGCCGCGAGCTGCTTCTTCAGCTTGCGCGCCTCACCGGCAAAAACCAGCGGCGGAAAGGTTGCGAGCTGGGCCTCCGTGTTCTTCAGCGCGGCAAGGTCCGGATAGGCAGGAACCTGCTTGATCGGCTTTGCTCTCCACGAATTCGGCGACCATTTCGTCATCGCTGCACCCAACGCTCTTTCCAGCGGCCTATACTCCGCCATTCCCGCCCCCATTTGGGGATCGCGGCTCCATACACGAAGCCGATTTCCTATTCTAGACCGGAATTCAAGCGCTGGCGAATGTGCCGGCTGCTCTAGGCAGCCTTCTCCACCAGCCGTGCCAGCTGCGTCATCACCACCGCGGAGCCCGCCAGCCGCTTCTCTGCGGTCGGCCAGTCACGCACGAACACCACACTGTGATCCGGCCGGATCTTGGCCAAGGAGCCCTGCTCGCCAATGAACCGGACCAGCCCGACCGGGTTGGAGAATTCGCGCTTGCGGAAATGGATGACGACGCCCTTCGGCCCGGCGTCGAGCTTCTCGACATTGGCCTTGCGGCAGAGCGCCTTGATGAAGACGATCTTGAGCAGATGCTTGACCTCTTCCGGCAGCGGGCCGAAGCGGTCGATCAGCTCGGCGCCGAAAGCATCGATTTCCTCGGTGTTTTCGAGATCGCCAAGCCTGCGGTAGAGCGCCAGCCGGAGCTGCAAATCCGGAACATAGCTTTCCGGGATCATCACCGCCGTGCCGACGGCAATCTGCGGCGACCAGCCGCCATCCTGCACTTCGCCGGAATCCTTCACCTCGGCGACGGCCTCTTCCAGCATCTGCTGGTAGAGTTCGAAACCGACCTCCTTGATGTGGCCGGACTGCTCTTCGCCGAGAAGATTGCCGGCGCCCCTTATATCGAGGTCGTGGCTGGCGAGCTGGAAGCCAGCGCCGAGCGTGTCGAGCGATTGCAGTACCTTCAGCCGGCGCTCGGCGGTGTCGGTCAGCTTGCGGTTGGCCGGCAGCGTGAACAGCGCATAGGCGCGCACCTTCGAGCGGCCAACGCGGCCGCGCAATTGGTAAAGCTGCGACAGGCCGAACATGTCGGCGCGGTGGATGATCAGCGTGTTGGCGGTGGGAATATCGAGCCCGGATTCGACAATGGTGGTCGACAACAGCACATCGTACTGGCCGTCGTAGAAGGCATTCATGATGTCGTCCAGTTCGCCCGGCGGCATCTGGCCATGAGCCACCGCGACCTTCAGTTCAGGCACGGATTCCTTCAGGAAATCATGTATTTCCGAGAGATCGCTGATGCGCGGTACCACATAGAAGGAATGGCCACCGCGATAGCGTTCACGCAGCAGGGTCTCGCGGATGACCAGCGGATCGAAGGGCGATATGAAGGTACGCACCGCCATGCGGTCGACCGGCGGCGTGGCGATCAGCGATAGTTCGCGCACGCCGGTCAACGCCAGTTGCAGCGTGCGCGGGATCGGCGTCGCCGAAAGCGTCAGCACATGGACGTCGGTCTTCAGGTCCTTCAGCCGCTCCTTGTGCTTGACACCAAAATGCTGCTCCTCGTCGATGATCAGCAGGCCAAGGTTCTTGAACGAGATCGCGGAACCGAGCAGCGCGTGCGTACCGATGACGATGTCGACCTGCCCTTCGGCGATGCCCTTCTTGGTTTCGGCCAGTTCCTTGGCGCCGACCAGCCGCGAGGCCTGGCCGACGCGGATCGGCAGGCCGGAAAACCGTTGCGAAAACGTCTTGAAATGCTGGCGCGACAACAATGTCGTCGGCACCACAACCGCCACCTGAAAGCCTTCCATCGCCGCGATGAAGGCAGCGCGCAGCGCCACTTCGGTCTTGCCGAAGCCGACATCACCGCAAATCAGCCGGTCCATCGGCTTGCCGGCGGCCAGATCGTCGCGCACCGAGTCGATCGCCGTCTGCTGGTCGTCGGTCTCCTCATAGGGGAAGCGGGCCGCGAACTCGCCATAGAGGCCTTCTGCCGGCACCAGTGGCGGTGCGGAGCGCATCTGCCGCTCGGCGGCGATGCGGATCAGCTGCCCGGCCATGTCGAGCAGGCGCTTTTTCAACCGCGCCTTGCGCGACTGCCAGGCGCCGCCACCAAGCTTGTCCAGCGTCGCCTCGGCCGTGTCAGAACCGTAGCGCGACAGGAGTTCGATGTTCTCGACCGGCAGGAACAGCCGGTCGTCGCCGGCATAGTGGATTTCCAGGCAGTCATGCGGTGCGCCGACCGCTTCGATGGTGCGCAGGCCTATGAAGCGGCCAATGCCGTGGTCGGCGTGGACGACAATGTCGCCGGCCGACAGCGCCGAGGCCTCGGCAATGAAATCCGAGGGACGCTTCTTGCGTTTCGAGCGCCGGATCAGCCGGTCGCCCAGAATGTCCTGTTCGGCGACGACGACCAGTTTTTCGGTCTCGAAGCCGGATTCAAGCGGCAGCACGGCCAGGGCCGCCTGCCCCGGCTCGAGCTTTTCGGCTTCCGCCAGCGTCGCGACCTGCTTGAGGTTGCCGAGATGGTGCTCGGCAAGGATCTGGCCAAGCCGGTCGAGCGAGCCTTCGGTCCAGCCGGCAATGACAATGCGGCGGCGCGCCGCACGCTCATCGGCGATGTGTTTGACGACGACATCGAACACGTTGGCGTTCGGATCGGCGCGCTCCTCGACGAAGCTGCGGCCGTGGCGCGAACCGGCGTGATAGACCTTCTTGGGGCCAACGTCGGGCGCGTCGAACGGCGTGAAGTCGATCGCTTCACGCGGTCCGAGCGAAGCAATCAGGTTGTCCGGCGAGAGATAGAGCAGGTCTGGCGGCACCGGCTTGTAGGGCACGGCGTCCTTCAAGGCGCCATCGGCCTGCTTCCTGCGCGCCTCGTAGTGGTCGAGGATCAGCGTGTGGCGCTCGGCCAGCGCCTCATGCGCCAGATGGTCGAAGATGACAGGCGTGTCAGGCAGATAGTCGAACACCGTCTCCAGCCGCTCATAGAAAAACGGCAGCCAGTGTTCCATGCCGGCAAACCGCCTGCCTTCGCTGACTGCTGCATAGAGCCCGTCATCGCGCTGTGGAGCGCCAAAGGCTTCGATATAGGAGCGGCGGAAACGGCTGATGGTTTCCGGCGTCAGCGCCACTTCGCTCATCGCCTGCAGCGCCATCGACTTGCGTTGCCCGGTGGTGCGCTGCGTGGCGGCGTCGAACACACGGATCGATTCCAGCGTGTCGCCGAAGAAGTCGAGCCTGAGCGCTTCGGTCCAGCCGGGGGCGAACAGGTCGAGAATGCCGCCGCGCACTGCGAACTCACCGATGCCGCGCACGGTCGGGACGCGCTCGAAACCGGACGTTTCCAGCCGCGAAACCAGTACGTTCATGTCGATCTGGTTGCCGGGCCTGGCGTGGAACGTCTGTGCCTCGACGAGATCCGCCGGCGGAATGCGCTGCAGCAGCGCATTGGCGGTGGTGAGGATGACGGCGCGGTGCGGCTTCTTCGCCAGCGCGATCATGGCGGTCAGCGCGTCGAGGCGCTTGGCGGCCGCATCGGAGCCGGGCGAGACGCGGTCGTAGGGCAAGCAATCCCAGGCCGGCAGTTCCAGCACCGGCAGGCCGGGGGCAGCGAAGGACAATGCCTCGATGATCGCCGGCAGGCGCTGACCGTCGCGCGCGACGAACAGAACCGGCTTGTCGGGCGCGATCTCGAGTGCCGCCTGCACCAGCGCAAAGGCTTCGTAGCCGTCGGCGACGCCGTCGACGATGAACTGGCCGGCGCGGCCTTTCGGCAGACCGATGGTGGGAATGAGGCTCATGAAATCACGGTCTTGTTTTATCGCAACTCCCAACGGAAAACCGCTTCGCACTTTTCCTGGAATTGCTTGTGTTCAGAATGTCGTTTTCAGAATGTCATGGAGTGGCGGAAAGCCAGGATCTTTTGCAGGACGGCGCAATCGATATCGGCCGGAACCGGGCGTTCGCCGGTGACCATGGGCAGGAATTCGGTATCGGGAATGTCGAGGAGCCTCTCATATTGGTCGATTTCCTCGGCCGTCAAGGCGCCGATCTCAGCGTCGGCGAAAGTGCCGAGGATCAGGTCCATCTCGCGCATGCCGCGATGCCAGGAGCGAAACAGAAGCTTGCGGCGGCGCACGTCCAGCCCCTCGCTTGATCTCGTCGTTCCGGTCATCGTGCCGCATCCTTGCTTGTTGCGGCGCATATAGCGTGGATAGAAGGGGCTGTCAGCCTTGCGCTGCCGCCGTCGCAACATAAGCTGACATCATGCGCCCGACCATCCTCGATCCCTTGTTTGTCCCGATCACGTCGCTTGCAGGCGTCGGACCGAAAGTCGGCGCGCTGATCGAGAAGGTTGTCCCGGCCGATCTCGGCGATCGCGCGGCGCGTGCCGGTGATCTTCTGTTCGTACTGCCGCACACCGTCATAGACCGGCGCAGCCGCCCGGGCATCGCAGGATCCGCGGAAGGCCAGATTGTGACGCTGGAGGTGCGCATCGACCGCCACCAGCCGCCGCCACGCGGCAACAGGTCGGTGCCCTACCGGGTCTTCGCCCATGACGATACCGGCGAGATCGCGCTGACCTTCTTCCATGCTCACGCTTCCTATCTCGAAAAGGCGATGCCCGAGGGCGAGCATGTCGTGGTCTCGGGCCGCATGGAATGGTTCAACGGCCGCCCGAGCATGGTCCACCCCGACCATATTGCGCTGGCCAGCGAGGCGGAAAACCTGCCGCTGGTCGAACCGGTCTATCCGCTCACCGCAGGGCTCTCGGGCAAGGTGCTGCGCCGGGCGATCGGCCAGGCGCTGGCGCGCGTGCCTGAACTTCCCGAATGGCAGGACGGCGCCTTCATGCGCCGCCACACCTTTGCGGCCTTTGGCAATGCGCTCGCCCGCATCCACAATCCCGCCGACCCGATTGACGTCTCCGTCGACGGTGCCGCCTGGCGGCGGCTAGCCTATGACGAGTTGCTGGCGGGCCAGGTCTCGCTGGCGTTGGTGCGGGCAAAGGTCCGCCGCCTGTCCGGGCGTCCCCTGGTCGGCGACGGCCGCATCGTCGAAAAACTGCGGGCCGCACTGCCCTATTCGCTGACATCAAGCCAGGAGTTTGCGCTGGCCGAAATCAATGCCGACCTCGCCGACCCAGAGCGCATGCTGCGGCTTCTGCAGGGCGATGTCGGTTCCGGCAAGACCGTCGTTGCGCTGCTGGCCATGGCGCGTGCCGTCGAGGCCGGTGGCCAGGCTGCCTTGATGGCACCGACCGAAATCCTGGCGCGTCAGCATCTGGCGACCATCACGCCGCTTGCCGCCAAGGTCGGGCTGCGCATCGCCATCCTCACCGGCCGCGAGAAGGGCCGTGAACGCGCGGATACGCTGGCCGGCCTGGCAAGCGGTGAGATCGACATCGTCGTCGGCACCCATGCGCTGTTCCAGGAGACCGTCACCTTCCACGACCTGGTCTTTGCCGTGATCGACGAGCAGCACCGTTTCGGCGTCCATCAGCGGCTTGCCATCACCGCCAAAGGCGATGCACCAGACATGCTGGTGATGACGGCCACTCCTATCCCGCGCACGTTGGTGCTGACCGCCTTCGGTGACATGGACGTGTCGAAACTGACGGAAAAACCGGCCGGCCGGCAGCCGATCCGTACCGTTACGCTGCCGCTCGAGCGGTTCGACGAACTGGTCGACCGCATGGTGGACGCCGTCGCCGGCGGCCAGAAGATCTACTGGATCTGTCCGCTGGTCGAGGAATCGGAAGAAATCAAGCTGATGTCGGCCGAAGACCGCTTCGCCTCGCTGAAACCATTGTTCGGCGATCGCATCGGTCTCGTTCACGGCCGCATGAAGGGTGCCGAGAAGGACGAGGCGATGCGCGCCTTCAAGCAAGGCGAGACACGCATCCTGATCGCCACCACCGTCATCGAGGTCGGCGTTGACGTGCCGGACGCCACCGTCATGGTCATCGAACATGCAGAGCGCTTTGGCCTAGCCCAGTTGCACCAACTGCGCGGCCGGGTCGGGCGTGGCGACAAACCCTCCTCCTGCGTGCTGCTCTACAAGGATCCGCTCGGCGAGACCGCGAAACGTCGGCTGTCGGTGATGCGCGAGACCGAGGATGGGTTCCTGATCGCCGAAGAGGATCTGAAGCTGCGCGGCGAAGGCGAATTGCTGGGCACGCGCCAGTCCGGCACGCCGGGTTTCCAGGTGGCGCGCATCGAGGCGCATGCCGACCTTCTGGAGGCCGCCCGCGACGATGCCAGACTTATCCTGTCACGCGATCCGGAGCTGCAATCGCAGCGTGGTGAGGCGTTGCGCCTGCTGCTTTACTTGTTCGGCCGCGACGAAGCCGTGCGGCTCCTGCGCGCCGGCTGAGCCAGGGCGGCAACCGACGGGTTGGCCAGCACTCCCTCGATCGGCTCGCCGTTCACGACAACCATCTGCTTGACCTCGGGCGCCACCAGCCCGGCTGAGACGATCAGCTTGGCACCGTCCTCGATCGTCATGTCGAGCAGCACGATATCCGACTTCGGCACGTACATCAGAAAGCCAGTGGTCGGGTTCGGCGTGCACGGCATGAATACGGCGATCAGCGGATCGCCTTCCTGGTCGAGCTTCTGGTTGATCTCGGTTTCCTTCTCGCTCGCGACGAAAACCAGCGACCACACGCCCTTGCGCGGATATTCGACCAGCCCGACCTGGCGGAACATATCGCCCTTGTTGGACAGCACGGTCTCGAAAATCTGTTTCAGCGAGCCGTAGATGCCGCGCACCAGCGGCATGCGGCCAAGCAGGCGCTCGCCGAAATTGACGATGGCGCGGCCGACGATGTTTGCCGTCAGGAAGCCAATCAGCGTGATCAGGATGAGCGCCACGATCAGTCCGAACCCCGGCACCGGAAACGACAGGTAGGTGTCAGGGCTGTAGCGGGCCGGAATATAAGGCTTCACCCAGGAATCGACCCAGCCGATGAACGACCAGGCAATGTAGGCGGTAATCGCCAACGGCGCGCAGACGATGAAGCCCGTGAGGAAATAGTTCCTCAGTCGGGTCATGCCGGAGGTCTTGGGAGCGTCGGACATGGTTCACCGGAGGCCGCTATTGCGACGCAACATTAGTGAACTGGACGGGGCTTTGGAACTGCGAAGTTTTTAAAGAGCCGATTATGCCGCCACTTCCAACGGAGCAATCCAAACGGAAGCAGCATCCGTTCGCGATTAGCCGAAACATCCTTCCTTCGTCATCCACGGGCGGAGCAAGGAGCGTAGCGACGCGGCGCAGACCCGAGGATGACGGAAGGATGAGAGCTACTCCACCGTCACCGATTTCGCCAGATTGCGCGGCTGGTCGACGTCGGTGCCCATGAACACGGCGGTGAAATAGGCCAGCATCTGGATCGGCAGCGCATAGATGATCGGCGAGATGATTTCCGGGACGTCCGGTAGCACGATCGTCTCCATCGTCTTGACGCTCGTCAGTGCCGCACCTTTGCTGTCGGTGATCAGGATGATCTTGCCGCCGCGCGCCGCCACTTCCTGCATGTTCGAAACGGTTTTTTCGAAAATGCGGTCGTGCGGCGCGATGACGATGACCGGCATGTTCTCGTCGATCAGCGCGATCG
This sequence comes from Mesorhizobium sp. M7A.F.Ca.US.006.01.1.1, assembly GCF_003997935.1. Classification (GTDB taxonomy): domain Bacteria; phylum Pseudomonadota; class Alphaproteobacteria; order Rhizobiales; family Rhizobiaceae; genus Mesorhizobium. The sequence goes on from NZ_RZQL01000062.1 coordinate 22,825, forward strand.
GTCCATGCTTCAGTTCGCCCGCCGCATAGCCTTCGGCATGGATGTAGGAGATTTCCTTGAGTTTCAGCGCGCCTTCCATGGCCAGCGGGAAGTTGGTGTCGCGGCCGAGATAGAGCACGTCCTTGTAGCGCGAGAGTTCGCGCGCAATCCGCTCGATCTGCTCTTCAAGCTTGAGCACCTGGTTGGCATAGCGTGGCGCTTCCGAAAGCGCGCGCACCAGGGCCTTCTCTTGTTCTTTCGAGATCGTACCGCGCGCCACGCCAGCCCGCACGGCCAGCGAAGCCAGCACCGACAACTGGCAGGTGAACGCCTTGGTGGAGGCGACGCCGATTTCCGGCCCGGCGAGCGTCGGCAGCACGACGTCGGATTCGCGCGCCATGGTCGATTCGCGCACATTGACGATCGCGCCGATCTTCATGCCGGCCTTGCGGCAATAACGCAGCGAGGCCAGCGTGTCGGCGGTCTCACCCGATTGCGAAATGAAGAACGCCGCGTCGTTCTTCGACAATGGCATTTCGCGGTAACGGAATTCGGAGGCGACATCTATGTCGACGGGCAGGCGCGCGTAGCGCTCGAACCAGTATTTGCCGATCAGGCCGGCAAGATAGGCGGTACCGCAGGCCGAAATCGCCAGCCGGTTGATCTCTGCGAAATTGAACGGCAGATCCAGCGGCTTGGAGACGCCGCCGACAAAATCCAGATAATTCGCCAAGGTATGCGAGATCACTTCGGGCTGCTCATGGATTTCCTTCTCCATGAAATGGCGCCGATTGCCCTTGTCGACCATGAAGCTGGTCGAAAGCGACTGCTGGCGCTTGCGGTCGACCTTTGTGCCGTCGATGTCGAAGATGGTGACGCCGTCGCGGCGCACCACCGCCCAGTCGCCATCTTCGAGATAGGTGATCGAATTGGTGAACGGGGCGAGCGCGATGGCATCGGAGCCCAGGAACATCTCGCCATCGCCATGGCCGACGGCCAAAGGCGGACCGTTGCGAGCGCCGACGATCAGGTCTTCATCGCCTTTGAACATGATGGCCAGCGCAAAGGCGCCTTCCAGCCGCTTCAGCGCCTGGTGCGCGGCTTCGACCGGCTTCAGCCCTTTGGCGAGTTCGCGCGCCACCAGATGCGCGACGACCTCGGTGTCGGTCTGCGACGAAAAAGAATAGCCGTCGTGGACCAGTTCGTCGCGCAATTCGGCGAAATTCTCGATGATGCCGTTGTGGACGATGGCGACGCCATCGGAAAAATGCGGATGCGCATTGGTCTCGTTGGGCACGCCATGTGTCGCCCAGCGCGTGTGACCGATGCCGATCGTGCCATCGAGCGGCTCGTCCTTGAGCCGGCGCTCCAGGTTGATGAGCTTGCCTTCGGCGCGGCGGCGAGCGAGTTCGCCACGCTCGATGGTGGCGACGCCGGCCGAGTCATAGCCACGGTACTCCAACCGCTTCAACGCATCGACGATAAGCGGCGCAACCTGCGAGTGGCCGACGATTCCAACGATACCGCACATGCAGAAAGCCCCCGAGTCCCCGGAAAACCAGCACTATTTAGGGATGGCCGGCATGCCGTGGAAAGTCACATTGCATTTCGTCCCGTATAACGGAACGCTCATTCTGTCGATGCACCATGACAGGCCGCTCTTGCAATCCGGTTACCGCAATCGTTCGGTTTTGTGCGGGCCGGTCTTACTTTTTCTTCGCAGCCGCCGCCGAAGCAAAGCGCTCGCGCAATTCCTTGCCCTTGCCTGGAATGGTCTTCTGGCGGGCGCGGCCGAAGGCCAGCGCGTCGTCGGGCACGCTTTCGGTGATGACGCTGCCCGAGGCGATGTAGCCGCCCTTGCCGATGGTGACAGGCGCCACCAGCGACGAATTCGAGCCGACGAAGGCGCCCTCGCCGATATCGGTGAAGAATTTCGAATAACCGTCATAATTGCAGGTGATGGTGCCGGCGCCGATGTTGGCCCCCGCGCCGACGCGGGCATCGCCGATATAGGTCAAATGGTTGACCTTGGCGCCCTCCTCGATGACCGCTTGCTTGACCTCGCAGAAATTGCCGACCTTGGCCTTGTTCCGGAGATCGGCACCTGGCCGCAGCCGCGCGTAGGGCCCGACATCGCAATTGGACGCAATGGTGGCGCCCTCAATATGGCTGAAGGCATGGATCTTGGCGCCCGTGGCAATCTTCACACCCGGTCCGAACCAGACATTGGGCTCGACGATCGTGTCAGTGCCGATCTCGGTGTCGTGCGAGAAATACACGGTCTCCGGCGCGATCAGCGTCACGCCCGACAGCATCGCGTCGTGCCGCCTGCGCGCCTGCCATATGCCCTCGGCTTGCGCCAGTTCGGCGCGGTTGTTGATGCCGAGCGCGCTTTCGAAGCTGGCTTCGGTGGCGACGACATCGAGGCCTCGCGCACTGGCGATCTCGACGATGTCGGTGAGATAATACTCGCCCTTGGCGTTCTTGTTGCCGACCTGATCGAGCAGCGTCAGCGCGTGGGCGCCGGCCACCGCCATCATGCCGGCATTGCAGAAGGTTATTTTCCTCTCGTCCTCGGAGCAGTCCTTTTCCTCGCGAATGGCGACCAGCTTCCCGTCCTTCTCGATCAGCCGGCCATAGCCCGTCGGACTGGGCGGACGGAACCCGATAACCACGACGGCGGCACCTTCAGCCAGTTTCAGCCGCGCTACGGTCAGCGCATCGGCGTCGATCAGCGGCGTGTCGCCAAACATCACGAGAATATCGTCATAACCCTTTGATATCGCTTCGCGCGCGGCCAACACGGCGTGCGCCGTGCCGAGGCGTTTTTCCTGCACGAAGGTCTCGGCCTTCGGTGCGAATTTCGCCGCCGCCTTACGCATCTCTTCCGCGCCATGGCCAATCACCAGTGCCTGGCTGCCGGCGCCGGCAGCTTCAGCCGCCCTCACCACATGGGCGACCATCGGCAGCCCGGCGATCTGGTGCAGCACCTTCGGCAGCGCACTTTTCATGCGCGTGCCTTCGCCGGCGGCGAGAATGACGGACAGGCAGGATCTCTGGCTCATAGAAGGACAACCATATGAAAAGGGATCAGGAATCGAAGATAGGTAGCATCTGGCGCCATGCTGCACCAATGCGGTTAAATTCCGGTGAGGCGACGGCTGAAGAGTTCCGATCTCAGGAGATCGGCGGCTCTCACATCAGGCCGTGTTTCCTGAATTCAGCCTGTTCATCGCCAGCGATCCAGCCAAACACCTTCAGATCACCATCGCGTTGTTCGACCAGATAGTTGATCGCGAAATCGATGGTCACAGGACTCCCGTCCTTCCGCTCATAGTCACCGGACCAGTTTACCTCAGCCACGCAATGGTCCTGATCGATTGGCATCACCGAGACATCGACACAGGTCATCCTCCTGCTGCCGATGGCACGATAGGCCTCAAATCCCTTTTTCATGATGTCCTTCAACTGCTGGCCATTCTCGCCAACCATGACCGCTGCCGGCGTCACGGAAACAAAGCCGGTTGAATACATGTCGCCAACGTCGTCCAGGTCAGCGTTTCCGGCGATCGCATCGTTGTAGATCTTCTCGTAGGTCTTGAAGAACTTTTGCACGTCTGCCTTGGCTACCATTCTCGCCTCCCGGCTCGAAAAAGCGTCAGTTGATGGTCTGACGCTGCAACGCGGGCTCCCATGCATCGTTCCGCCGAGGCGACCTACCCCAACCGCCCCAGAACCGGGAAATTCTCCAGCAGCCAGTAAGACACGGTCTGCACGCCACCGGTGAGGAAAAACACGCCGGCGACCACCAGCAGCGCGCCGATCGCCTTTTCGACGCGGCCGAGATGGACGCGGAATTTGCCGAGGAAGCGCATGAAGGCGCCGGAAAACAGGGCGGCGATCAGGAACGGGATGCCCAGCCCGAGCGAATAGGCGGCGAGCAACAGTGCGCCCTCGCCCACCGTCTCGCGGCCGCCTGCCAGCGTCAGGATCGGTCCCAGCACCGGGCCGATGCAGGGCGTCCAGCCAAAGGCGAAGGCCAGCCCCATGACATAGGCCGCGATTGCACTTGCTGGCTTGCCTTGCGACTGGAAGCGCGCCTCGCGTGACAGCAGCGGAATGCGCAGGATGCCGAGGAAATTCAGGCCCATCAGGATGATCAGCACGCCGGCGCCCATGGCCAGCGGCTCCTGCCAGACACGCAGCAGCCGGCCGATGGTCGAGGCGCCGGCGCCGAGCGCGACAAAGACGGTCGAGAAGCCGAGCACGAAGGCGATCGAGGAGTACAACAGAGCGCCGCGCGCACCGGCTTTGGCCGTCGCGCTGGCCTCGCCGCGGAAATCGTCGACCGACACGCCGGCCATGTAACAGAGATAAGGCGGCACCAGCGGCAGCACGCAAGGCGACAGGAACGAGACCGCTCCCGCCCCGACCGCGCTGACATAGCCGATGTCCAATGCCATTTCCAAAACTCCAATGCCGTGACGCCGATATAATGGCGTGGAGCCTTGTCCACCAATCACCATTGTGTTGGCAAGATCATGGTCGCCCGGGGAAGAAACAGTAGCCCGCAGGCGTTGATGCAGTGAGGCCGCGATTACCCGCGCGTCTCCAGATATCAGTCAGGGAGATTTCCATGAAAACCATAACCGCAGGACTGGCAGCGCTTCTGCTCAGCACCGCCGCATCCTTCGCCGCCGAAGCGTGGAAGGAAGCCGAGGTCAATGGCACCAAGATCTACACCGATGCCAACGGCATGACGCTCTATACCTATGACAAGGACGAGAAGGGCAAGACGAATTGCTACGACAAATGCGCCACCAACTGGCCGCCGCTGAAAGCCGAGGCCGGCGCCAAGGCGGATGACGAATGGAGCGTCGTCGACCGCACCGACGGCAGCAAGATGTGGGCCTATGATGGCAAGCCGGTCTACACCTTTATAAAGGACAAGAAACCCGGCGACGTGACCGGCGACGGCGTCGGCGAAGTCTGGCATATCGTCAAGGCCGACTAGATACGCCAATCCCGCTGCCGGCGGGACAAGGGCTGGTCGCCGGGCATCTCCATGCACCCGGCGGCCGGCATCGAACAGCCCGTTATGATGTCGCCCGTCCCGGTTTGGGCAGCATTTCAACGACTCGGCGGAAAAATGAACCGGGTCGTTTCCGCTGACTCGGGGCCACGGTCTCCCTTTCCCAAATTCTGTGATTTTCTCCATACACTCTAAGAGTGTATTGCTGCGGACCGGCCCGCAATTTGGGCGCTTCCCCTTGACCGGATGCAAAAGCGCGGCCATGTGAGCGACAAATAGAACGAGATTTCGTCGCGCGCAGCGGAATTCTTCTGCCGCACCACAGCTGATATGAGACCTCATGGACGTCGTCGTCGTCGAATCGCCGGCCAAGGCGAAGACAATCAACAAATACCTCGGCAAGAACTACAAGGTTCTGGCCTCGTTCGGCCATGTCAGGGATTTGCCGGCCAAGGATGGCTCGGTGCGTCCGGATGAGGATTTCGCCATGTCCTGGGCGGTCGACACCGCCTCGGGCAAGCGGCTTGCCGACATCGCCAAGGCGGTCAAGGATGCCGACGGCCTGATCCTCGCCACCGATCCGGATCGCGAAGGGGAAGCGATTTCCTGGCACGTGCTGGAAGTGCTGAAGCAGAAGCGCGCGCTGAAGGACAAGCCGGTTAGCCGCGTCGTCTTCAACGCCATCACCAAATCGTCGGTGCTGGAGGCTATGGCCAATCCGCGCCAGATCGATGCGCCGCTGGTCGATGCCTATCTCGCCCGCCGGGCGCTGGATTATCTCGTCGGCTTCACGCTGTCGCCGGTGCTGTGGCGCAAGCTGCCGGGCGCCCGCTCGGCCGGCCGCGTCCAGTCGGTTGCGCTGCGCCTGGTCTGCGACCGCGAATCCGAGATCGAGCGCTTCATCCGCGAGGAATACTGGCAGGTCGCTGCACTGCTGGGCACACCACGCAACGAGAATTTCGAAGCGCGGCTGACCGCCTTCGATCGCAAGAAGCTGCAAAAGCTCGACATTTCCAACAAGGCGCAGGCCGACGACATCAAGTCGATGCTTGAAGGCGCGACCTTCAAGGCGGTGTCGGTGGAAGCCAAGCCGACCAAGCGCAATCCCGGCCCGCCCTTCACCACCTCGACGCTGCAGCAGGCCGCCTCGTCGGGCCTCGGCTTCTCGGCCAGCCGCACCATGCAGGTGGCGCAACGCCTCTATGAGGGCATGGAGATCGGCGGCGAGACCACCGGCCTGATCACCTATATGCGAACTGACGGCGTGCAGATGGCACCGGAGGCGATCGATGCCGCGCGCGACGCCATCGCCAAGGAATTCGGCGCAAAATACCTGCCGGAAAAACCGCGCCAATATACCGCCAAGGCCAAGAATGCCCAGGAAGCGCACGAAGCGATCCGCCCGACGGATTTCATGCGCACCCCGGCATCGGTCAGGCAATATCTCGATTCCGACCAGATGCGGCTCTATGAGCTGATCTGGAAGCGCGCCATCGCCAGCCAGATGCAGCCGGCCGAGATCGAGCGCACCACCGCCGAGATCGAGGCTGTCAACGGATCGCGCACCGCTGAACTTCGCGCCATCGGTTCGGTCGTTCGCTTCGACGGCTTCATCGCCGCATACACCGACCAGAAGGAAGACGATGCGGAAGACGAGGAAAATCGTCGCCTGCCCGAGATCCGCGCCGGCGAGCAGCTAGCGCGCCAGGCGATCAACGCCACCCAGCACACCACCGAGCCGCCGCCGCGTTACTCCGAAGCGTCGCTGATCAAGAAGCTGGAAGAGCTCGGCATCGGCCGGCCTTCTACATACACGGCGATCCTGAAGACACTCGAAGACCGCGACTATGTCACCATCGACAAGCGCCGGCTGGTGCCGCAGGCCAAGGGCCGGCTGCTGTCGGCCTTCCTCGAAAGCTTCTTCAAGCGCTATGTCGAGTACGACTTCACCGCGTCCCTCGAGGAAAAGCTCGACGAGATCTCGGACGGCAAGCTCGCCTGGAAGGACGTGCTGCGCGATTTCTGGAAGGATTTTTCCGGTGCCGTCGCCGACATCAAGGAACTG
>NZ_RZQL01000063.1 GCF_003997935.1 Mesorhizobium sp. M7A.F.Ca.US.006.01.1.1
GCTGCGGATCAGGCCGCGGGCCTCGTAGAAATGCAATGCCGACACCGCCACACCGCTGCGCATGGCGACCTGGCCGACCGTCAATTCCGTTACCGGCGCCATTCCCGACTTTCCGCTCCGTTTTTTCTTCTTGACCTCAAGTTAAGTTGAGCTTGTAGCGAAGAAAGATCGTTTGGGCAAATGCAGGAGAAGGCGATGTGCGCCTGGGTAAGAATAGGTGGGGGAAACCCCTGTCGTCGTCGACGACAGGCGTGGTGTTGTCGACGGGTTGCGGATGCTAGCCGAGTTGCCGGATGGCTTCGCCCGCCACCATGGCGACGGACAGCGCGACGTTGATGCTGCGCGCCGCCGCTTGCATGGGGATGGTCAGCCGCGCATCCGCCGCCTGATGGACAGGATCCGGCACGCCTGCGGATTCCCGGCCGAACAGGAGTATGTCGCCTTCGGCGAAGATGAAGCTAGTGTAGGCCGTCGTGGCTTTGGTCGACAGCAGCACCAGCCGGCGCGAACCAGCCTTGCGCCATTCCTCGAAGGCGTGCCAGTCGACATGCCGGGTCAGGGCGGCCATTTCGAGGTAGTCCATGCCGGCTCGTTTGAGCGCTTTGTCGGAGAGCGGAAATCCGGCCGGTTCGATGATGTCGACGCCGAGTCCGAGGCACGCGGCGAAGCGCAGGATTGTTCCGGTGTTGCCGGCAATGTCAGGCTGGTAGAGCGCGATGCGGAGACGACAGTTCATTTCCGCGTCCTTCTAATAAGTGGCGGATCGGCCACAGCGGCCTGGCGGTTTTGGAAATTGCTGGACCTGCGGGTGGCCATTTTCTGCGAAGTCGGGTATACAACCAGCATTGTCAACCCGAACCGATGGAGGGGTAATTCATGATGACCATGCACATCCAGCGCCCCTCTCGTGGGCTTACCTGCCTGCCGGCGGTTTCGGTACGACGATTCTCCTGACTCTCTAAGACTTGATCGCACCGATTCCCGCCGAAACGATTTTTCGGCTCTCGAAGGAATCCTGCGATGTTTTTCAAAAAGTCAAAAGGGCTGAACGCCCCATCTGAAGCTGTCCGGACCGACGATCGTCGTCATGTTCAGACCGACGCAAAGCGTGCCTCCGGCCGAATGCCGGCGGACGATATTGCTTCGCCTTTTTATCTCGATTTTCACACGGAGGACGGACCGATGTTCGATCCCTACAGAATACCGGGCTCGAGGAGCCTGCATATCCACCGACTGCCGACCTGGGCGCTGCTGATCGGCGACACCTATTCGTCGGCGGTTCACGCCGAGGTTCGCCGCCGGCCGCATCGCGGCATGCTGCCGGATGTCGATTTTTCGCGCGCGGTCCCTGACCACAGCCGGCCGTCGCTGGTGCGCCGGATCATCCGGCTGATCAGGCCGGGCGCGAAAAATCGGGCTGGCGGCACCGTGTCGTCAGGATCGTCTGGCGCAGTTGTCGGCGAAAAGCCCGCGAGCCCCTATATTGCGCGAAGCATGGCCGACGGTCCGGGTGATTCTGGACCGTCGGCCCTTGATGCAATGGGTACCGGGGACTTCGTACGCTCACGTGCCGCGTAAGCGGCAAACACATTTCACAGGCATGACTTATGTTGTTGTTTAGCTGGTTTGAAAAAAGGCTCGATCCGTTCCCCGCGGCGGAACCGGTCGAGCCGCCCAAGACGCTGGTTGCCTTCTGCGTGCATTATACGCGCGGCGCGTGGCCCTATATCCTTTTCGACGCGGTGCTGGTGACGGCCATCGCGATCGCGGAAGTATGGATGTTCGGCTTCCTCGGCAGCATCGTCGACTGGCTGTCGGGGCAGAATCGCGAAACCTTCCTGCAGACGGAAGCCTGGAAGCTCGCCGGCATGGCCTTCATCGTGCTGTTCGCGCTGCCGGGCACGGTATGGCTGCATTCGCTGCTCAACCAGCAGACGCTGATGGGCAACTATCCCATGCGCATCCGCTGGCAGGTGCACCGCTATCTGCTCAAGCAGTCGATGAGTTTCTACCAGGACGAGTTCGCCGGCCGCATCGCGACCAAGCTGATGCAGACGGCTCTCGCCGTGCGCGAATGCGTCATCAAGGTGATCGACGTCCTGAACTACGTTATCGTCTATTTCCTCGGCATGCTGCTCATTGTCGGCTCGGCCGACTGGCGGCTGGCCGCGCCGCTCGGCGTCTGGCTGGTCGGCTATATCCTTTTGCTGCGGTTTTTCATTCCCCGGCTGGGCAAGGTCGGCGAGGAACAGGCCAATGCGCGCTCGATCATGACCGGCCGGGTCGTCGACAGCTACTCCAACATCCAGACGGTCAAGCTGTTCAGCCATGCACGCCGCGAAGCGTCATTCGCCAAAGACGGCATGTCCGGCTTTCTCGAAACGGTCTACCGGTCGATGCGGCTGGTGACAGTGCTTTTCGGCTCGCTCTACATACTGAACGCGCTGCTCTTGTTCTCGGTGACCGCGATGGCGCTGTGGCTGTGGCTGGGGCAAGCCGTGACGATCGGCGCGGTCGCCGTGGTCATCGGCCTGGTGCTCAGATTGTGGGGCATGTCGCAATGGATCATGTGGGAAATGTCGGGCCTGTTCGAGAACATCGGCACGGTGCAGGACGGTATCGCCTCGATCTCGCTGCCGCGCCTTGTCGAGGACAGGCCGGACGCGAAGGAGATCAGCGTTTCCAGGGGTGAGATCCGCTTCGAGGACATCCGCTTCCACTACGGCAAGCAGAAGGGTGTGATCGAAGGCCTGTCGCTGGCGGTGAAGCCGGGCGAGAAGGTCGGCATCGTCGGCCGTTCCGGCGCCGGCAAGTCGACGCTGGTCAACCTGTTGCTGCGCTTCTACGACCTCGAAGCCGGGCAGATATTGATCGACGGCCAGGAGATCGCCGGCGTGAAGCAGGATTCGCTGCGTGCGCAGATCGGCATGGTCACGCAGGACACCTCGCTGCTGCATCGTTCGGTGCGCGAGAACATCCTTTATGGCCGACCCGATGCCACCGACGAGATGCTTGTCGAGGCGGCGCGGCGCGCCGAGGCGCTGGATTTCATATCAGGGCTTTCGGATGCCAGCGGCCGCAAGGGCTTCGATGCCCATGTCGGCGACCGCGGCGTCAAATTGTCCGGTGGCCAGCGGCAACGCGTCGCCATTGCTCGCGTTATGTTGAAGGACGCACCTATACTTATCCTTGACGAAGCGACCTCGGCGCTTGATTCCGAAGCCGAGGCGGCGATCCAGGAGAATCTCTACAAGCTCATGCAAGGCAAAACCGTCATCGCCATAGCACACCGGCTGTCGACCATCGCGGCGATGGACAGGTTGGTGGTGATGGACAAAGGTCGTGTCATCGAGGAAGGTTCACACGAGGAACTCGTCGCCAAGGGCGGGCTCTACGCGCAGCTCTGGCTGCGCCAGTCGGGCGGGTTCCTGCTTGAGGACGGTCCCGCCGACGCCGCCAACGACGCACTTGCGAAGGGGCAAGCCGCAGAATGATGGCCGCCGCATGATGACAGCCGTCTATCGCTGGTTCGAGAACTGGGTCTATCCGTTCAGGGAGCCAGCGAATCTTCGGCCGCCGACCAGCGTCGGCGGCTTCCTCTGGCACTATGTCGGCCAGGCGAAATTCGCCTTCTTCGCCATGCTGGTCATCGGCGGCATCGCGCCGCTGGTCGAGGCCGGCCTGTTCTACTTCGTCGGGCGGCTGGTCGATATTCTCGACCAGCTTCCCGCCGAGCGCAGCTGGCACGCACTGTGGGCCGCCGCCGGCCCTGAACTGGTTTTCATGGCCGTGGTGGTGCTGGTCATCCGCACCATCGTCGTTGGCCTTTCGGCGCTGGTCGACGAACAGACGATCACGCCGGGCTTCTATAATCTGGTGCGCTGGCAGGCGCACCGGCATGTCTCGCGCCAGTCCTACGCCTTCTTCCAGAACGATTTCGCCGGCCGCATCGCGACAAAGGTCTGGCAGGCGGGGCAAGCCACCGGCGACCTGATGGAAAGCTTCATCGAGGTCGTCTGGTTCATGATCGTCTATACGGTGACGACGCTGGCGCTGGTCGCAGGCCTCGATCTCAGGCTGGCGGTGCTGGTGGTGATCTGGATTTCCGCTTTCGGCTGGCTGGCCAAGCTCTATTTGCCGGTAATCCGCAAGCATGCCGAGGAAACAGCCGAGGCCGGCTCGATGATCACCGGCCGCATCGTCGATTCCTATTCCAACGTGCAGACGCTGAAACTGTTCTCGGTCGACGGCGACGACCGCTACATCAGGAACGGTTTCGACATCTACCTCGACGCATTGCGCCCGTTCACCCGCCGGCTGACGGGCGTGCGCATGGCGCTGACGACGCTGTCGGGCATCATGATCACGGCGATCGGCTGCTTTGCCGTCTATCTCTGGGTCGAGGGCTCGATCACCGTCGGCGCGGTCGCCTTCACCCTGTCGCTGGTGCTGCGGCTCAACATGCTGCTCGGCCGGCTGATGATGCAGCTCAACAGCATCTTGCGAAACCTCGGTGTGCTGGAGAACTCCAAGGCGCTGATTTCGCAGCCGCTCGGCCTCACCGATGCGTCCGACGCCAAGGAACTCGTGGTGGCAGGCGGGCGCATTGAGGTGAAGAACGTCGAGTTCCATTACGGCAAGGGTTTCGGCGTGCTGAACGGCATCGACCTCGTCGTCAAGCCCGGCGAGAAGGTCGGGCTGGTCGGTCCGTCTGGCGCCGGCAAGACGACCCTCGCCAATCTGATCCTGCGCCTCTACGATCTCGAGAGCGGGTCGATCACCATCGATGGCCAGGATGTCGCCAAAGTCACGCAAAATTCGCTGCGCGCCAATATCGGCGTCGTCAGCCAGGATACGGCGCTGTTCCACCGTTCGCTGCGCGACAACATCAAGCTCGGCATGCCTGACGCGACCGACGCCGAGGTGATCGCGGCGGCGAAAAAGGCCGAGGCGCACGAGTTCATCCTGACCTTGCGCGACAACAGGGACCGCGCCGGCTACGAGGCCTTTGTCGGCGAGCGCGGCGTCAAACTGTCGGGCGGCCAGCGCCAGCGCGTGGCGATCGCCCGCGTGTTCCTCAAGGATGCGCCGATCCTGATTCTTGACGAGGCGACCTCGGCACTCGATTCCGACATCGAGGCGGCGATCCAGGAGAATCTGACGCGGCTGATGGAAAACAAGACGGTCATCGCCATCGCCCACCGGCTGTCGACGATCGCGGCACTCGACCGACTGGTGGTGCTCGATGGCGGCCGCATCGTCGAACAGGGCACGCATGACCAGTTGGTAGCACTCGACGGGCTCTATGCGCGGCTGTGGAAGCGGCAGTCCGGCGGTTTTCTCTATCACGAGGACAGCGTGCTCGAAGAGACACGCCCGGCGGAGTAGCTCCATGGGTGGATCAACAGGCGCCATCTCAGAGGTCGGCTACGTGCTCAAGCGGCTTCGGCCGACCATGCCGGCCTTCGACACGCTGAAGCAAGAGAGCCGGCTGGAAGGCTACTGGATGCTGGTACGCCTTGCGGATGGCTGGGCAAGTGGCCGCAACAAGTTCCTGAAACGGGGCGAGGCGCTATACGGAGCCTGGTATGAAAGGGAACTCGCCGGCGTGTGCGGGTTGAACATCGATCCCTATTTCGAGGGCAGGGGCCAGGGCCGGGTTCGGCACCTGTTCGTCAGTGCGCGCCACCGTCGCGCCGGCCTTGGCCGGATGCTGGTCGAAACCGTTATCGACAGGGCACGTCACCATTTCGCGGCGCTGAACACCCGCGCGCCGCAAGAAGCCTTCGGTTTCTATGAACGGCTTGGCTTTCAGCGCGTGGCAGGCGAAGAGTTCGTCACACACCGCATGGTTTTCGGGAAAGGAGGCTGAAATGTCCTTGCGTCCGCCATCTCATCTTGCCGGCGGCTCGGCCGCCGAAGCCGCCTTCGACGCACTCGGCCATGAAATATTGGCGGAAAAGGCGGCAGCACTTGGCCGCGCCGGCCAGCGGGTAGAGGAAACGCTGGCCAGGCTGCGCGACAATGCCGACGAGCAACTGCGCCCCCTTCTGCTCAAGGATGCCGCCGAGGCGGTGCATGGCTATTTCATCCAGCGCGAGCTGTGCGGCTTGCGCAAGCAAGATGCCGTCATTCGTGAATACAACATCCCGAAAGCGGTGCTGGCCAGGCTCGGCGCGAAATAGGGATCACTCCAGCCATTCGGTGATGAAGCTGCCATTCTCGTGGATGTCGGTCGTTTCCAGCGGGCCTGGGCCGAGATTGGTGAATTTGTGCGGCGTATTGGGGCGCACGATCAGGATCTGGCCGGCGGATGCCTCGATCTCCTGGTCGCCGACGGTGAACAGGCCGGCGCCCTGGCGGATGATGAAGATCTCCGCGTAGGGATGCGTGTGCAGCCGTGGACCGCCGCCGACATTAGGCAGATAGTTGAAGATCAGGCAGGAGTTGGAGCCGTAGGCGCTACATTGCAACTCGCCCTTCCAATGGTCGGAGCGAACAGACCAGGTGTCGCGGTCTATGACGTGTGCCATGATGACAAGGATAGACCCGGCTGGGGCCTTGTGTCGAGCCGAACAAGGGCGTCGGATTTGCGGTTGTTTCCCGGTTGTTTAGTGATGGTTGGCGGCTATCCGGCGTCGTGTTGACCGGCGGCGGATTTTGTCCCCGCGACAATCTGCCCTTGTGCCTTCACCCGTCTGGACAAAAACGGGCTTCACGCATAAACCGAAGTCCAAATGCCGGAGGAATTCGCAAGCCTGTTCGCCATGCGCTGTCGGGTTGGCGTAATTGAGCGGGGAACAAGGCTCAGCCACCGGCACGGAAGAGGCGAAAGGATCAGGCACCCGTGAGCGCAACCGACACCCAGGATCCCAACCGTCGTGATTTTCTCTACGTCGCCACCGGCATGGCCGCAGTGGTCGGCGCGGGTGCTTTCGCGTGGCCGTTCATCGACCAGATGCGCCCCGACGCCTCGACGCTGGCGCTCGCCTCGGTCGAAGTCGACGTCGCCTCGCTGACGCCGGGCATGTCGCTGATCGTCAAATGGCGCGGCAAGCCGGTCGTGGTGCGCAACCGCACCGAACAGGAAATGAAGGACGGCGAGGCGGTCAAGCTGGCCGATCTCAAGGATCCGATCGCCCGCAACGCCAATCTGCCGGCCGACGCACCCGCGACCGACGCCAATCGCACCACGCCCGGCAAGGAAGCGTGGATGGTGATGGTTCAGGTCTGCACGCATCTCGGCTGCATTCCGCTTGGCCAGGAAGGCGATTTCGGCGGCTGGTTCTGCCCGTGCCACGGTTCGCAATACGACACCGCCGGCCGCATCCGCAAAGGCCCGGCGCCTGAGAACATGGCAGTTCCGGTATTCAAGTTCATTTCCGATACCAAGATCCTTATCGGTTGAGGCAGGGGATATTTCGATGAGCGAGGGACACTCGACCTATACGCCCAAAACCGGTCTCGGACGCTGGTTCGATGCCCGCATGCCGCTGCCGCGGCTGGTCTATGACAGCTTCGTTGCCTATCCGGTGCCGCGCAACCTCAATTATGCGTGGACCTTCGGCGGCATCCTGTCGATCATGCTGGTGGCGCAGATCCTGACCGGCATCGTGCTGGCGATGCATTACACGGCCGACACCAATCTGGCCTTCGGCTCGGTCGAGAAGATCATGCGCGATGTGAATTCGGGCTGGCTGTTGCGCTACATGCATTCGAACGGCGCCTCGTTCTTCTTCGTCGCCGTCTACATCCACATCTTCCGTGGCCTCTATTACGGCTCCTACAAGGCGCCGCGCGAACTGCTGTGGATCCTCGGCTGCATCATCTATCTCCTGATGATGGCGACCGGCTTCATGGGCTACGTGTTGCCATGGGGCCAGATGAGCTTCTGGGGCGCCACCGTCATCACCGGCTTCTTCAGCGCCATTCCGCTGGTCGGCGACTGGATCCAGCAGCTGCTGCTCGGCGGCTTTGCCGTCGACAACCCCACGCTGAACCGCTTCTTTGCGCTGCATTACCTGCTGCCGTTCATGATTGCCGGCGTTGTCGTGCTGCACATCTGGGCGCTGCATGTCGTTGGTCAGTCGAACCCGACCGGCATCGAGGTCAAGTCGAAGACTGACACCGTCGCCTTCACCCCCTACGCGACCATCAAGGACGCGTTCGGCATGATCGTGTTCCTGTTCTTCTTCGCCTATTTCGTCTTCTACCTGCCGAACTATCTCGGCCATCCCGACAACTACATCGTCGCCAACCCGCTGAAGACGCCGGCCCACATCGTGCCCGAATGGTACTTCCTGCCGTTCTACGCGATCCTGCGCGCCATCACCTTCAATGTCGGGCCGATCAACTCCAAGCTCGGCGGCGTGCTATGCATGTTCGGCGCCATCGTCATGTTGTTCCTGGTGCCGTGGCTCGACACTTCGAAGGTGCGCTCGGCGGTTTACCGGCCCTGGTACAAGCTGTTCTTCTGGCTGTTCGTGGCCGATGCCATCCTGCTTGGCTGGCTGGGCTCGCAGCCGGCCGAAGGCAGCTATGTGTTCATGGCGCAGATGGCGACATTGTTCTACTTCGCCTTCTTCCTGATCGCGCTGCCGGTGCTCGGCCTGATTGAGACGCCGCGACGGCTGCCGAACTCGATCACCGAGGCAGTGCTCGAGAAGAACAAGGGCGGCAGTGGACATCCGGCGGGCGCCACGGCGGCTCCGGAAACCAAAGGCTGAGCGGGTAGAGAATCTAAGGGGATTTGGCATGAAAAAGATTCTCACCTCGCTGGCGCTGATCGGCCTTGTGGCCGTCGCCGCTGGGGCCGCGGGCACTCGGGCGATCGCCGCCGAAGAGGCACACAACGCTGCAGCGCCCACGCACTTCCCGATCAACGAGCCGAAAGAGATGAAGTGGAGCTTCACCGGCCCGTTCGGCACTTACGACAAGGCGCAGCTGCAGCGCGGCCTCAAGGTCTACAAGGAAGTCTGCTCGGCCTGCCATTCGATGAACCTGGTGGCGTTCCGCACGCTGTCGGACCTCGGCTATTCCGATGCGCAGATCAAGACGCTGTCGGCCGAGTACACGATCCACGACGGCCCCAACGATGCCGGCGACATGTTCGACCGTCCCGGCAAGCCGTCCGACCATTTCCCGCCGCCCTTTGCCAATGAGGAAGCCGCCGCTGCCTCCAATGGCGGTGCTGCTCCGCCCGACATGTCACTGCTGGCCAAGGCACGCGGTGTCGAACGCGGCTTCCCACAGTTCGTCTTCGATATCTTCACCCAGTATGACGCGGGCGGCCCCGACTATATCCATTCGCTGCTGACCGGCTACGACCAGACGCCGCCGGCCGGCATGGTGATCCCGGAAGGCACCCACTACAATCCGTACTTCATGTCCGGCGTGTCGCTGAAGATGCCCATGCCGCTCTCTGACGGCCAGGTCACCTATGATGACGGTGCGCCGCAGACCGTCGACCAGTATTCCCGCGACGTCTCCGCCTTCCTGGCGTGGGCGGCCGAGCCGCATATGGAAGACCGCAAGAAGACCGGTTTTCGCGTTCTGGTGTTCCTGCTTTTGTTCGGCGCGCTGGTCTATCTCACCAAGCGCAAGGTGTGGGAAGGCGTGGCCCACTAGGCCACACAATCAAGTGATCGCATAGGGCGCCGAGAGGCGCCCTTTTGCATTTTCGGAGGCTGGTCATGTCACATGGCCGTCATCGCATCCGGCGATCCTGTGCTGCTCTCATCAAAGGATCGCACCCATGAACAGATACGCATCGCTCGCGGCAGGCCTGCTGCTGCTCATCGTCGGCTCGGCCGCGCAAGCGGAAGACGCCCAGCCCTTCGTCACCAACAAGGATGTCGACCTGACGATGATCCTGCCGCCGCCGCCGGCAAACGATTCGGCGCAGACCAAGGCCGAACTCGGCGAGGTGCTGACTTTGCAGGTGACGCGCACGCCCGAGATGGTCGCCAGCGCGGTGGCCGATGCCGAGGAGAATGTCTGGCGCTTTGCCAATGTCATGGGTCCGAAATTCAACAAGGAAACGCTGCCGAGATTCAGCGCCTTCTTCGACCGCGTCGTGGCCACCGAAGGCGCCGTCGTCGATCCGGCCAAGGATATCTGGAAGCGCCCGCGCCCGCACCAGCTCAGCGACCTCGTCAAGCCGGCGGTCAAGCTGTCGAGCTCCGGTTCCTGGCCGTCCGGCCACGCCACCGTCGGCACCATGATGGGCATCATCCTGTCCGATATGGTTCCGGAAAAGCGCGCCGAGATCATGGCGCGTGCGGCCGAATACGCCCACAACCGAGAGGTCGGCGGCATTCACTATGCGTCCGACGTCGAGATGGGCAGGATTTCGGGCAGCGTCATCGCCGCGGTCCTGCTCAACCGGGACGACTTCAAAGCCGAATATGAAGTGGCCAGGGCCGAGCTTCGTTCGGATCTCGGCATGTAATCTTCGTCAGTCGGAGTAGACCAGAAAGGGGCGCTTCGGCGTCCCTTTTTTTGCTCATGGCCATGTCCGGAGGACAGCTCGAAAAATAGTCCGTTGGCACGGCGACAACAGGTTGATATTCGACGCAGCAACGGCGGCGAGCGACTTGCCCCGGCATGGCCTTTGGAATTCGATGATGCGGCTCAGCGACTGTCACAACTTTTCCGATTTCCGGCGGATGGCACAGCAGCGGCTGCCCGGGCCGATCTTCAATTACATCGATGGCGCGGCCGACGATGAGGTCACCTACCGCCGCAACGCCGCAAGCTTCGAGACCTGTGACCTGGTTCCCAACGTGCTGCGCGGAGTGAGCGAAGTCGACATGTCGGTGACGGTCATGGGCCAGAAGCTGGCGATGCCGTTCTATTGCTCGCCGACCGCCTTGCAGCGTTTGTTCCATCACCAGGGCGAGCGCGCGGTCGCCAGGGCCGCCGCCAAATACGGCACCATGTTCGGTGTCTCCTCACTGGGCACCGTCAGTCTGGAGGAGGCGCGCAGCATCAGCAGCAGCCCGCAGGTCTACCAGTTCTATTTCCATCGGGATCGCGGTCTTAACCGGGCGATGATGCAGCGCGCAAAGGCGGTTGGCGTCGAGGTGATGATGCTGACCGTCGACAGCATCACCGGAGGAAACCGCGAACGCGACAAACGCACCGGCTTTGCCATTCCCTTCAAGCTCAACCTCGCCGGTATGGCACAGTTCGCGCTCAAGCCGGCCTGGGCGATCAACTACTTCACCCATGAGGGGTTCAAGCTGCCGCAGCTCGACGAGCATGTCGACATGGGCGGCGGCACGATGTCGATCAGCCGCTACTTCACCGAGATGCTAGACCCGTCGATGACGTGGGACGACGTCGCCGAGATGGTCAAGCTTTGGGCGGGTCCGTTCTGCCTCAAGGGCGTCATGTCGGTGGAGGATGCAAGACGCGCCGTCGACATCGGCTGCAGCGGCATCGTGCTGTCGAACCATGGCGGCCGGCAGCTGGACGGTTCGCGGGCGGCGTTCGACCAGCTTGCCGAGATCGTCGACGCCGTTGGCGACAGGATCGACGTCATCATGGAT
Source organism: Mesorhizobium sp. M7A.F.Ca.US.006.01.1.1 (assembly GCF_003997935.1). Taxonomy (GTDB): domain Bacteria; phylum Pseudomonadota; class Alphaproteobacteria; order Rhizobiales; family Rhizobiaceae; genus Mesorhizobium. The sequence continues at coordinate 11,553 of NZ_RZQL01000063.1, forward strand.
GGCGGCGTGCAGCGCGGCACCCATGTGCTGAAGGCGCTGTCGCTCGGTGCCAAGGCCGTTGGTCTCGGCCGCTATTATCTGTTTCCGCTCGCGGCGGCCGGCCAGCCCGGCGTCGAACGGGCGCTTGAGCAGATGCGGGTCGAGATCGAACGCGGCATGAAGCTGATGGGCTGCAGTTCGATCGAACAATTGTCGCGCAACAACCTCCGTTTCAGGTAATCTCGACCCATGAAATCCTCGCTCGAAGACACGCTGCTTGCCGCGATCCGCACCATTCCGGACTATCCCAAGCCCGGCATCCTGTTTCGCGACATCACCACGCTGCTCGGCAATGCGCGCGCCTTCCGCCGCGCCATCGACGAACTGGTGCATCCCTATGCCGGCCAAAAGATCGACAAGATCGCCGGCATCGAGGCGCGTGGATTCATCCTTGGCGGCGCCGTCGCCCACCAGCTCTCGGCCGGTTTCGTGCCGATCCGCAAGAAAGGCAAGCTGCCCTACGAGACGGTGCGCGTCGCCTACAGCCTGGAATACGGGCTGGACGAGATGGAGATGCACAAGGACGGTGTTGCTCCGGGCGAGAAGGTGATCCTGGTCGACGATCTGATCGCCACCGGCGGCACCGCGGAAGCGGCGGTCAAGCTGCTGCGCCAGATTGGTGCCGACATCCTCGCCGCCTGTTTCGTCATCGACCTGCCGGACCTCGGCGGCCGCGCCAAGCTGGAGGCGCTCGGCGTGCCGGTCAGGACGCTGATTGGGTTCGAGGGGCATTAGGTTTCTCCCTCGCCCCGTTTACGGGGAGAGGGAAGCGAAGCGAGCAACGCGAGCGGAGCAGGGTGAGGGGTAGGTACGACCGTCGAGTTTAAGACACCAACGCTGGCGCCGCCCCTCATCCGCCCTTCGGGCACCTTCTCCCCCGTAAACGGGGCGAAGGAAAAAGCTACTCTGTCTTCACCAGCACGGCGCTTTCGAACTCGAGCACCTTGTCGCCGGTGGAATCGAAAGCTTCCGAACACAGCGCCAGCAGCCGCCAGCCGGGGCGCGACGCGATCGGGCGGTGCGACAGTGCGGTGCGCGTGAAGGTGATGGTTTGCCCGGCATAGACCGGCTTCAGCCATTTCAGGTTCCTGAAGCCGGGCGAGGGGCCGAATTCCGGCACCGGGCCGGGGCCGCTCCAGGCTGCTACCTCGGCGTCCATACGGTTTTCCAGATTGAGTTTCATCCAAGTCGCGGCCGTGTGCCAGCCGGATGCGCAGAGGCCACCAAGTACGCTTTTCTTTGCAGCCTCCTCGTCGACATGGAAGATCTGCGGATCGTATTTTAGGGCGAAGGCCTTGATCGCCTCGGGCTCGAATGTGTGCGAGCCGAGCGTGACGGTGGTGCCGATACGGAAGAACTCGTCCAGTGTCATGCTTGGCTCCCCGCGGCATCGCGCGTGAGGAACATGACGGAGTTCTCAAGCTCGAAGACGCTTTCGCCACGCTGGTTGAACAGCTCGCTGCGCATGGTGACGAAGCCGAGTTGCGGCTTCGATTTCGACAGGCGCTTGGCAACAACCACCAGGGTGCCGGTCAGTTGATCGCCGGCCAGGACCGGCTTCTTCCATCTGACCTGATCGACGCCGGGCGCGCCTTGGCAGGTCGAGTCCAGCAGGAAGGCATCGCAGAGCATGCGCATGAACATGGCGCAGGTGTGCCAGCCCGAGGCGGCCAGCCCGCCAAGGATGCTGGCCTTGCCGGCTTCCTCGTCGAGATGCATCGGCTGCGGGTCGAATTCCCCGGCGAATTCGACGATCTCGGCGGCACTCACGAGCTTCGAGCCGAGGTCGATCGACGCGCCCTCGATGAAATCCTCATAGGCCCATGTTTTTATCTCTGCAGTCATGGTCTGGAATCCGGCTTGTCGACCCACGATCCCCAGGATCGGGGTTTCCCGATGCAGGCCGGCGTTCATTTGGTCAAGCGATTTCTACTGCGCCAGCCTGTGGCAGCCGATCGACAAGGCCACTCAGAGCCAGCCGCGGCGGCGGAAATACCAGAAGGGCAGGATCGCCGACAGCACCATCATGGCGATGGCGAAGGGATAGCCAAGTTCCCATTTCAGCTCCGGGATGACGTCGAAATTCATGCCGTAGATCGAGGCGACCAGCGTTGGCGGCAGGAAGATGACGGCGGCGACCGAGAAGATCTTGATGATGGCGTTCTGCTCGATCGAGATCATGCCGAGCGTGGCGTCGAGCAGGAAGGAAATCTTCTGCGACAGGAAGGTGGCGTGGTCGGCGAGCGACAGCACGTCGCGAGACAGCGTCTTGATGCGCGCCTTGGTGTCCTTGCTCATCTTGGTGCGGGTCGAGGCATGGGCGAAAAAGCCTGCCAGGCGCTGCAGCGAGATCAGGCTGTCGCGGATCGAAGACGCGATGTCCTCCTTGCGGCCGATGGCTTTCAACAACCCCTGGAAGTCGCGATTGCGCTTGGAAACCTTGGTCGATCGCGCTTCGAAGATATCGCGCGAGATCGCCTCGATGTCGCGGCCGGCACGTTCCAGAATATCGGCGAGACGGTCGACGATCGCCTCCAGCAAGCCGATCAGGATGGTGTCGCCGCTGGTGCAGCCGGTGGCCACCTTCTCGGCGCGCTGCGGAAAGGTCTTGAAGGCCTTCGGCTCGTGATAGCGCACAGTGATCAGCCTTGTGCCGGCGAGCACGAAGGTGACCGGCGACATCAAGGGATCGTCGACCTCGGTCTGGGCGGGCAGGGTGGCGGTCATGAAATAGGCGCCGTCCTCGACATAGAGGCGGCTCGAAATCTCGATCTCCTCCATCTCCTCGCGCGTCGGAATGGCAACGCCGAGCCAGCTCTCGATCGTCGCTTCCTCTTCCTTTGTCGGGTTGAACAGGTCCGCCCAGACGATGGTCTCACTGTTCGCCAGGAGATCGTCGACGACGCGCAGGCGATCATTGTCCACGACGAAGGCCTTGATCATCGCCTGATATCCCTTGCTGGGGCCAAAGGGTGCGTTCGGATTGACGCGTCGTGTTGGATTGCACGGTTCTCGACGTCAGCGCCGACCGTGCATCTGCCGCTTAGACCTGCGACGTGACAAAATCAAGACAAGCTCGGAAGCCGCGTCCATGGATCGAATCTAGAGACTGGCGAGGGTGACCTCCAAATCCTCGTATGCGCCGACGAGAGCATCCGCGCCATGTCGCAACAGACCATCGCCATGAGTGCCGGCGCAATGATTGCCAGCGGTAAATCCGATCACGCGCATGCCCGCAGCCTTGCCCGCCAGGACGCCGTTCACGCTGTCCTCGATCACGATGCAATCCCTTGCATGAACGCCCATCGCGCCCGCCGCGTGCAAGAACAGGTCTGGTTCCGGCTTTCCGTTGACGACCATGTCCGATGAAAAAATATGAGGATCGAAAAGGTCGACAAGGCCTGTGTGTTCGAGCTTCCAACGCAATCGGGCGAGCGGCGTGCTCGACGCAACACATTTCGGTGCCGGGAGCCGGCTGATTACATTCCGTGCGTCGGGTAAGGCGGCCAGATCCTTCCGCAAGCGTTCGTTGGTGTAGTCGGCAAGCTGTTCAAAAAAGCGCGGAGAGAGCGGCTTCGCTCGCTCCTGGCCGATTGCTTCGAGCTTCGCCTGCCACATAGCGGGAGACAATCCCATGAAGGCTTGTGTATAGGCGCCCGGTTCGAACGTGATGCCCGCCGCGGTCAGATATTCAAGCTCGGCTGCCTGATATATCTCCTCGCTGTTCACAAGGACGCCGTCACAATCAAATATTATCAGCTTCATAGCCGACACTTGGGCCAGATATCTGGTGGTCGGCTCATCTCCGGGGCGCGTCTATCGGGACTTTGGCAGGATCTGATGCAGCACGATGGCCCAGACCGCGCCGAAGGCGATTGATGAGCCGAGGATGTACTGCACGAGGTCGGGGAGCGTCTTGACGAAATCCGGCGGCGCCATCGTGGCAAACAGCGCCATCAAGATCGGCAGACCGATGACCAGCATGTTCCGCTCGGTCAGGGGTGTACCGCGCACGACGCGGAAACCGTTCATGGCGATGACGACGCAGAGGACGCCGAAAACGCCGCCGATGACCGGCCCCGGTATCGAGGCGATGACCGCCGAAAGCTTGCCGATCAGGCCGAACAGGACCAGGAAGATGCCGGCCGCGGCAAAGGCGGCGCGGCTGGCAATACCGGTGATGGCAATGATGCCGGCATTGGACGAATAGCCTGTCACCGGCGTGCTGCATAGCAGCGCGCTGACCAGGCAGCCGAGGCCTTCTCCAGTGGCGCCCCGGTCGAGTTGCTCGTCCGACAGCGGCTTGTCGATGACGGCGCCGACGGCGAACCAGGTGCCGGTGGTTTCGGCGAGAACGACGATATAGACGATCAGCATTGTCAGTGTCGCCGACAGCGAGAACGTCACGTCGAGATTGAGGAAGGCGATTCGCGGCATGGAAAACCATGTCGCGTCCGCAACGCCCGCCATGTTCAACTGGCCCATGAAGGCGGCGGCCACGCTGCCTGCCACCAGGGCGATGATCACGGACAGCAGGCGAAGCCAGGCGCCCTTCGCGCCAAGTGCCATGCCGGTCAGCATGCAGCCGACGAGGAAAGCAGCGGCGATAAAAGCGAGGACGATGTTGCCGCCGACCGTGGCGGTGCCGTGGACCGCGAACACGCTCTCCTTGAGCGCCACCGGCATCAAGGCGACGCCGACGACGATGATGATCGCACCGCCGACGATGGGCGGTACGAAGCGGTTGACGAGGCGATGGAAGATCCTTGTCGGCGACCCGAGCAGCATGACCAGTATGGCGCCCGGAATGAGCGCTCCGACCACGGCGGAAAGGCCGCCGATGCCGCCGCCCGCTCCGAAGGCGATGGCCAGCACCGCGCCGATCGGGACGAAGGACGGCCCCTGGACGACCGGCAGCCGCATCAAAAGCTGCGACTGGATCAGTGTGGCGATGCCAGCCGCCACGAATGCGGACTGGATGAAGGCGCCGGCATCGCCGACGCTGAAGGTGAGCACCGATGCGATGATGAACGGCACGATATAGACATCCATCGCCAGCACGTGCTGGAGGCCGAGCAGCGCTGCCTTCGCCCATGGCAGCGGATCGTCCGGCTGGGCAATCAATGTGATCTCTGGCGCAATGCGTTCCATCTACGGTTCCCCTTCTGGCCCCTCTAGAAATTCCCGCTCGATCATGGGATCAGTCGGGGTCAAAGGACAGCGGCCATAGCATCTGCCAACTGTTTTTTTGTAGGCCAAGCAGACTGTTAGCCGAACCGGAGCCGAACATGACGACAGAGCCCTTCACGCTGCTCGGCACCGCCTTCCACACGCCCGAACGCGGCAGGCTGGAGGTGCTGAAGGATCATCTGTTCAGCATCGATGCGCAGGGGCGTATCGCGGAGATCCTGGCGCCTGGTCATTCGGAGTACGAGGCCAGGCAGAACGCCGCACGCCAGGCCGGCACGCTGGTTGAGCTTGCCGATGGCCAGTTCCTGCTGCCTGGCCTGATCGACCTGCACATCCATGCGCCGCAATGGCCGCAGATGGGCAAGGCGCTGGATGTGCCGCTTGAAGTCTGGCTGCAGAAATACACCTTTCCGCTCGAAGCGCGCTACGCCGACGTCGACTATGCCCACGAGGTCTATGCCGATCTGGTCGACAATCTGCTGGCCAACGGCACCACCACGGCGCTCTATTTCGCCACGGTCCATGTCGACGCCAGCCTGATGCTTGCCGAGACCTGTCTTGAGAAGGGGCAGCGCGCGGTTGTCGGCAAGGTGGTGATGGATGATCCAGAGCAGTGCCCGCCCTTCTACCGCGATGCCGATGCGGCAAGCGCGGTGTCGGACACCAGACGGTTCATCGAGGCGGTCAAGGCGCTGGATCCGCGCGACAGGCCGCTCGTCAAGCCGGCGATCACACCGCGCTTCATCCCAAGCTGCACGGATGCGGCATTGCAGGGACTGGGCAAGCTGGCAACGGAATTCGGCTGCCACGTGCAGACGCATTGCTCGGAGAGCGACTGGGCAAAGCAGTTCGTCGAGACGCGCTTCGGCCGAACCGATGCGGCAAGCCTTGATGGTTTCGGCCTGCTCACCCGGCACACCATCCTGGCGCATTCGAATTTCATCGATGAGCAGGATATGAACCTCATAGAGGAGAGGGGCGCGGGTGTTGCGCATTGCCCGCTGTCCAATTTCTATTTCGCCAATGCCGCATTTCCGCTGCGCGCGGCACTTGACCGGCACATGCATGTCGGGCTCGGAACCGACATTTCCGGAGGTTACAGCCCGTCACTGTTCGACGGCTGCCGATATGCATTGTCAGCGTCGAGGACGCTGCAAAGCGGTGTGCATGCCGGCCTGCCGCCGGAGCAGCGCGGTGCGCCCGGCGAACCCATCACGCACCAGGAGGCGTTCTGGCTGGCGACCGCCGGCGGTGCGGAAGCACTTGATCTGCCGACGGGCAGTTTTCGCATCGGCTATGAGTTTGACGCGCTGCTGATCGACACCAGCGCCACGGCCTCGAACATTCACATCGGCATGGCCGACGATACGCTTGAGGAGATATTCCAGAAGATCGTGCTCAACGCAGCGCGGGCCAACATCGCCACGGTCTGGGTGAGTGGCCGGAGAGTAGTGGGCAATAGCTGGTTTCCCGGCTAGCCGGAGAGGGCGCTGATCACGCCGCCACGGCGGCGTGACATCCGTCACATCAGGTGTTGAACTTGAACAACAGCACGTCGCCGTCTTGGACAACATACTCCTTGCCTTCGTCGCGCGCCTTGCCGGCTTCCTTGGCCGCCACTTCGCCGCCCAGTGTGACGAAGTCGTTGTAGGCGATGGTCTGGGCGCGGATGAAGCCGCGCTCGAAATCGGTGTGGATGACGCCGGCGGCTTGAGGGGCCTTGTCGCCCTTATGGATGGTCCAGGCGCGCGTCTCTTTCGGCCCGACGGTGAAATAGGTGATGAGGTGCAACAGATCGTAGCCGGCGCGGATCACCTTGTTCAGGCCGGGCTCGTCGAGGCCTAGCGAGGACAGGAATTCCATCTCTTCCTCGTCGGAGAGTTGCGCAACTTCGGCCTCGATCGCGGCCGAGATCACCACGGTGCCGGCGCCTTGCGCCGCAGCCATCTTTTCCACGGCCCTGGTGTGCTCGTTGCCGGTGGCGGCGTCGGCTTCGGCGACGTTGCAGACATAGAGCACGGGATGCGAGGTCAGAAGGTTCAAGCCCTGCAGGATGCGCAAATCTTCCGCCGAGATGCCTTTGAGCAGAACGCGGGTCGGCTTGCCGGCCTGCAACAGTTCGAGCGCTGCCTCCATCATCGGCAGCACGGTGGTCGCTTCCTTGTCCTTGCTGCCGGCGCGCTTGCGGAATTGCACGATGCGGCGCTCGAGGCTGTCGAGGTCGGCGAGCATCAGCTCGGTTTCGACCGTCTCGGCATCGGCCACCGGGTCGATGCGACCCTCGACATGGGTGATGTCGTCATCCTCGAAGCAGCGCAGCACATGCACGATGGCGTCGACCTCGCGGATGTTGGCGAGGAACTGGTTGCCCAGCCCTTCGCCCTTGGAGGCGCCGCGCACCAGGCCGGCAATGTCGACGAAGGAGATGCGGGTCGGGATGATCTCCTTCGACTTGCCGATCGCCGCGATCTTCTGCAGGCGCGGATCGGGCACCGCCACTTCGCCGGTGTTCGGTTCGATGGTGCAGAACGGATAGTTGGCGGCCTGCGCCGCAGCCGTCCTGGTCAACGCGTTGAAAAGCGTCGACTTGCCGACGTTGGGCAAGCCAACGATGCCGCATTTGAAACCCATTTTTATCCGGTCCTATCGGGAAACTCTAAATTTGATCAGGGCTATGGGCGATAGGGGTGATCAACGTCAAGCCCTACGATCCCCTTGAAGCTCAGTCCTTGCCGCCGAACAGCTTCTTCAGCATGGCGGCCATCGGGCCGGATTCCGGCGGCTTGGCGGGCGTCTGCTGCGGCCGTGCCTGGCGGATGTGGCTTTGCTGTTTCTGCGCCGGCTGCTTCGGCGCAGGCTTATCCGGTTCCGCGCCGGCTTTGCCCTGGACGGCGAGGCTGGCCTTGTTCATGAAGCCGGACTCGTCGCCCTTGACGATCATGGCGGCATTGTCGGCGATTGCGTCGAGCAGCGGTTCGAGCCATTCGCGGTCGGCCTTGGCAAAATCGCCGAGCACATGATGCTGGACCATTTCCTTGACGCCGGGATGGCCGACGCCGATGCGGACGCGGCGATAGGCGTTGCCGACATGGCCGTCGATCGAGCGGATGCCGTTGTGGCCGCCGGCGCTGCCGCCGGTCTTGATGCGCAGCTTGCCTTCGGCAAGATCGATCTCGTCATAGAAGACGGTGAGCGCGGAAAGCTCGAGCTTGTAGAAGCGCAGCGCTTCACCGACCGACTGGCCGGACAGGTTCATGAAGGTCTGCGGCTTGATCAGGACGATTTTCTCGCCGCCCAGCGTGCCCTCGGAAATCAGGCCCTGGAACTTCTTCGACCAAGGCGAAAAGGAATGGCGGCGGGCGATTGCGTCCGCCGCCATGAAACCGACATTGTGGCGGTTGTCAGCGTATTTCGCGCCCGGATTGCCGAGGCCTGCAAAGACAAGCATCGTCTACTCCGGGCGGGAAAGAGTTACTTCTCTTCGGCGGCAGGAGCCGCTTCAGGCGCAGCCACTTCAGCCGTCTCTTCCGTCTCCGGCTTCATCGCCGATGAACCGGCAATGGTCGCGATGGTGAAGTCGCGGTCGGAGATCACAGGCTTCACACCAGCCGGCAGCTTGACCGCCGAGATGTGGATCGAGTCGCCAATGTTGGCCCCGGTGAGATCGACGGTGATGAATTCCGGGATCGCATTGGCCGGGCAGTGGAACTCGACTTCGTGACGCACGATGTTGAGCACGCCGCCGCGCTTGATGCCGGGCGACTTGTCCTCGTTGATGAAGTGGACAGGCACGTCGACATTGACCTGAGTGTCCTTGCCGATGCGCAGGAAGTCGACATGGACAGGGAAATCCTTGACCGGGTCGAGCTGGAAGTCCTTCGGCAGGACCTGGATCTTCTTGCCGTCGACATCGATCGTGGCGATCGTGGTCAGGAACCCGCCGCCATGGATCTTGTAGTAGATGTCCTTGTAGGTGAGCGCGATAGCCAGGGGAGGCTGCTTGTCACCATAGATTACTGCAGGCACTTTACCGTTGCGGCGAACTGCACGGGCGGACCCCTTACCGACCTGTTCGCGTGCTTCGGCCTTGAGCTCGTAAGTGTCGTGGCTCATGGCATTTCCTTTCGGTTTGTTCTGGAGCGCTCACGGTTGGCAGAGCCTGGACCGTAAACGTAGAAAGCCGCCGGGTGAGGCGGCCTTCCGCCGCGTTGCCTCCAAGGGTGTCTACGCGGGTGGCGGCTCTATAGCGGAAGGCGGCCGGAGGCGCAAGCCAAAGGCATGTCCACCGGCGCAGCCAAGGCGGGTGTGCTATCCGCGCTTTTCGATGACGGCGTAGAGCACGTTGCGGTTCTCGCCAAAGAACACCTGCGCCTCGACGGCGTTGCGGTCGACGCTGGCATTGACGATGTTCCACATGTCAACCTCCGACCGCAGCAGCAGCACCCAGTCCATGAACGTCTCCCGGTACCCGGCGTCAGGGGTGCCCTCGGCGTAGTTCGCGAACAGAAAGGTTCCGTTCGGCTTCAACATCTGCAGGCAGGTCTTCGTGAGTTTCACGGCAACGTTGTGGGCGAGGTAGTCGTAAAGACCGGAGGCGTAGATGAAATCAAACTTCCCGAGCTTATGGCCCCTCGTGAGCACGGTTCGCACCGAGCCATCGATGGCCTCAATCGCCGTGCCCTGGAAGTCGCGCGCGATCAGCCCAACGCTCTGGGGATCCTGGTCGAGGGCTACCCAACGCTTGAGACGGCCCTCCGCCAACGCGACCGAGCGATTGGCCTCGCGCAAATGGCCGGCCGCGATCGCCAGGACCTCGGTTTGCAGTCCGTTCTTGGCCGCAATCTCATCGACATATCGGGTCAGGAGGTCGCGTCGTTCCCGTGCAGCGACGCATGACGGTACGTTCTGGGTATGGCTATAGAGTGCTTTGCCGACCTCCGAGGCGTTCGCCACGCTCTCTGCCACGTGCGGGTCGCAATAGATGTAGTCGAGCAACTGCGCGTCGCCGGAATAGCCCCTGGGCTTGGTGAAGGACCAGTGCGTCAGCGGATCCTCGAGAAAATACTTCAGGATCGGATGGTTCTGCGCGACCGGTATCAATGCATGCCAGACGTCGGGATGAACCTTGGAATGCAGGCCATTCAGGTAGGACAGCAAGCGGCCGACGATCTCGGCCGGGTTCTTGTCCTGTTCGACCTGCTGCTGTGTGGCGTGAAGAATGAGGGCAAGCTCTGCGCGAGCGGTTTCGAACGCTTCGCCATGATGCTCGAGCTTTCCTCGTGGCAGCGTGCCGGCGAGCATCTCGGCAGTAATCAAGCTTTTGCCATCAAGAACGGTCTGCACGCCATCACTCCATAGTTAACAGTCGGTTAACTTATTGCGTAGAATGCTCCCTTTGCCAATGTCGGGCCAACAGCATTTTATCGTTATGATTAATTTCCCGCAAACCATGTTCCTCTTTAGACGGCTTCCGGCCCGAATTCCGGGTTCGAGTTAACGGAAACTTGTCTTGCGCGATTGCATTTGTTTGCCCGGCGTCGCAATCGCCGTCGCGTCCCAAGGAGCCGGCCCGCGTGGGGGCAGAAGCTGGAAATGAGTTCGGAAAACAAAATCCCTTTCAAACGGGGTCTATTGTGATGAACGAACACCTGTCATCCGTATTGGTCGATGCGGTTGATGCGGAGCCGTACGAGCCGCGCTACGAACTGGGGGCCGACGAGCTTCGCACCCTTTACCGCACGGAAGCCCGGGCGACGCGAAGAGGAGAAGCCAGGCCAGGGCTCTGGATTGCGGTGGCCATCTATCTCTTGTTTTCGGCAACCGATCTGCTGCTGATCCCGGATGTGGCCGCCTATACGATCACGGCGCGCTTCGCGGTTGGCTTGAGCGCGCTTTTGATCCTCGAAGCACAGCTTCGCCACGGGGTCGGGACGGAATGGCTCGACGTGACCTGCGCCGGGGCCATCATCTTTGGCTATGTCGGCTGGTTGTGCCCAGCCGTTCTGGGCGCGGACAAGGAAAGCGTCTCCTATTATATGGTCTTCGGGACCATATTCATGATGAGTGCCAATCTTTTTTTCACCTTCAATTTCAAACTTTCTATCGTAACCTCGGCAATAATATTGTGTATACTTTACATCGTAAATTACTTCGTTCCTTCAACCCTTACATACAAAATGGTATTTGGGGCTTTCTATATATCTTGTTTCACATTCACTTCGTATGTGAACTGGAAACTGAATGAGGAACGCTACAACGTCTTCCTGAACGCTCTGGAAGCCAAGATCCAGCACAATGAGGCGACCGAACGCGGCAAGGCCTTGCTGAGGTTGTCGCGGACCGATCCGCTGACGGGTCTGGAGAACCGGCGTGCGATCGACGAGAAGCTGCGGGACTATTGGAGCGATTGGCAAAAGGTCGGCACCAGTTTCGGGGCAATCCTCATCGACGTGGATTTTTTCAAGAAATTCAATGACTGCTACGGCCATCAGGAAGGCGACCGCTGCCTGATCCATGTCGCCAATGCGCTTAGCGATATGATCAAACAGTACAACGGCTCCATCGGTCGCTATGGCGGCGAAGAGTTCATCGTCCTGGCTCGCATGGAGAAAAAAGAGCAGATCCTGGATATAGCGGAAGCCATTTGCAGCACGGTGGAGAACCTGGCTCTGACGCACGAACTGCGGCGCGACGGCGTCTCGATCGTAACGGTGAGCGTTGGCGCCGCATTCACCAGGACGCAGACCGGGGCCAAGCTGGAGAAGATCATCCACGAGGCCGATCGCGCTCTCTATCTGGCAAAAGCCGGCGGTCGAAACTGTGCCCGGCTGTTCGATCCAACCGACCCGCAAAGCAGCGACGAGAGCGAGAACATTGCGGCCTTGCTGAAGATCGCGATCGGCCAGAATCTCGTTTCACTCGTTTACCAGCCCATCCAGGACGTCAAATCGGACCGGGTTGAAGCGGTAGAGGCTCTGATGCGCCTCAAGATGCTGGACGGCACATCGGTTCCGCCGAGCCTGTTCATTCCCGTCGCCGAGCGGACCGGCGCGATCCTGGAACTCGGGCGCTGGGCGATAAGGACGGTGTGCGCCGAGCTCCTGGCGGATGACCACGTCCGTGTCGTCAGTGTCAACGTCTCTCCGATCCAGCTCAAGACACCGGGCTTCGCAACGTCCGTCGCGACCATTCTGGGCGAGACCGGCGTCGCCGGCAGCAGGCTGGCCTTCGAGATCACCGAAGGGCTGGAGATGGAGATGCACTCCGACATTCTGCGCTGCATCAGCGATCTGAAGCTGCTCGGCATCAAGATCTGGCTTGATGATTTCGGGACCGGCTTTGCGGGCCTTTCGTGGCTTCGCCTGATCGATTTCGATACGGTGAAGATCGACCGCTCGTTTCTGCACGACTGCAGCTCCCCGAGCGGCAAGGCGATGCTGCAGGACATTATCACCCTGGTTCGAAATCGCGGCCACAAGATCCTGGTCGAAGGGGTGGAAACCGACGAGCAGATGGCTCTTATGCGCGAATTCGGCATAGACAAGATCCAGGGCTTCCATGTCGGCCGTCCCGCTCCCGCCGTCAGTTTCCAGGCAAAGCGGGCCATGCGCAAACGGTCATTTGCCGTGCTCAAGTCCGCATGATTGCGGTGCGGCGTTTGGCGTAGCCGCCGTCAAAAGCCGCGCTGACTACCATCAACCCATGACAGGGCCGAACAGCTACGCGAGGGCTGTGTGGGCTACCGGTCGCCGGTCAACGCGTTGCGTAGCGCCTGGATCTGCCGGTTCAAGGCATCGAGCTCGGCCAGCTTCATGCCCGAGCGCTCAATCAAGGTCTCGTTCAGGCAGTTGCATTGCACCAGCAGCCCGCGCCCGGCTGATGTCAGATCGACCTGCACCTGGCGTTCGTCGGTCTGGCTGCGCTGGCGGGTCACCAGCCCGGCCTGCTCCATTCGCTTCACCAGCGGCGTGACGGTGCTCGATTCCAGAGCGAGCCTGTGGGCGATGGTGCCGACCGACATGCCGTCGGCCTCTCCAAGTGCGTTCAGTACCAGGTATTGCGGATAGGTGATGCCCATCTCGTCCAGCATCGGCTTGTAGGTGCGGTTGATCGCCATGCTGGTGGCATAGAGCGTGAAACAGAGCTGATTGTCCAACGGGAGAGGCACGGCGCATTCCTTTTGCCAATATGGGCATCAATTCGATACCACGAAAAATGATATCGCGATACATATTTTTGTGGACAAGGGTTTTGGGCCGCGTTAGCTATATCGTTATCGCGATATTGTTTATCGCGGAAATAACCAGAAGGAGATTGAGATGACCTCGCAAACCAAGCCCAGCTCCGGCAGCGGTACGATCACCACCAAGGACGGAACGCAGATTTACTACAAGGACTGGGGGGCCGGGCAGCCTGTCGTCTTTCATCACGGCTGGCCGTTGAGCAGCGACGATTGGGACGCCCAGATGCTGTTTTTCCTGTCACAGGGCTACCGTGTCATTGCCCATGATCGCCGAGGCCACGGTCGCTCAACCCAGACGGATATCGGCAACGAGATGGATACCTATGCAGCCGATGTGGCGGAACTTGCCACCCATCTGGGTCTCAAGAACGCCATTCATGTCGGCCATTCGACCGGCGGCGGCGAAGTGGCACGTTATGTCGCTCAATATGGCGCCGGAGGCCGTGTTGCCAAGGCGGTGCTGATCGGCGCGGTGCCGCCAATCATGCTCAAGACCGCAGCCAATCCCGACGGCTTGCCAATCGAGGTTTTCGATGGCTTCCGCTCCGCCCAGGCTGCCAATCGCGCCCAGTTCTTCCGCGACGTTCCGGCCGGTCCGTTCTACGGCTTCAATCGCCCCGGTGCGGAGGTATCGCAGGGCGTCATCGACAATTGGTGGCGCCAAGGCATGATGGGCGGCACCAAGGCGCATTATGATTGTATCGAGGCCTTCTCGGAAACCGACTTCACCGAGGATCTGAAGGCGATCGACGTGCCGGTGCTGGTCATGCACGGCGACGACGACCAGATCGTTCCCATCGCCGACTCGGCGCTGCTGACGATCAAGCTGCTCAAGAAGGGCGAGCTCAAGGTCTACAAGGGCTTTCCGCACGGCATGGCCACGACCCACGCGGACGTCATCAACGCCGACCTGCTGGCCTTCTTCAAGGCTTAGGCCTTTCCGAAGAGACTACAAAGCACCCGGCCCTCAGGCGGGTGCTTTGTGGGTTCAGACCCGCCTGATCTAGGCGGCTGCCTGCGCCTTGCGTGCTTCCTTCATGTTCGGCAGGAACACGGTCAGCAATCCAAGGAACGGCAAATACGAGCAGATCTGGAAGACATAATCGATGCCCTTCATGTCGGCGACGACGCCGAGCACGGCCGCCGCGATGCCGCCCATGCCGAAGGCGAAGCCGAAGAAGATGCCGGCGATCATGCCGACGCGGCCCGGCACGAGTTCCTGCGCAAAGACGACGATGTTGGAGAAGGCCGAGGACAGGATCAGCCCGATCAGCACCGTCAGCACCATCGTCCATTCCAGATTGGCGTAGGGCAGGGCGAGCGTGAAGGGCAGCACGCCGACAATGGAGAACCAGATCATCGCCTTCTGCCCGTAGCGGTCGCCGAACGGGCCGCCGAGCAGGATGCCCAGCGCCGAGGCACCGAGAAACAGGAACAGCATGACTTGGCTCATCTGCACCGAAACGCCGAACTTATGCATGGAATAGAAGGTGTAGTAGCTGGCGAGGCTGGCGATGTAGGCATTCTTGCTCAGCACCAGCAGTGTCAGCACGATCAATGCATTCATCACCTTGCGGCGCGGGAAGGGCGAAACGAAGCTTGCCGCCTTGCGGGTCCCCTGCGCGGCACGCAGCCGGCTGTACCAGCCGCCGACCTGCCACAAAACGATGATGCCGATCAGCGAGCCGACGGCGAACCAGGAAATGCTGGTCTGGCCGAACGGCACGACGATGAAGGCCGCCAGCAGCGGCCCCATGGACTGGCCGAAATTGCCGCCCACCTGGAACAGCGACTGCGCCAGGCCGAAGCGGCCGCCGGAGGCGAAGCGGGCGATGCGCGAGGATTCCGGATGGAAGATCGCCGAGCCGATGCCGATCAGCGAGGCGCCGATCAGCAGCAGCGAATAATGCCCGGCATAGGCGAGCACGATCAGACCGATCAGCGACGACGCCATGCCGTAGGGCAGCGAATAGGGCATAGGCCGTTTGTCGGTGATCATGCCGATCACAGGCTGCAGCAGCGATGCCGTCACCTGGAAGGTGAAGGTCAACAAGCCGATCTGCCAGAAATCGAGGCCATAATTCTCTTTCAGGAGCGGGTAAATGGCCGATAGCAGCGACTGCATGATGTCGTTGATGCAGTGGCAGAAGCTCACCGCCAGGATGACGGTGAAGGCCGTCGCCTGGGCTGAGGCGTGACTGGCGCTCGCCGGTGGGGCGACGCTGGCGGCTGTCGTATCGGTCAAGGTAGGCTCCGTGGTCTTTTTGGCGGGCACACCCGCAGGCAGTTGACGGACGCTCCTGCGGCCGCCTTGTCGGACGCTCCTGTGGAGCGCCTGGGGACGGTGCCTTATAAGCCGCTTGCGACACGACTTCTTTCGTGGTTTGGTCCAATAGTTTCGCAAGTGGGCCATATCGGATGCCGCACGGCAAAGAAGTTTTTCACGCTGGCAATGCCAATCTCGGCCAGTTGCACGAGAGCCGCTGGCAGTGGCTTGAGCAAGTGGCCGGGCCGGCGGTGGCATTGCCGACCGAATATCCGGACGGCTACCGCGTGCCACAGCACCGCCACAGCCGCAGCCAGCTCTTGCATGCGCTTGTCGGCGTGGTGCTGGTGACGACGCGCTACGGGCGCTGGATGGTGCCGCCCGACCACGCGATGTGGATTCCAGCCGGCACCGAGCATTCCGTCGAGATGCTGGGCGATGTCTCGATGCGTTCGGTCTATGTCATGCCACAGGCGATCCCCGGGCTGCCCGAAGGCTTGCGCGTCGTCGGCGTCACCGACCTGATGCACAGCCTGATCGTGGAATCGGAAAAGCTGCCGCAAGGCGGCGTTCTGGAAGGACGCGGTGGGCTGATCATGAACCTTTTGCTGCACGAAATCCCGACCTTGCCGGAACGGCCTCTCGGGCTGCCATTCCCGTCCGATCCAAGGCTGTCGGCGCTGTGCCGGCGCTTCGTCGCAGCACCATCGCCGCACGCGACGATCGATGAGTGGGCCGATGCAGCCGGCATGAGCCGGCGTTCGTTCACGCGCGCCTTCCAGCGCCAGACCGGCCTGTCGCTGTCGACATGGCGCCAGCAGGCCTGCCTGTTCGCGGCGCTGCCCAGGTTGGCGGACGGCGAGCCGATCACCAGGGTGGCGCTTGATCTCGGCTATGACAGCGTGCCGGCCTTCATCACCATGTTCAAGCGCATGCTGGGTGCATCGCCGCGCGGCTACATGCGTGGCGCACGCGAAAGCGTGGAAATCGCCCGTCGCCTGATCGGCCCGGTTCGGTTGGAAAGCCCTGCGCCGTAGCGGAAGCTGCTGTTCTAGTCGAACAGGCTGGACACCGATTCCTCGGTTGCCGTGCGCGAAATGGCTTCGCCCATCAGGTCGGCGATCGAGATGACGCGGATGTTGGGGGCGTCGAGCACGCCCTGCGTCGGCTGGATGGAATCGGTGATCACCAGTTCCTGCAGCTTCGAGCCGCTGATGCGGGCGACAGCGCCGCCCGACAGTACGCCGTGGGTGATGTAGGCGGTGACGCTGGTGGCGCCGTTGGCCAGCAGCGCATCGGCGGCGTTGCACAGCGTACCGCCGGAATCGACGATGTCGTCGATCAGCAGGCAATCCTTGCCGGCGACCGCGCCGATGATGTTCATGACTTCCGATTCGCCGGGCCGCTCACGGCGCTTGTCGACGATGGCCAGTTGCGCGTCGAAGCGCTTGGCCAGGGCACGGGCGCGGACCACACCGCCGATGTCGGGCGAGACCACCACGACGTTGCCGAGCTGCTTGTATTTGGCCTTCACATCCCGGGCCATGACCGGCACGGAAAACAGATTGTCGGTCGGGATGTCGAAAAAGCCCTGGATCTGGCCGGCATGCAGGTCGAGCGTCAAAACGCGATCGACGCCGGCGCGGGTGATCATGTTGGCGACGAGCTTGGCCGAGATCGGCGTGCGGCCGGAAGCGCGGCGGTCCTGCCTGGCGTAGCCGAAATAGGGGATCACCGCCGTGATGCGCTTGGCCGACGAGCGCATGAAGGCATCGATCATGATGAGCAGTTCCATCAAATGATCGTTGGTCGGAAACGAGGTCGACTGCAGGATGAAGACATCCTCGCCGCGCACGTTTTCCTGGATTTCGACGAAGATTTCCTGGTCGGCGAAGCGCCTGACCGTGGCTTTGCCCAGCGGGACGTTGAGGTACCGGGCGACCGCTTCGGCCAGCACCCTGTTGGAATTGCCCGCGAAGAGTTTCATGCACGGTTCCTGGTGGAGGATGGAAAGACCTGACGGACTCGCCTGCGCCCTTTAACCGGGCTTTTAGCGGCCCGCGCCGGTATTGCAAGCGCCGAGATCGGGAATCCGCCGGCTAAACTCAAGAAAGCTCCGAACCATCACCGGCCTGCAACATTTCAGCCCGCCTTGCCGCCGAGCCAGGCCGCGAATTGGTCGATGGTCTGGTCGGCGATCGCCTGCATGGTGGCCGGCGAGACCCCCTTCCAGCTGTCGCCGCCCGCGCTGGCGCCGGAATTGACCGACGGGGCCTTCTGCTGGCCATTGATGCGGTGCAGCCGGTTGCCGGCGGGGTCATAGACGTCCCAGACATAGATGACGGTGGTGTCGGCGCCTTCCGACATCGTCGAGAAATAGCCCTTCAGCACATGTGTCACCGTCTGGTCGGCGCTGCCGGCGAGCGTGATGCCGCGCTGCCTGGCACGGGTCTGCAACTCCGCCGTCAGAGGTGTCGCGGCTTCCACCGAAGCGCCGACGATCGGCGCGATCTGCAGGCGGGTCTTCGACAGGATGGCCGCGCTTTGGGCTGATGTGACCGGTGCGGCGGTGGTTTCGGGAGCGCCCCCCCTGCTGGTGGC